>NZ_JACJPK010000070.1:0-20992 GCF_014696035.1 Trichocoleus sp. FACHB-262 | reverse complement strand
CGTTAGCGCAAGCTAAAGAACTAGGCGATCACCGCTCTGAAGCTTTTGCTGAGGGATATTTAGGTCAGTTTGCTGAATCCCAAAGTCAATGGTTCTCAGCTCAAGGTTACACCCAATCTGCGGTCGCGATCGCTGAAGAAATTATTGCCCCAGACATCGCCTACCAATGGCACTGGCAGTTGGGCCGTCTACTCAAACAACAAGATCAGATTCCACTTGCGATCAAAGAATATGAGATGGCGATCGCCAACCTCAATCAAGTCCGCAACAATCAAATTAGTCTCAAAAACTCAGATATTCAATTCTCCTTTCGGGACCAAGTAGAGCCTGTCTATCGCCAGTTAATTGAGCTATTGCTGTCACCTTCAGATGGAGTTATTGCTCCCGATCAATCCCAATTAGAGAAAGCCCGTAAAACTCTAGAGTCTCTTCAACTTGCTGAATTGGAGAACTATCTGCGCTGCACGTTGCAACCTGCGAACCCCAAACAGCTAGATAGTCTATCTGATCAGAATGGTGCAGCGATCTTATACCCAATCATCCTGCCAAAACAAGTTGCTGTAATTGCGAAACTGCCTGGATTGGAAAAATTAGTTTATTTTGCCAAACCTGTCTCAGAATCTGAGGTTCGAACGAAGTTAACCCAACTCCGCTATATCTTAGAGCAAGATCTGTTCGATTCTATAGATCAGGAACCAGCCAAAACAGTTTACAAGTGGCTTATTCAGCCTTTAGAAGCCTCGGAAAATGGATCACTTTTGAGAAACACTAAAACTGAAACCTTAGTATTTGTACCAGATGGACAGTTTCGCAATATTCCAATGGCTGCCCTAAAAGATCCTATTACTGATCGATACCTAATTGAGAATTATGCAGTTACTCTCCATCTTAATTTAGAGTTAAAAAATCCTCAGCCTCTTTACCAACATCCTCTAATTACTTTAGCAGCAGGAATTACAAAGGAATTAGGTGGACCAGAACAAGCTGAAGTAGAGTTGACGCTCCTGCAAGAACAGTTTTCTGCGATAAAGCTCTCAGATGAGAGGTTTACACTAAAAAACTTGCAACAGCAAATCAATTCTCATCCCTATACAATCGTTCACATTGCATCGCACGGTGATTTCACTTCTCAACCAGAAACTACGGGTATTAAATCTGCGACAGGTTTGATTAACTTGAATGAGATCAAGGAGAGTTTTGAAATCCAAAGTCAAGCACGTCCAGAACCAATTGAGCTACTAGTTTTGAGTGCTTGTCGAACTGCGGACGGCGATCGCCGTGCCATTTTGGGGCTAGCAGGAATCGCCGTACAGTCAGGGGCTCGTAGTACCTTAGCCTCTCTTTGGTATGTGGATGATGAATCTACATCAGATCTAATGCAACGGTTTTACACAGCCCTCAAGGAAAAGTCTAACTCTCCGTTCAGTAAAGCTGAATTGTTACAATCTGTGCAAAAACAACTCATTAAGGACCCAAGCTATAGCGCTCCTCTATACTGGGCTCCTTTTGTACTACTGGGTAACTGGCTTTAGCTCTTCATTAAGGAAGTATTGTTGCACGATGGCCTCGCCGCTTAAGTTACCTAACTGCTCCGCATCTAACAGATCTCCCCAGTATTGATTGATAATGGCATCGTTCGGTTTAGCCATCCGTTGATTAGCAAGTAAGGTAAGAGCATCATGCCAAATACCCCTGTTGGCATAATATAGGAGTTTTTCGCTAACCGACTCCGAAGAAGATAGGGCAGGTAGCTCAACTCTTTGCAGCCATCCCGAGACATTGGGATTAAGTGATGGACTCATAGGATGACATATAATTGACAAACCCCATCGGTATTGTTGATCTACTTTCAAAGATTGAGTGACCTGAGGTGGAAGAGCTAGGCCAACAATACCTGCTTGCTTTGGTAGGTTAATTAGGTATGAGTGATTACCTTGATCATTTACCAAGGTCAGCTTAGCTTGGAGGGGTTCGGTATAAGGAACATAAAACCAAAGCGTTAAGGGCTCAGACGCACTTAATCCCAAAACAGATTGTACTTCTTTATTACCGCTAATTCTCTCTTTGCGTTCTGACACTAAAGCAGTTAGTCCTTTATCTAGTAATTGAGGACAGGCTGGATTTTCAGAATTTGGTCTTCTTCCACCACTGGCTCGCCGACCAGGAGCTTTTTTCCCCTTTGGAACAGCATTAGAATTGAAAATGAGATGAGTAAGCTGTTTTGGTAACAAGGTTGATTGGGATTGATTGGTGGCAGGGCGATCGCTTGGGGGATTAGCCAGAGAGGATTTGCCCCCCAGTTGCAGAGCAAGAATTGTTGTCGATATATGAATAAATAAACCTAATAGAACCTGAACCTTCATGGTAGTCACCCTTTTATTAGTGAAGTCAATTCGATTTTGATGGAACACTGATCGTTACCAGCTGAGCAATCAACATCACAGAGCCACTGGTTGCCAACAAAGCTAAAGCCACTGGCACAAAAGGTATCCAACCGGCTTCCAGGGATACTATCCAACAAATGAGCCAAAGCATTCCTACAGAACACACACTTAAAACTACTGTTTGATGGATACTCTTGCTGCTGACAGCAATCGCTCCACCAAGCAACGCCCAGCAAGCAATCCAAATCGCCTCTCCCCACCGAGGCCACCACCAAATGAGAGGACGCTTATCCATAACAGCACTTAATAGCTGGCTAATGATTTGAGCATGAATAAAGACACCAGGTGTCCGACGTTCTCCCCCATTATGTTTCAAAGGGTAGGGTGTTAATAGTCGATCGCTATCTTCACCGGGCACATTGTAACCGATTAATACAATGCGTCCCTGGACTTCATTGGGCTCAAAGTCATCATTCAAAAAGTCTTTGAGGCTGACTGATGGAGCAATATCTTCCAACTTATCATAGGAGCGATAGCGAATCATTCCTTGCATACCTCCTAAATCGACACTTTGAGGATAGCCACCTGTCATGGCCTGTACGGTCACATTTCTGAACTTCCAGGGTTTTTTATTAATATCAAGAGGAACTTTTTTCGCTCGAAAATAAGCTAAGGCAATTTGAGTAGCAAACGAGATTTGAGTCTCACAAAATTTCGGTTCGTCAACTTGCATTTCAAAAAGATGTCTCCGTAGAACTTGATCTACATCGAGTGGTGCAAAGTCACTGAACCCAATCCTTTCTATAGGGATTCCGGGTGGTGGACGGTTCCCTATGCTCCGAGGTTCATCTTCATCAGGAACCTTGCAAATACCGATTAAATTTGGAATTTTTTGTAATTGCTGTTTAAGTTTAGGGCTAAGATACTGCTCTTTATCACGATAAATATCCAAACCAATAACTTGAGGTTTATTCTGAGTAAGCTTTCGTAGTATATCAGCTACCTCATCTCCATCAAGGAATCCAGTTGGCTCTTTCTTGAGTTCCTTCAAACTCTCTGGTGTAACTTGGATGACAAACAAACGCTTATCCGGTTGTTCTTTCTCCAGCCGAATTCGCATCATCTGATCTAAACTGGCTAATTCTAGTGGTTGAAAAAAGTGGAATTGTCGAATTTTTTGCATCAAAGCAGTTACTAACAAAGCGATCATTAAAACTTGCCAGTAACGTGGCTGCTTAGATTTTGTACGAGAAGACCTTTGCGAATGATTTAACAACTGTACCCAGGTTGGAGCCGGTTCAGTAGGGTTGCGAAACAACATGGGCAACCAGTCTGCACAGGGAAAACGCCTTTGCTGTACACGTAACTTTTCGCGGGCATCTCGAAAGGCTTTGTGTAGGGAAGCCCCTGTCGAGAAGGATTCAAGAAAATATTTCAGAAATCGGTGAGCGATCGCATCGGGGATCGGTTCCCGCATAACGATAATTGCTGGGATATGCAGATCAGCTAACTCTGTGGCAAGTTTAGAGCCATCGCAGGAGTTGAAAATTGCCAACTTTAATCCATTGGCGATCGCAGTTCGTAAAGCGGGGCGTAAATCATCAATGGTTAGCTTTTCAGTCTGGTTTAGGTAAAAACATCCTTCCTCCTCCCGGCTAGAACTGTGTCCGGCGAAAAAGAGGATATCCCAGCTTTGCTTCCAAAGGCGATCGCTGACTGCTTCTGCTGACGGTTCTGTCAAAAATTTGGGTTTTGCACCAGCAAGTTGAGCAATGACTTTTTGGTCAGGGGTCACGTCAATTCCTTCACTGTTACCCAGCAAGACTAAAATCCTCACGCCTTTGTTAGTCTCTGCTGCTGTTTTGAGAGAAGGACAATATTCAAGATTGCTCAGTTCAATTTCGGCATTGACATAATCATCTAAGAAACTCCAGAGACACCAAGGCAACTGGCGCACCTGGTCATCTTCAGTTTCAATCGTGATCTGAATTTCTTCCTGGGGGTCCAGCAGTGTACGCAACTGGCGTTCGGTGGCTCGGAACCCTTCTGAATCTAACCAATCGTTTAAGCGCTCAGGTAAGCGTTGTCTGAGTTCCTCAAAATCAATCTCTGAAAAGTTGGTTAGGTCTGCTTCATCTACGTCCAAATCAGGATCAATCACAATGGCTAGCTGTTGCGATCGCTGCCTAAATTGCTGGTAATACTCGCGATAAAACATTTGCCAGCGACGGTAAAGCTCCACCAAATCCGGAGCAGCAGGTAAACTGGCCCTCAACTTAATCGGTGCAGGATGATAGGGTTCTCGGACCTCGACCTGAATCTGGGAAAATCCGTGCTGTAAATCTCCTGAGCCAAAATTCAGGACAATAGACTTGCTCATAGCTGTATTGATTGACTCAGGAAATTACACCATAAAGTCACGCGTGACACTAGCCTCACCCAACATGACACGGATGCTAAATCGTTTACCCAAGGGGTATGTAAATCGCCGCAGTTGAATAAAAGAATCTTGAGGGTAGTCCCTTGACTCCGAAATCAAAGGCTCACCTAATTTAGCCGCCATGACCTCTCCCGATTCTGAAAGCATCATTAGTTTTAGGCGAGGTGGAAGGTATTGAGTATTCCCAACAGGGTGTACCTGTACCCGAATATCGAGTCGCTGATCATTGCTGGGAGTTAGTACTACCAAGAGGACAACCGATTCTCCTTTGAGTTGTAATTGATGGTCAAGTAGCTGCGCTCGAACGACACTTTCTGGGTTATTGTCCCAAGCTCTAAAAGCAAGTTCCTGCCGTATGTCTGTAGACTTAATTAAGTTCTCCACTGCTTCCCAACCAACCTCAACTTGCTTTTCTAGCCAGCGGCTGAGATGGATGAAAGAGCGAACAGGTTGAGGGTGTTGCAATAACTCCAGGTATTGTAATAGCTGCTCAGGAGGCTTTAGATTTGGTAGGGGGACCTGCTCACTCTCTGATGCCTCAAAGTAGCCTTGATCCAAAAATCCTAGAATTGTCGCTTGAGTCGCTGCCTGTAAAGGGCGATCCAGTTGAACTGCGACATAGCCGATACGATCTGCCCACCAAATCTCAGCAGGCACAAACACGGTTGAGCTTCCGGGTAAGACGGGACGGCACTCTAGTTTACCCAAACCGACCACTAGAACATCTGCCACATCCGAGAGCGTCTGAATATCAGTATCCCAACTATCGCTATCTTCCAGGTTGGCTTCAAATCCGTTGAGCGATAGGTAATCATAAATGGCACAGATACAAAGGATGTTGTGGTAGACTTGCTCTGCTTTTGACGGTTGAGCAAGATATCTTAGGGAAAACTTCTGTGCTAAAAGATGAGCACTCTGATCAAGAGGGATGGTGATAACGGGGTGATTACTCATCGTTTAGTTCTCTCAGGCTCAATTGTGAATAGTCCGAACCGTAGGCCCGAAATTGAGAAATGAACCTTGGCTTATATCGTTCAAAAAAGCGGCTGAGTGTGGGTACCGGAACTCCTAAGCGTGCTGAGATGGATTTCCAGGATTCGTTTTCCAGTCTACTCAGGGCGATCGCTTGAAACGAAGCTTTTGGATGGTTCTCAACATGTTTACGCCGAAATTCACCAGTCCTATCCTCTTCTAAGCACTTTCTCATCAAGTCAGAAGTCGAAACGGGTACAGCCTGTGCTTCCCATTCTAAGCGGCCTTGGGAGGTGGATTGATCGAGGGAGTGCATTGATACATAGGGTTCACCTCGACTACCACTGTGATTCCCAATAATTTTGCGGCTGGCATCAATGACCCGATATCGCATCAGGTTATTGACCCAAGCCATGACTGAGCCACGTTGAGAGTCGTATTTGTCAATTCCCCCGTCATGGATATACGTAAACAAATCCTTCCGTGCTTCCGCGTAGATTTCCTCATAATTACTTTGAGAAAAGCGGGTGCGGTGAGGCTGTTGTAGTTTGCCTGACTGCGCGATCAGATTCATCAGTTGTGTCAAGGCAGTTTGACGGGCTTCGGAATTGGACGGAGCACGCTGAGCCGCGATCGCCAACTCTAGAAGTTGCTGGTTGAGTTCATTGTCCTCAAAATCAGGCATGGTAGGCACCAGTTGTTAGCTAACTCAAGCAACCTATACTTTGCATTCAGCCGAAATTTAGCGATTTTATGCCAACAGCCGCCATCTTAGCTTCAAGATTAACCCCGTACAAACGAGTACATCGACCTTGAACGCTAAGTGAATAAAATTTTTGGCGGTCTGCATAAAAACCGTTACTTGAGCAAGAGAGTATTTAAGGTCAAGCGAATGAGCGATACGTGCAGAATTCAGTTTCTTTGACCTTCATTGCACAAAAGCCTCACGACTATTTTATGGATTTTGATCGAATTTAACATGAAGAGTACGTAAAGTTACTGAGAAATAATAACCAGAAACACCATATTTCCGATAACCTCAATCGATAACGCCTAAGAGCATGAACATAAAGCGACTAATACATCTCCGTACTTAGTGCTTCGGTCGCCTTAGACGATTGCAAGTCAGTGCGATTTCCTGACTGGATGCTTGATTCACCAACCATAAAGCTTCTAAAGACATCTACCATCATGAAACTGCGATCGCTGCTTCAACCTTTTTTATTCAGGGTGGTTTCATCCACGCTTGTTTTCTCACAGCCAAGAGCTCCATACCGTCTTATATCGAGCCTTGCCAGCCTTTTAACGGTTACTAGTGGTCTAGTCTGGACTGCCAAGCCCACCGTTGCTGCGACTCTCAATCAAGGATGGTTGTATACCATCGACAATTCGTTAGATGGTCTAGGCGTGAATGATAGTGGGGTCGTCCTTCCCGGTTCGGTCTTTGAAATCTACAGCATGGCGATCAAAGATGACCCCCTCACCAATAGCATTACTGTCGCCATCAATAGCAACCTACCAGTGTATGGCAAACAGACTGGTCCTCAAGTTTGTACAACCACTCGATGTTTTGACGTTAGTAACTCCAACATTGGTTGGGGAGACTTAATTCTAGATTTTTCTGGACTCGGTAATCTACAAGCAGCCAATAACTCAGGACAGTTGTATGGTATTCGCTTCGCACCAACCAATGATTCTGCATCGTTAACCGTTGGTGTTTATGACAACGTTAGACTCCGCAGCGTCACAACAGAGAATGCTGGTTACTCCAACTTTGCTAATCACAATGCAGTCACAACCAATTTGACAGGGAATCAAGCAACCGTTGGAGACCTCGCTTGGAATGATTCTTACTTCGGTCCCTATACGTTTCTAGGGTCTTATAGTGAGCCAGAAAGCTGGATGCCGAATGTCATAGAGTCAGGCAACAAAATCGGAGAGATTGCTCTGCTGGCAGAAAAAGATTTAGTAGAGGATGGCTTCGATCCTACTTTTGGTTCTCAGAAAGGTGAACAAGTTTTTGGGCTCCGTTTTGCTAAATCTCTGTTACCTGTTGGGGAATTCATTGCCAGTCTGATCACCGAATGTGTCAATGATGCGATCGCCTTGATCTCTCAACTGGCTCCCTCACCGCCACCAGCACCCCCTACCCATACTGTGATCTGTCCAGTTAAAGAAGGGCAATTGAACCCTCTATTACCAGATCAGTTCATAGATGGGCTGAAAGTGTTTAATGATGTACCTAGCGGGCAGTGGTATGATCCGCCAGGGACTATGGGGTTCACCTATACTGCTACTGAAGGCACTAGTTTCTATGCAATCGGAGACTTTCCCTGCGGAACTTCTCCAACCGATGGGGGTCTTCCAGTCTTCACACCCTATTCTATAATTGTCAATGGACAAGTTTTTGGCCCTTATTATGCAGGAGATACGTTTGATTTTACGAACCTTTTTCCAGGCGGTGTGACCGAGTTCAGTATTGTTGGCATTCAGAATACCTTAACGGGAAGCGAGTGGGTTGCTCTCACCGACAATCTCAATGATCCATTTGCAGTTCAGCTTGCATTTAATCAGCCTGAGGGTAACTTCACGATCAAAAGTCTAGAAACCGCTGTTGATCTACCCGTTACAGATGATCCGGTTGGTCCCATTCCTGATCCACCAAAATGCTCTGATTGCGAGAAGAAACCGATTCCAGAACCGTCTGCGATCGCAGGCTTATGGACTATATTGATCAGTGCTCTCACTTTATATCGCCGTAAACCAAAACAGACCCTTCGCTAATCTCTTCTTGATCTCCTACTAATTTCCATTTGAGTGTGCTCTGGCAACTCATAGCGATCGCCCAATCTCTAGAAGTAAGGCGATCGCTTTTTTTCGTCCCTGCTCTCTAGGCAGCTGCTCCAGATTAATGGAGAAAAATAGATGAAAAAATTGACTGCTTAGCATAAAAACTCTAGACATGCACCGAGATATGACCAACAGCGTCTATATAAGGAAGCAAGGTTATGGTTGATCGGTCTAAGGGCCAAGAGTTAACTCAAACTTTTTTATTGGAGCCAATTCTAACTCCCAGCGGTGTAGTGGATTACGCTGAGGAGCATACAACAGTCTCTCTCCTAGCTAGTGAACATTTAACTGATCACTTCACTGATCAAGCACCTGATCCTCTTGAAAACACTGAACTTGAACAAATCTGGCAAGTTGAACATGCTGAACCTTTGCTAGATGGCATCTCTGAGCCTTTAGCTGACCCTGCTTTGCCTACAATCGACTTATCATCTTCAGAGCAATGGCAGGAACTGAGCTTCATTGATCCTCTCGATAATGCAAGTGATATTCCAGAGGTAGACACTCTTAACCTTACATCTGACAACACCCTTGAGGAAGCTCCCAGCCTTGAACTCAGTCCTCCCAATAAACCAACCGCTATTGATGATCTCTCCACATTTGAGCCGTCACCTGATCTAATTTCTCCCCGCTATACCTTTGAATCTGGCGTCTTCACAGTTGGTGAGTCTGGTCAAGTCGGGGTTGATTTCCTGTTTGATGGCGGTAAGTATCAAGGTGAGTTGGCTATCTTTAGCCTAGATGGCATGGATCAGTTTGAGCCAGGGTCAACTGAGTTCATTCAGGAAGCGGCCCGTCGTGCTTTAAGTAGCTCTGAGCTAGGACATATCATTATTTCTGACAGAGCAGAAGGGGCTAGATTCTCCGCAGAGCTAGGAGAGCAAAACTGGAACTCTGGTGATTACTTGGGTGTAAAGTCCTTCAGTATGCATCCAGACGATGAGTTTGCAGTGATGTTAATGCCCAATGGCAGTGTTCAGCACTTACTGACCAACCCCACTGCTGGAGGAAGTCGTACACCCCTCTTTTCATTAGGAACTGCCAACCCTGAAGATAAATTCCACCTGGGGCAAATTGTTGACCTCACGGGAGATGGAAACACCTTTGTCATGGAAGACCTTCGCATGGATCAAGGTAGCGATCGCGACTACAACGACTTGATTTTTCAAGTGCGAGGAGCCACAGGCAAGGCAGCTTCCATTGACGAATACATTGCCCCTAAAAAAGACTGGCGCACCAGCGACATGGGGCAAGCCTTAATTGAATACGCGAAGCCCTACATTACTCCAGATAGTCCGATTGATCTAGTCTTACTCGATATAGAAGAGCCTGTGCCGAGCTCATCAACTGCCGATCCTAACCGACTGAGTATAGATGATTCCAATTCTGAGTCCACGATTGATTTCGACTTTGTATTTCCAGAGGCTCAGTCTCCAGAAGTTGATGCAGTAGCTCCCGATACTTCTTTGAGCTCATCGACGAATATTCTGCCAATGAATTCTGCTGAGTTGAACATTCCAGATGCAATCTTGACTCCAGCAATTGCCACAGACTCTTGGGAGTTCCCTAGAGAAGATCAACCTCTCATCGGCATTATTGATACAGGATTCAATGCGAATAATCCTGATATTGATTACAGTAAGATTTTGTTAGGACGTGATCACGTTGGTCGAGATGCTAACCCCTTACTCCGAACGGGGGAAGGTGATGAACATGGCACTCATGTTCTTGGTATCATTGCTGCTACCCAAGACAACACCTTTGGAATTGATGGTATTAATGACGATGCACCTCTGTGGGTAGGGCGTGCCGTTGGTTCTGGACAATGGGCAGATTCATTAGTTGAATTTGTAGATGCTGCAAAGGAGTCAGGACAACCAAATGCCGTAGTTAATCTCAGCCTTGACTTGACTCAATTCAACCCCGATGACAGTGAGACAACGCGCTATGAGTTTACTCCCGCTGAGAGGGCAGCGATTGAATACGCCCGTCAACATAATGTGCTAATTGTGGCGGCTGCTGGTAATGATGGCGGCGTGATGTCGGTTTTGGGTCAAGCTTCGCAGGAGTTTGACAACATTATTACCGTAGGTGCGGCTGAACGGATTAATGGCGAAGTAGCACGCTCCAAAGCTTTTGACCGCGCTGCTTATTCGTCTTATGGTAATGGTCTGGATATTATGGCTCCCGGTGGGATAGTTGAGAATCCAGAACTGTCTACCACTGGTGATGGTGTGGGTGCACCAGCGGGGACTTCTGTAGCCAGCCCTAAAGTTACAGGTGCAGCGTCTCAGGTGTGGGCGGCTAATCCGGGTTTGAGCTATCGCCAAGTAATTGAAATTCTCAAGAATACAGCCACTGATTTGAAGACGCCGGGATGGGACGGCGAGACGGGTGCTGGTCTACTGAATATAGCGGCGGCGGTGCATTTGGCAAAAGCAACAAGACCGGAAGAATATGATGTACCAGCGATGCTAATTCCTGAGACTTGGAGTGGCGAAGGGAAAGTAATGCCTTGGGAACGTGCGGTTGGCTACAACACAGATAAAGTTCTTTCAGTTGTTCCATCACATTTGAAGCAATATGCACAGCAGTCAATCCCAAAAATCTTAGCTGCTGCTGAAACTGCCGGTGTGGCTGATAGAGGACAAGTTGCCTACATTCTTGCTACTGCTGAACATGAGTCAAACTTAGGTCGATGGATGGCTGAAATATGGGGTCCAACTCTAGCGCAGAAAAATTACGATAATATTTTGGGTAACTATTTACCTGGCGATGGCTACCGCTACCGAGGCCGAGGGTATGTACAAATCACGGGTCGGTCAAATTATCAAAAGTGGTCTCAACGGCTTGGGATTGACCTAATTGGAAATCCTGATTTGGCATCTAATCCTGATATTGCCGCCAAAATTTTGGTTCAGGGAATGCGTGACGGTGCTTTTACAGGTGTAGGTCTTGGCAAGTATATCAGTGGCAACAGTCGAGATTTTTATAATGCTCGTCGTATTGTCAATGGAATAGATCGAGCAAGTGATATTGCCCAGATTGCTGAACGCTACTATGAAGTACTATCTCAATCAAACGGAATCAATATTACTCCATCACTACTTCTTCCATCATGGCAGATGAGCAGTTCGGCCAAGGGAGTCGGCCAAGTTGCAGTGGGACAAAATGCAGATGGTCGCCTAGAAGCATTTGTTATTGGTTCTGATAACAAGGTTTACCAGGCTTGGCAAACCACACCTAACGGTAACTGGAGTAACTGGCAGCAGCTTTCAGCAGGGATTGCCAAGACTATTACAGTAGGTCGAAACCAGGATGGCCGATTAGAAGTTTTTGCGATTGGCACAGATAACAAGGTTTACCAGGCTTGGCAAACCACACCTAATGGTAACTGGAGTAACTGGCAGCTCCTGTTAGAGAGCGGTTCAGTATCCGATCTGACAGTCAGTCAAAACCAGGATGGTCGATTAGAAGTGTTTGCAATGGGTCTGAGTGGACGACTTCAACAGGCTTGGCAATCCCAGCCTAATTCAGGCTGGGTCGGTTGGTACTCTCGTGACCTGCTTAGCCCAACTACCTCATCAGTTACTATCGGTAGTTACACAGTCAGCGGCAACTTTTACTCAGTTTTCAAGAATTATCAAGGAACACTCGGAAATCCAGTTTCAGGAGCCACTAACCACTCCAGCGGTGTGACCTATCAACTATTCCAAAATGGCTCCATTGTCAGCAGCAGGCATGGCACTTTCCCTCTGTATGGTGCTATCCGTCAAACATACCTGAAGAATAATGGATTGAACGGCTGGCTAGGTACACCAACCAGTTCAGAAGTTTCACAAGGTAATGGCGTCATTAAGCAGACATTTGAAGGTGGCTACATCATTTGGAATGGTCGTATGGCAATAGCTTACCGAACGGGAAGTGGTACACCTTCTCAACCTGCCCCGAATCCCCAACCTACTAATCCCATTCCTTCACAATTGGGTAATGGACAACGGATCATTGATGCCGTAAATCGAGTTAATCCTGACCAATGGTTCTATCGACCACGAGATATTACAGGTGATGGAAACAATGAAACCTTCTGTAACTGGTTTGCTGCCGATGTTTTTGAGTTATTAGGAGTGAGACTACCGATCAATGGTACTCAGTTAATGACTAAACCCCATCCACTCTATGGCAGGCAGGACCACAGCAAACCTATCAGTGCAGAGGGTCTGTACTCATTCTTTAACAGGGGGGGTGGGTCTTATGGGGATCGTTGGTGGGGCAAGTGGCAAAGAGTAAGTGCTGCTGATGCGACTACCCTAGCTAACCAAGGTAAAGCTGTTGTTGCTTCCTATATCGGTCACATTGCTGTTGTAATTCCAGGCGGTTCCGCCACAAATGTTCGCATTGCCCAAGCCGGAGCCAGAAACAGTAGAGACATGAGCGTCTCAGAAGGATTTGGATTGCAAACTCCTTTGTACTTTGTGTATGAGGGATAGAACCACTTAAAGTAGAGTGCGATCACATTTCATATCCAAAATGCGATCGCACTCACTCCATTGATCATTTGAGGAATGTTACATGCTTAATTCTACTTTTACAAAGAGTCTCATCTATCAATTCGTACTAGGAGTATTCACACTTGCAGCTACCATCATCACATCTGACTCTGCTCAAGCAAAGTCTTGCCCCGTTACAATAGATTGCCCCTCGTGGGATACTTTTGTACCTGGTTCATCACAATGGAATTCCATTCTGCCAAATCGTACTGAAAGAGAATGGTTTATCTTTGATAATGTTCGTAGCAATCTTTTTATAGATCCACCTACAACATATGGTTTTCAGTATGTGATGACCTCAGAATCTTGGTTTACCCAAATTCTCAACTTTCCAATTGGAATTGATGGTGACAATCTTTTTGGCGTATCAGTTGGCAATACTAAAATTGGCCAATTCGGTCCTGGTGATAGTGTCAATTTTATTGATCTACTCGGTGGCGGCGTTTCAGAATTTACCATTACTGGTATTGACTCTCTCATCAACCCAGATAGTCCCACTGCTTTTCCAGTTCAATTAGCATACAGTACAGAAACAGCAAGTTTAAAGATGCGGGCATTGGAAGAACCTAAATCCACTTCCGTTCCTGAACCTACTTCTGTATTAGGTATCCTGGCAATTGGTAGCGGTTTACTACTGAAATGTAAACTAAACTTATCCGGTAGTTGAAATTGTAGTTTGTGTTTACTGGGCTAGGCATTGCTTGTCCAACTATAAGCAACAAGCGATCGCTCTTCTTTATAAGGGGCGATCGCTTCTTATTGAGGATATCCCTCTTTCATCACTCTAGGCAGAAGAAAAATGTTGGATAGAAGCGGAAGGAGCCAACGGCGACCAACCTGGAAAGGAATTGACTATCCTGATCAGCTTGGTAAAACCACGCTCTAAGGTGGAGACATCAAATAGCCTCATCCAAGGTTGAAAGAGACAGAAAAAGATAAAGGGTTGAACCAGCAGTTGTACGTTGTTGAAACGTCGTCTCCATCCCTTCGTCTCTTGCCAATCAGGATGTTGCTGCAACCGAGTCAAGAGATCGCGTTGGCCCTCATCGACGATTCCAGGCAGTTGAGCGCCTAATCCGTAGAATTGCAAACTCACCATGAGATAGACACTTGAGACTATCTCCCACCATCGCTCAATCTGCTCGTAGTGCGTAAGTCGGTAGTCTGCCCATCCCAATTCGTTTTTGCACTGCTTGAAGCCATATTCTATCCAGGTGCGCAACCCATAGAGATTGCCAATGAACTCGGCTTGGTCTGGTTCAGGGGCCAAGTGGCTCATCACCATCCACGTGCTGTTAGCAGGCAATAAAGTCGGGTCACTGGTCAGTGTCCAGTATCGCCACTCGAAGCGACGACCAAAGATAATTTCTTGGATGTATCGGGTCTCAGTCTCACCATTAGCAAACACTCGCTCGAACGCTTGCCAAGCACTGTAGCTTACCTCGGCTTCTTTAGGCATCCACACGCCATGATTCGAGCGAATCGCCATAATCCACGGCAACTTCAACTCGTCGAGCACACCCAAGAAGGGATGGCTCTCTCCGTAGAAGCTGTCGGCCAGCACTAAGGAAAAGCGAAATCCAAACTCCAGCAGTTCCTGAATGATTTGCTGGGCTAGTTGGAGCTTGGTTTGGTAAACATCATCTAGCTTAAGGCGACGTCGGGGCTTAAACACTTTGAACAGCAAGGGAAAGGTGAGATCGCCCAGCACGCCATAGGCATTGACCGAGACCATGCCATTATCCACTTTGCCCACGTTGCCAATGTACTGCCTGTCCACATAATCGGTCGTCTTTCCTTTTTTGCGGTCTCCGGTATCGTCCAGAACCAGAACGATGGGTTGTCCCCGGATTTGCTCGAGAATCAGAGACAGACGTTGATAGCGCACGGCTTCTACCTGCCAAGGGGAGTGGGTTAGGAAATGATGTAGCGCCTGGTCATTCGGCAAGCCTACAGCTTTGGCAATGGCAGGTAAGGACTTGCGAGCTAGAGGAGCGATCAAGCCCAGATGCAGAGAGGTAAACGCTTCAAAACTTCGGACATCGCCAAAGAGATGTCGGTAGGCACGACAGTAGTTATCGACAAAACGAACTGTGAATTGAGGGAGACGAGGTTCAACCATCTCAAACACCTCAAGCAAGAGACTCTATGCTGATCTTACTCTGCCTAGAGTGATGAAAGAGGGATATGAAGTTTTGAGATCAATTGTGGGATTGGCATAAAATATCCACCACCTATCAGAGATTTAGATAACCATCTCATAATAGTTTGGCTATGGGGTTGCAAGATTGTGTTTGTCCAGATATTCGACCACACTGGAAGCTAGTTCAAGCGGTAGGTTCTGATCGCGTAGTCCTCAAAGCGATTGCCTGTGAGCGGCAGTTTCAGTTCTCTAGTCTAGAAGCCTTTGTGTTGCGGCATTTTACAGGCGATCTAACAGTATCGCAAATTCAATTACGCTGTGAAAAGATGTTCCAAGTATCCGCTACGTTTGTTGAAGATGTGATCGAGCGGTTAGTGGCGTTAGGGATTTTAGAAAATTTTACCGCAGAGGGTCAGGCAGCTCCAAACCCAGTGAGCCAGTCTCGCTCTTTGGCATTGAAAGCAGCGGTACAGTGGATTCAGCATCCGGAGGGATATTGGATTCTGCGCAACCCACAAGATATTACCTATTTGCAGTTTAGCGATCGCGATAAACAAGTGGTTGATCACCTGCAATCCTTATCACCCAAAGAAATTGCTACTCAGTTTGAGCTGAGTTTGAGCTATATCAAACACCTTCTACGCCTATTGGCAGTTACTGGGATGCTGGAGGGCACTCAACCTGCAAAGCCTCCTAAAGGGAAATTCACCCCGATGCGACTGCTGTTTTTCAAATTTAAGCTGTTTAACCCAGATCGCTGGCTCACGCATACATTGCCATATCTACGTTGGATTTGGACGCGATCGTGCTTTTGGGCGTTGTGTGGGCTGCTAACATGGGCAATCGCAATTGGGTTATCCCAACGGGCAGAAATTCTAGTTGCTGGACAAGAGCTCTGGACACACTATCAAACTGCCTTAGCGATACCCTTTGGGCTGCTGGCAATGCTGGTGGTAACCCTACACGAACTCGGTCATGCCTTCACGCTCAAACACTATGGCGGTATTGTGCCTGAAGTGGGGCTGATGTTTATGTTTTTTATGCCAGCGGCTTACACCAATACTACCGATTCTTATAGCCTGACCAAGCGATCGCAACGAGTTCTGGTTGTAGGGGCAGGTTTGTTAGTGCAGGTCACGATTGCTGCGTTAGCTCTAGGGCTGTGGAACTTAACTGGAACAGGCACCTGGTTGCATACCACCAGCTATCTCCTCATGATGTCTGCACTATTTACCATTGCTCTGAATCTCAATCCTTTATCTAAATTTGATGGCTATTATCTGGCCGTTGCCATGACTGGGATCAATAACTTGCGATCGCGGGCTTTTAATCTATACGCTCACTGGTTACGCGGCCTACCCATCCACGAGAAACCGAGAGATCACTGGATTTTAGCCACTTATGCTCCTTTCAGCCTGGGCTATAGCCTACTAGTTTTTGGCTTTTTATTAATTCATACGGCTGATTGGTTGCTCACCCATACCCCAGCAATCGCTCTGACTTTTTTGTTCCTGTGGGCGATCTACTTCTATGCTCCTTCCACCGCAAAGCAAGCTGAAGTATAGATTTAAGCGATTGGCTGGTGGCTTTTACTTTTAACACTCAGCCTGAATTTTTACTTCTCTTGGTTAACCCTCGCTTGTTGAACTCTAGACTTGTATCCTCTCATTACCACTTATGAATCCTAATTCTGCCTCACAATCTCGGCCAGCACTCAAAGTAGTTCCTCCAGAAATGATCGCATCGTCACCTAAAACTTCTGTACCGCCTCAACCCACTGCTCAACCAACGAGTACACCGCATCACTCTCAACGTTGGTTCATGCTGGGATTGATCACGGTCGGGATGGGAATTTTAAGCCAGGTTCCAGTGCCAAATTACCTTCCAGCACCTACAGAACTAACATCCACCACTCAAGCTCGGCAGGCAGTGACCGTTCCTTATGCTGGAATTGTCCGCATTCATGTCCACCCTGAGCAGTCTGTTGTACCAGGCCAGCTAGTCGCCGAAGTGAACAGTGACCAATTAAGCAGAGAAATTTCGGAGGCAGAAATTACCCTAGAAGTGGCGAAAGCAGCTCTCAACAATGCCCAACAGAATTTACAGATTGTTCAGAAAACCTATCAGGAAGTGCAAGCAGTCGCAGATTCTGCTCAGTTAGCCACTGCACAAATTGCTGCTGATGCAAGAGCGATCGCAGATAACAATCCTCCGCCGATGGTTAAAAGCTTACGAGCAGATATCGAAACATTACAAACAGATCTCAAAAGATATGAGAGTGATGTAGAGCGTTACCAGCGCTTAGTTGCCGAAGGTGTTTATAATGCTGATGCTGCGCCAGTAACTGATGTGATCAATAGACGCGATCGCATAAAACCAGAAATTGAAAGCAAACGCCAGCAGATCCGAGAACTAGAAAAACAAACTCAAGAACGACTAGAGCGTCAACAAGCAGAAGAAATGCAAAAGCAAATTGCTGTCAGCACTGCTAGAGAATCAGTCGTTGCTGCTGAGGTAGAGCTACGAGACAAGCAGCAACTAGTGATTAAACAAACCCAAAAGTTACAGTCTTTACGCAGTCAGTTGGAGAAGTTAAAAGTCACTGCTACTGTGGCGGGCACCGTCGTCACAGCCAACCTAGATCTGCTACAGAACCAATCAATGCAACCAGGGCAGAAACTCCTCGACATTGTAGAACTCAAATACCTAACCGCCAATGTCAAAGTCTCCCAGCAAGACTATAGCTTAATTAGTTTGGCTCTACAAAATGCCAGTTTACAAGCAACCTTCCATCCCCGAGACACGGTGGGACGTGTCTATCCAGCCACAGTAACACTTCAAAATATCAATTCGATCGCAACAGCAGAGATGAGCCAGCAACCTTCTGAGCTGACGGTGCAAATCTCGATTGACAACCACGATAACCTTCTTCGTCCTGGCATGCGTGGCACCACCCATATCAATGTCGGCCGAACTCCTTTATATCAAAGAGTTCAACGAGAATTCCTACGCTTAGTTCCAATTGAAAAATGGAAACTCTTCTAAAGTCTCATTTATTCTGTTCAACAACAGTCTTATAGGTTTGATGTTTAGCTTTGAAGCTGAACATCTCTAAAATTGGAAGATAGACTTTGCTTTTTTGTTGTTAATGCTGTACAGGCATCAACATTGTAATAACAGGTATTCTTTACCAGAGAATCGTGCAACCGCTTCACATCTGAAAGCTGCCAAGAAGGCTGTGCTAAAGAGAATCGATCTCATTGATTTAATTGCTGGATATGTTGCTTGAAAACTTTACTGTTGGGCATCAACACAAGTGCTAAGAAAACTAAAAAACAACCAGCTGTGATATCTTAACCAACCTTCATCACAGTAGTGTCAATCATTGGGTGAAACAGGGGCAAATAGCCTAGCGATGACTGCTGCAGAACTAAGACCTCTCATGGAAGAAATTTTTAGTTCTATCTAAATTCTTTGACGCTAAACGATTTTAGGATAATCTTCAGCTAACACAGATATCCCCTTCAACGCTATGCCCTAAGTTTAAATTCAATCCGTAATCTCAAAATGGTTTGCTTGTGATCAGCTCAATCTCTAAACTCGCTACCATCAATCTTGATCTGTAAATCGCTCGCCTAGTCCTGTTTTTCTTATGTTAATAACTATGAGCAAGAGAAATAGCCAAGGGGTTTTATTTAGAACTGCCTGCTATATCATGAAACATTTTCTGTTGTTCCTTGTTGGGTTATCGATGGTTACTGTTATAGCCGGAACATTTGGTATACTCCATCTCATGGCTACAATTATCTCTTTAATTGGACCTTGGTTAGTTCGCGTAGGAGTAGCAATTTTTTGTTTATTTGCTTTCGGCGTAATCCTAGAATCTATTCAATGAGAGGGTACTACTTCCTAATATTGATTCAAGCTTAGTCTTTCTGCTCTTTACGTGGTGGAGGGGTATCACGACTCATTTTGACCCTCGCAATCCTGAATTTCCTTCTACCACGCCCTCATCTAAGGAATTCGCTTAGATTACTCTGTTGGGTAGTGTATCAAAGGATAGTGGGATAGGTAACAAGATCATGTCAAGTCCACGGCTCTTGAGTCAATCTTGCACGTCGCGCTGCTATGGTCTTCAAGCGACTATGCTGCCAAATCCAGTTGAAACAACCCACCACTAATTGCGTTGTCACCTTGGTTTGCTCCCAGACCCCACCAAACTTGTTCTGTCTGCGTCTGCGAAGCATGCGGCAGACTTAGCCATCGTCCAGTTTGTTGTCTGACAATGCCACTCGTTCTCTCTAATTGCTGGGTCTTGTCCTTTTCTGGCAATAACGCTTGCTCGTAACCACCCCAATTATCACTGTTAAACCTTTTACAGGCTATTTTCCTTCACTACTAACCACCAACTAATGAAATACCCCGCTGCGTCGTGGGGTATTTCATTAAACTTTTCAAGCGTTTTCATCGGCTGAGAGGGTAGAATTTGGAGCATACCCTCAGTCTACCATTTGTTCACATCATACTTAGGGAATCTGTAGTAGAAGTTTTATGTAGAGACAAAAGTTTCTTCTTTGCAAAAACTGGTGGGTTATGTTTAATTAAACTGTTGATGTGCTGAATGCGGGTAGTAAAATCAGGAAGCTTTTTATTGATCTCCTGAAGACAAGCTACTGTTCCTTCAGGATCAACAGGATACTCCTCCGCCAAAAATCTCAAAGTATTAGCATCATGAGTCATTGCTTGAGTCACTTGGATTAAGGTGAGGTAAACTAAATACCTAGATGAATTAGTACTACCGCCAAAGTTGACAAATATTTGGTCTTGAACTGTTTTGATTCGCTGCTGAACAAGTGCAAGGTGTAGAGTTTGGCGCTTTACTAGAACCTGATTAGCAGGAAGCTTGAGATGAATTTGAGCATTGATTCTATTCAGCTCTACCAAGATTTGTTGAAACGCTGTCTGCATACCTATCAAAAGTCTCTCAGGTGTAATGGAAGCCAACCTGTATTCGCTGGGCCTTCCTAGGGGTCTTATAAAGTACTTGTGAAGTAGTAAATATTTTTATGCAGAGGTTGCTGAATTTTTACAAAAGTTAGCAGTCTCAAACCAGCACCTGGGCAAATAGCTGTGCATTTTCATGTATCTCCTTACAAAGGAAATAATCCTCAGAATGTTTACACATCAGGAATATGAGCGATCGCGTGTTTTTCGGAATCATGTAGTCGAGATCGCAAACTTCATAGAAATACATGGTTGGTGTGAAGGATAGCGACTGTATTTATCGTGAAGCAAAGAGATGTTGAGGTCGCTTCAAGCAGGATCTGACACTATTCAAAAAGGGTTGAACAGCAGCAGGTCCAAGGAGTTGAGGTGCCTCCTTAATAGAAGTCCGCACTTGGGAGAGCGATCGCCGTTAGGTTTGGGATAAAAAGACCTAAAAAGCTGGATTAAGGATATGTGTTTTTTGTGGCAGTTGTGTGGCAACTATTGATAGATATCTAGAATAGGACTGAAACTGAGCCAGAAGATGGTGCCACGGTAGTGCATTAGATTAGTGTGGGATAGATGGCAATGTCATGCCAATTCCAGGAGCGCGTCGTTAATCCTGCACGTTGAGCAGCAGTGTTTTTAAGTCGGCTGTGTTGCCAAA
>NZ_JACJPK010000007.1:0-4119 GCF_014696035.1 Trichocoleus sp. FACHB-262 | reverse complement strand
TCATCAATAAAGCTAACGGTTGCGACCGGATCTCGTTGCTCAAGCATAGGTCAGCTAGAATCACAGCTATTCCCAAGTTAATTTTTCCTCACCAAAGTAACAAAAGAAGGATAAGCTGCCAGCCGTCCTAGAATAAACTTGTGAAGAATTCTATCTCTACTACCCGTAACACCCCAACCGCACTGTTGGGGTCTTTAAATTCACACAAACTGCGTCAGAAGTGCGTCAAAAATCAATCGTAGAAGTCGATGAAGCCGAATTAATGGTCCCTAAGCACACAAACTGCGTTAAGAGTGCGTCAGAAGTGCGTTCAAAGCTGAGCTGCAACGAAAATGGCTGCGGTAGATCTACTAGGTGGCACGCTCACGCAACAGTCGCGTGATGAGAGGCGTTAGGTATGGCGCAAAAACAAACTGTCGTGGTTGCGTGTGGGGAGCGATCGCCGTTCAAAGTGCGGCATCGGCCTTTTATCATGCTCGAGGGTACGCTAGGTGGAGGGTTACGGGCAGCTACGGCACTTAATTCTTTTACAAAATCCTTAATTGCACAACCTGATTGTTATTGCTATTTGAATCGCCCTTGATCTTGCTCCTTGCCTTAAAGAAAGCTGAAGTTTATTGCAAGCACTCTGATTTATCCCCTCCCCCTCAGGGGGTAACAAGAAGGCTAGAACAAAGACTGGAGGGGGAAAGCAGCATGCAAGCCTTGCTGAAGATAGGGTTGCTTATTGCCACTGAGCTGTATCCAAGACTCTACCCAATCGGTGTCTAACTCCATCCCTCCTAACCAGGCTTGAGCATACAAACCCACCCAGAAATCGCTATGTCTGCGCCTCATTCTTCGCCCTTCTTTGGCTCGACAAGCATAGCTAGCTAAGCCTTGAGTGCGAACTTCATGGCCTTGAATGACTGCACTGGTATAGGCAATGGCTAAGAGGACAAATAAACCCGATAAGCGTTGGGGATTGAGACGAGTAGATTCGACTTGGTATCCCCCACTTTTGTAGTCCCGAAAAAAAGCTTCAATACCCATGCGATGTTGGTAAGCCTTCACAGCAGGACCTAAAGAGGGCAGATTGGTTAAGAGAAACCAAGCCCTTTTCTCGCAATGGCCTCGATAAGGTCGTTTCCAATAACTCGCCACGTTAAACAATCCCAGACCCGCTTGTTTCGTCACCCTCACCTGCTCGAGAAATTATGATTGACCGGGTTTTAATCCCAGGTGTTGGAGTTGCTCAACCAAACCCGTTTCATCTTGAACGTACTCGTTACAGCGTAAGCGTAAACAGAAGCTGAACTGCTCTTGGCCCAACCATTGTGCCAGATGCACCGAGCAAAATTCCCGGTCACCTAAGACCACGACTTGATAAGGCTTCAGCAGCGCTAAAAGTGGACGCAAAACCGCTTGTTGTGGCGCTAAGCCCGAACTCCCCGAATGCGACAAGAACTGCCAGTACAAAGGCAAAGCTCGTCCTCGATAAATCACACTGGACATCAGCACATTCACCCCTTGCCACTGCGTGCGCTCGAGGACCAAGTAAAGAGTTTGTCCGATTCGGAATTGGCAAGATAGCAAGTAGCCGACTAAAAGCAACCAGAGGGTATCAATGTGCAATTGAGGACTCGAAAACAAGCGTTGCAAACAGCGGCGACGACCCTCGAATCGAATCGGTAGTGGCAAGGTGGCAGCGAGTCTTTCGAGGCGCACTTGTTTGTGCCATTGCAATAGCAACACCAGCAGATTCACAAGTAGGTAATGGCGAGGACTGAGGCACTGTTGGAGATGAGCTTGGTAGAACAGAGGCAGCATTTTTAGGGGTAGGCTTGTGGTCAAGTAGCAAGCCTATCTTTTTTTGTGCTTAGCAGCTCTATCCCTTGCTACACAAATGCTTCAAGTCTTCTGTTACCCCCTGAGGTGTCGGGGTAGAAGAGGTACTGTCCCAGCCCACCGATTAGGCAGAATGGCACGAACCACGCCACGAACCCATGCCCGACGCGATACCAGCCTATCTTGTCCTGCGCCGTGATCAGCGCCAGGGTAGGGAGACGCTAAGTAGGGTTCCCCCGAGGAAGCACGGAAAACCCGCCATGATCACCAGGAAGCTGCCCACAGAACCGAGCGTGGAGTAATCCGCTTGCCTGAACGCTGCAAACCCCTCCTGTCCGCCGATGGCGATCGCCACGAGTAAGCTGGCAACGGTGCCGACAACCAGCCACGCAAAGAGGAGGATTACCAGCCCCAGAAGATACCGCCACCAGCGGTGACTAACTCGCCGAGCAGCCTCCACATAAGTTGCATTTTTCATGAGAATATATCCTGACTTTTGCAGATGATTTACCCTGCGCTACTGGTTTCATCCTTGACCTTGGTTTTGATCACGAAAGCCTTTAATTCGACCATCTTGCCGCCGCGAAAGCACCAGACATCGCAGTACGAGTAATGAGCCGCCTTCCCGTCTTCGTCCTTCAATGTGATGTCGCCAAGTGCCGTGACGAAATCCCCCTCAGCGATCAAGTTCGCAACGATATTCAAAGGCGGTTCCACATACTCTGTTGCCATCCATTGGCGAACGGCTGCTTTTCCTTTCAGGGTTCTGTCGCCGACAAATGTCCATTCCGTGTCGTCGGTGCAGAACGACAAGAATCCTTCATTGTTGCCTTGAGCGATCGCCGCGTTTGCCGCTTCTAAGATGGCTTTATTGTTCTCTGACATCTGAATCTCTCCTCTGTTCAAAGCAAAAAACTGGTGTGAGTTGTTATGCTGTTGCCCCTCACTGGTTTACTTCTAAGGACTGGTAAACGGCTTACATTGAATCACCTTCACATTTCGTAGATAGTTCAACTGTGGCTCGAAGTCAGTCGGACAGAAGACATAAACATTGTCCTGAGATCGGCTAATGACTAAACGGTAGCTGGGTGGAATCCCTCCAGAACTTCCGATCAGTTCGATTCTAGGAATCACTTGTGAACTGACTTGAGCCAGGGATGGAAAATTGAACAGTAGGAGTACGCCGAACAGAATTGTGATTGCGATTGTGGTTGTAGTTGTGATTTTGGTTGAAAGAAGCTTTCGGTTCATGAGAAATCTCCTGTGGCTTGTGGTTGTGTAAGGTTCTGTTGTTTCCAGGGAAGCGGTAATCGATAGGGGTTTTCGTGCATATCCAGGACTTCCCAGGTGGTTGGATTGACTCGCCCTGTGACTGGGATTCCGTATCGTCGCTGGAGATCGCGTACCGCAGACGCTGTGACCGCACCAAAGATGCCATCGACGATCGCCCCTCTTGGATTGCCTAACCTCACACCTGCGGCTCCTAAAAAGCCATTGTCTTGAAGAATGCGCTGTAACAATTGCACGTCTCTGCCGCGATCGCCTTGGCGCAAGGTGGGTAAGGTTAAATCAGTGTAGGCAGTTGCGATCAGAACGGGTGATGTTTGCTGTGAAAAAATGCTGTGTGCGATCGCTGGATGAGTGAATGAACCTGCGAGCAACCCTGTAGCGATTGTTAGTAAGCTGAAAATGGTTTGAAGTTTCATGATTGTCCTCCTGATGGATCAGTTCTAGTTAGCATCAATTTCGTGTCGGAGTTATTACTCCATCTGTTTACTTCGATCGGTGTAGAGCAGTGCTGCTACTGATGCAAAATTCACGGAACAATTGCAGTAACACGAATTTCAATCCGCATTTTTGGAAGTGCAAGAGCTGCGACTCCTACCTCTGTCCAAATTGGGGCATGATTGGGCATGTAGTGATGAAATAGCTTGACCATCACCTCATTAACTTCTGGGGGCAACCCACCAACATGGTAAGAATTGACGTGGACAACATGCTCCCAGCCCGCCCCGGCAGTTGCCAAGGTTCGCTCTATGTTCCGAAACGCTTGAGCGATCTCGTCCGCGAGCGATTCGGGAATTTGCAGATTGTCATCCCAGCCACCTTGACCGGATATCTCCACGCGATCGCCAATTTTTACGGCTTGCGAGTAATGCAAGTTATTCAGCATGTATTCCCCATAGCCAGGAGTGACAAAAAACTTGGGCTTATTCATGGTGTTCCTTTGATTTAGATACTAATGTTCAGGATTCACTTGCCATGTAATCACAATGATTTCTGCAAGTATTA
>NZ_JACJPK010000069.1:0-4372 GCF_014696035.1 Trichocoleus sp. FACHB-262 | reverse complement strand
GTAGGTTTGCCCACAAAGTTGAACCATTCACTTGTCGGACTACCTGAAACAGGTGATGGTGATTGTTCCAGTAAATACCAACATGCACGAAACTCAACACATAGCTTAGAAAGATTGGAATCAACGGACGTAGTGCCGCTAAATCTGACTCATGAGGTATTTTTAACTCCAGCACCATAATGGTGATAATAATAGCGATTACCCCATCACTGAATGCTTCTAACCTACCTTTAACCATTTTTGGATATGCTCCTTGTCTGCTTACCGCGTTGTATAACTGACGTTTGCAAAAATTGTTGTCCGGCTATCCACTATTCATTCAATATCTCAATGCAGCAGATCACTAATTATTCCTGCTGAAGAAAGTCCAGCAACAGGGGATTGATCTGATCGGCGTGAGTCCAGTTGATCGCGTGCGGCCCACCAGGAATGACAACCAGTTGACCGTTTTTGATCAGCTTTGGAAGTCTGGCTGCGGTAGACTCAAGCGGCAGAATGCGATCGCTATCGCCATGAATAATCAGAGTCGGCACATCAATGTGGGGCAAATCATCGCGGAAATCGGTGAGCCAGGAAGGGACGCAATCCAAAGTCCCTTTAGCAGAAGCCCCTGCTGCTACATTCCAACTGGCTTGAATCGCTTCATTGCTGATGCTAGGGACCAACGCCCAGCGGCTTCACAGTCGTGAAACCCGATGCGCGCTTATGGCCCGCAGCTAGGACCGACGCGATGAAGTTTCGATGCTCGTCGGAGACTTCTTGTGCGCGATCAGATCTTGATGAAGTTGTGCGCAGCCAATGAACCAAACGGCAAAGACGCAATCGTGCCGCCAGCTTCCAGAGTGCCTAGATCCGCAGGGAAGAAGCCCGTGCCGTCAATGATTTTTCGCACTTGGGTTTTGGCATCGGCGTCGTCACCTGAGTAGAACAGCACCCGCTGTCCACCAGACACTTTAGGCTCCTGCAATAGGTTCACCTCTAGATGATTAAAGGCTTTCACTACGCGTGCACCCGGTACGTATTGCTTGAACACCTCGCTGGAAAATTTGCCGCCTAGATCAACAGCCCTGATACCGTAGGCTGCCAGCGGATTGCTGGGGTCTTTGACATCAGGTGAATCTGGGTCGAGGAATTCAACTGGGTTGGTGCTGTCAATGACGATGCGACCATTCCATGCAGGCAGGGCACTGAATACCTTCTCTGCATCGACCCAGCGCACAGCCGCAATGACGATGTCGGCGCTGGCGGCTTCGGCAACAGTGCCGGCCTTTATGGAGGGGCCCACTTCGGCCACAAAGTCAGCCAGCGATTCCGGTCCGCGGCTGTTGGCTATGGTAGCTGCGATGCCATTTTTTGCCAACATGCGCGCCAGGTTTGAGCCGAGGGCTCCTGAACCAATAATTCCGATACTCATATCGATGTTTGCAGAGTTTTCTTGACCAAGGGTAATGTCAGACATGAGAGGTTTCTCCGTTGTAAATCGATGATGTGTTTTTGTCTGTTGCATCACAATTGTGATGCAGCGATCGCGCACCGTCTTAACAATGTTGCGTTAAGCAGACTTCAAGATGGGGCAAGCATCCATTGCCTACCGTCACTTCAGAACGACAAGAATCCTTTATTGTTGCCTGAGCGCGATCGCCGCGTTTGCCGCCTCTAAGATGGCTTTGATTCTGCTTCGGTAGCCAGCGCGGCACGCACACCAGAATCGAGATTCATGCGGTCTACCAATCGTGACAGGTTCTCAAAGCCTTGTAGTCCAACCTGAGTGTTGATCGCCCAACGCAGAATGACGAACAGGTAGGGAGAGGCAAGCGATCGTTCGCCAGTGAGCCAGTTTCGTCCGTCGAGATAACTGAGGATAGCGACGTTTTCAGTGAGTGAAAAGTGATCGTACTTGCCTCTACTTCGTTATCGACAACGAACTCCCCTTGCTATAGTGCGTTCCCACAGCAGCTCAAAAACCGCTTCAACACCATCACTCAAGA
Source organism: Trichocoleus sp. FACHB-262 (assembly GCF_014696035.1). Classification (NCBI taxonomy): domain Bacteria; kingdom Bacillati; phylum Cyanobacteriota; class Cyanophyceae; order Leptolyngbyales; family Trichocoleusaceae; genus Trichocoleus; species Trichocoleus sp. FACHB-262. The sequence continues at coordinate 2,384 of NZ_JACJPK010000069.1, read as the reverse complement.
CTGGCGGCGTCACGAGCGTTAGTCGGCTCTCATTAAGAGTAAAGGTGCGAACTAACGTTGTACCAACGCGATTAGGAATTGATGCAATTTTGATCTGGTGAGTTACTGTGTTGCCACTCAACGTATAAGTTCCAGCGTAAGCATTGAATGTTGTAAATGCTTGAGCAAGCTCTTCCACGGGTAAAGATTGCATCTGGGGAGTCAGCGGTGATCTGACCTCCTGACTCAGCGGTGAGCGATCGCTCCTAGAAAACATCACCATCATGTGACCATCTGATGTGTAAGTGATGTAGCCAACCGGATGAGTTCCATACACGTCTGGAGTCACCGTTCCATCAGCGTAAATGGCAGTTGCAGAAATTAACTCCCAAATGCCAATTAGCAGATTGTTCTGGATTGATGGTGTAGACATAATGTGCAACCATTGCTTGATGATTCTCCGCTAGAGAGTAGCGGGTTTCAACACAAAATCAAACTCAGTCGTGTAAAACGGTTTACTTTGATTGTGTGCCTTGAGTTCGTCTAGTGTTTCGTGCTTTTGCAATTGAACGATCGTCGATCGCACGGAAAAGGTTGTATCTGAATCCAGGTGAGGATCGCCAGCAATAAAAATTTGTGTTGTCAGTGGAGTGTACTCCGGAGCACTGAGTTTGAAATGGATGTGAGCCGCCCGCCAGGGATGCCGTCCCAAGAGTCCCAGCAACTCGCCACATGGACCACTGCTTGGCACTTTGTAACCTAGTGGCACGACGGTTTCAAACATATACTTTCCACTCTTGTTCGTTTTGAAACGTCCGCGAAAATTCCCCAACGGCTGAGATGGCTCTTGGCCATCATATAATCCTTTGGAATTGGGTTGCCAAACATCAATCAGAGCATTGGCGATCGGTTGACCGTTTAAATCTAAAACCCTGCCTGACAGGAAAAGCGAATCTCCTTCTGTATCAAGACCCAAGCGATCGCCCATCTGCCGTTCTGGTGCATTCGGCACATACAATGGTCCTTCTAAATTGCTCTCTGTGCCGCGATGGGCATCGTGCAGCAATTCTACCAACTCTGAGATCCCTAGTAGATCCGTCAACAAATGGATCTCTCCAGTGGGAATCTCTTGAGTGTGATGACTTGCCTGGTTGAGAAAATTACGTCCCTGCTGCAATTCTGATTCTGTCAGATTCACCTCACGCACAAAGTCATGCAAATGTGGAACCAAGCTCGTGTAAATTTCATAGAGTCGCGGGTGAGACTTGCCGCGATCGCCATGATTAATGACGGCTTCAGTGATAGTGTCAAGTGTGATGTTCTGCACGATCAAACTCCTTTTTAGTTACGTGATTAATGATGGTTGTTTTACGGCGACTATCTTGACTTATAGTCTGTGTCCTAATCTAATTGGCTACAGCTATACCAGTGCAACTTTGCCTGTAAGTGTTGTCATCTCGCACTGTCGTTCGACTACTGCGCTACATACCCGCCATCTACCATCAACGTTTCACCTGTTACGAACGATGCCAGGTCAGATGATAAAAACAGGACTGCATTTGCAACTTCAAGCGGTGTTCCAGCTCGCTTCTCTGTCTTGTTACCCTAACGAAACTTAAGTTGAACCATGCCCGCATATTTTAATTGTTTAAGAGAGGCGACATTTGCATTCCAATCAATTCAATGGAGCGCATCAGTTGGGCGTGGTTCATTTGCGCGTTGTCCATTTGAAAAGTTACTCTCGAAATGCCGCCGAGCGATTCGCTGTGACGGCGGATTTTCTCCGCCACTTCTTCGGGACTGCCGACCAGTAACGCGCCGGTTGCGCCGCGCTGCGCGTCAAAATCGGCGCGCGTAACAGGCGGCCAACCTCTCTCTCTGCCAATTTTAGTAAAGGTTTCGGCGTAGCCCGGAAAAAATTCTTCAACGGCTTGTTCAGTCGTGTCGGCGACATAACCGATTGAATGCAATGAAACTTTCAATGTTTCGGGCGCGTACCCGGCGCGCGCTCCGGCATCGCGGTATAAATCTACGAGCGAGCGAAAGCGATGCGTTTCGCCGCCGATAATAGCAACCACGAGCGGCAGTCCAAGCATTCCGGCGCGGCGGAAAGATTGCGGCGTACCACCGACCCCGATCCAGATCGGAAACGGCTTTTGCAGTGGACGCGGATAGATCGCTTGGTTTTCCAGCGCGGGGCGAAATTTGCCCGACCAATCGACCGTTTCATTGTCCCGAATTTTGAGCAAGAGTTCGAGCTTTTCAGCGAAAATCTCGTCGTAATCTCCGAGACTAAATCCAAATAGCGGAAAGGCTTCGGTGAACGAGCCGCGCCCGACAACCATTTCGGCGCGACCTTTTGAAATCAAATCGAGCGTGGCGAATTGTTGAAACACACGCACCGG
>NZ_JACJPK010000068.1:0-4260 GCF_014696035.1 Trichocoleus sp. FACHB-262 | reverse complement strand
GGTTGGTCGTGCTTGCCGATACGGCCTTTGGCAGTGTGGACTTCCTCAAAGGCCTGCGAAAGCTGAAACTTCACGCGGTCACAGGCGTTCGCTATGACCGTCTCCTCCAAGATGGACGGCAACTCTGCATTATTGAATGCAGCATCAAGACGACCATATTGTTCTAGGGTGCGATTGATCAGAGCTTGCACCTCGTTTGCCTGAGTCACATCCGTTTGTATAAAGATTGCTTCTCCCCCAGCTTCAACGATGTGTTTGACGGTTTCTTCCCCTTCCGTGGCTCGTCGGGCCGCAATCACAACCTGCGCGCCTTCTCTGGCGAATGCAATGGCAGTTGCTCGACCGATCCCAGAACTTCCACCCGTCACAATCACGGCTTTTCCATCCATACGTCGGCTCATTGTGTGATCTCCCAATAATTTGTGATGACCGTTGAGTATCTCAGGCTGACTAATTTTGTGCTGCTGTGGAGTGAGACAATGTTGTCTGGAAGTGTGTGACTAAGGCATCAATCGCCGTTGAAACTTGAGGATCGCGATCGTAGAAGTCGAGGTGTTGTCCTTCCGTCCAGACTAATTGCTTTTTCCCACTGAGGGAAGCGTAGAAGCTGCGAGCGTTATCCGGCAGAGCTGAACCATCGCTGTGAACCACTAACGTTGGAGCTGTGATTTGGGGAGCGATCGCCATGTCATCGAAGCCTTGCCATTCGGGCCAGGACATGACTGCAAAGCGATTGGTCCACTCTGGAATCACGCCGCGATCTTTACTGCCATAGTAGCTGACATCACCAAACATCGCGGCGCGGCGATCGCCCTGAGAATAAGCTGGAACATAGGCGACTTCCCCTGTGCGATCGTACTGTTCACGCGCCGCCCGACCGATCGCCATCCGATTCCGCACTGTTGCTTCCCCAAATAAGGTGTTGAGTGAATCCCTGTCATGCAGCCATGCAGCAACGGTGGCAAAGGATTTGAAGCTTGCATCTTCTGCAACGGCTTGTGCCATGTAGCCAGCGCTCGCACAGATGCCGAGACCACCCAGGCGATCGCCATCAATGATCGTAAAGTTTTCAAAAAAGTAACCGCATTCTTGATGTCCTGCACTTTAGCCGCAGGCGATTCGTATTGGCGGTGCACCCCGCCACTTTCACCCCAGTAGCGAAAATCAAAGGTGAAGGCAGTAAATCCGCGATCGGCTAAGCGTTGAGCATAGACCGCAGGCATTTGTTCTTTCACGGTTGTTCAAGCACCGGTCACGACAATCACAGGGAGTTTGCTACCAGATTTGTAGGAGATTGGCAGGTACAAGTTGCCCACCATCCGTTCACCCTCGCTCTGGAAGACAACGCGATTGAGTCCGGGTTTGAAAGATGCAGGTCGTTCGGCCCTCACTTGTCCAGGTTCACCTGTAATTGCATTAGGATTTACTGTCTCTGACAGGGCAATAGGGAGAGAGGAAAGAGAAACGAGTACGACCGTGCCAGTTGCAATCAGGGATTGGATAATGTTCATGGTGAGTTCCTCTGCTTGGGTTTCAATAACTCAAGAGTAGAAAAAGTTCTCTCAAACCTGAAGCCCGATTCTTGCGCTGTTTTATCAAAATTTTGCGGTTGTATTTTGCGTTAAAGCTGTGCCCCTATGGAACCCACCCGACATCCTTTCCCTCATCTTGATACAGAGCGGCTTTTATTACGGCAAACTACCCTGGATGATGCGGATGCGGTATTTGCAATTTTTGCTGATCCCCATGTCACTCAGTTTCATGATTTAGATACATTAACCCATGTTGAGCAGGCGATCGCGCTGATTGAACGACGTGCCAAGGAATTTGAGTTGGGCCATGGAATTCGTTGGGGAATTGCACTGAAAGCGAACCACAGATTGCTTGGCTCCTATGGAACAAAGATCAGGAATCAGAAGCGTCCAATTGGTATTTACAGAAGAGTAATACCGATTATTCAAGGAACGCTGTATTGATGAACCCATATTTGAATTGGGCGGGAGCCACTGTCTTACTGAGTGCTAGCGTTGTCGCTTGGTCTCATCCTGCGATCGCTTCAACCTATCGCAGTAGCACTGATAGCACGGTTGTCGTCTTGCAAGAAACCAGTCCTCTGTCCGAAAAGCCTTGGGGCTACTATTTCACAAAGAGCGCGGGTCGTTCTTGGAAGGGCGATATTGCGATCTCAAGCAAGGCTGCAGGAGCTGGACAGACATTATTTACCGGGACATTTCAGGATCAAGTGATGGGTCCTGGAACAGCAATGACTTGTACTGGCAAGATTCGCATCGCCCGGCAAAATCCGGGAGTGAGCAATCAGATTGGAGCCAAGGTGACCTGGCAAATCACGGGGGGCAGTGGGTGTCCTCAAGTCGGGCGGAGCGTCACGCTTGATCTGGTGGAGTCTCTACCACGCCCGGATCGCAACGGTGACTTTACCTCAACCAACGCCAACACGTGGATGAGTGAGACGAATGGGAACGTCACCTGGTTAGCTTGGCGGGTCGTCTCAAGCGATGGCAAACTCAACTGCCGCACCAGTCCGAATGGCAGTCTCAAACGGGTGTATACCAGCCGTGATCGGATTGAAGCAGAGACGCGTGGTGCCACTGCGTTTACGTTTTCTAATGGTGCCCCTTGGATGAGCACTCGTCAGGGTTGCTATGTGCGGGCGAACGCCCAGTATTTGCAACCGATTTCAATTCCTTTCTAAGTGATCTCCCACTGCTGGGTGAATTGCTTTCACCCCTGCTGAGCCCTGATGGGATGAGAAGGCTGTTCGCCTAATATGTTCTTAAAGAGAGAGACCGCTCTTGTGCGCAACAGTTTGACTTAGATGAACCGATACAGAGTGTCGTAGACGCGAAATAAATTAGAAGCTGGGGGTTTATACCTTCAGCTTTTTAGTATTTGCATGTAGCAGAGCCAGCTTATTTTGCCGAAAACATGGATGAATTGAGGCATTCTCAGCAATAATCTAGCTATTAATGCCTCAATTCGCCGATGCGGAGACATTGACCTGCGGGTGAAGCAGAACATCAGAGGCAACGGTGTTCGGTGCAAGCTATGTTAGGCGGCGTTGCTCACTCAGCTCTCACGAACATCTTGGGAAGCAACTCGTCGTCGGATGCGGCTGTGGGCGAGGAGAGCGACCTCAGCGACATTCCCCATTCGCGCTCGTCCTCTTCGTCGAATGTGCCAAGCTCGCTGAACTCATCCTCCTGAAGAACCATCCTCGCCTCTTCCTCGTCAGGGAATTCGTGTGTCACCCCGTCCATATCGAAAACGTCGGCCGTCCCGTTGGTGAAAACGCGCAGGCGCGCCCAGTTCAAATTTGGGAAATGCCCTCACATCAGCCACCACTGAATCTGTTCAACTTCTTTCTGACTCACCTCCTATACCTCTATTAACCGTGCGCAACCGAGCTGCCTAACGGCTTTAAGTTGAGCGAACGGTGACGCAAAACAAGCACGATGATAGTGTGACGATTCGTGCCGCTCCAATGAATCTTTAGATCTTAGTAAACTAGAGCCTTTCACTAGAAAAGTAACTAAACCTCAATCCAAAGTGCTTCTTCAGTTTTTCTTACTCTCAAGCATTTCTTCTGGCTCTAAAACAGCCTCCAATTAGAATAACGGCAAAGCCAAAGATATAAAGCCAGAATCCAGGCTCTGTATGACAAGGGTAATCCACGGTCATATGGAAACCTACCGTAGCTAGAAGAAGAGACCCTAGCATCCAAAACAGAACTGTCGGAAAAAGCATAACTAAAAACAAGACAAAATATTTGTTGATACTAACCCTGCTCAAAAAATAGCTGGCAAACAAAAAACAGGTTGCAAAGGAAAAACATAAAAAATACAAATAGTAAAAAGTTACATTGCCTCGTTTCAACCAGTCAATGTAACTTAGCTCCAGACTAAAACTGTCACCTAGATGGCCGCATGAGAACCATTTCATGAAAAGCGAACAAAACAAGATGGACATTCCAGCGATTGGCGAAAAATTTATCAACTTACTGGCAATCGTTCGGTTCATTGCTAAAAGTCTTTAGTCCAAGCATTTAGGAGAAGCAAGAAAACTGTCAGAAGACTCAATACCGCTAGTAGTCTAACGGTTCAGTTGAGTCAATACAGATAACTCTGTGATTCCAACTGATGGTAGTGCATTAGATTAGTGTGGGATAGATGGCAATGTCATGCCAATTCCAGGAGCGCGTCGTTAATCCTGCACGTTGAGCAGCAGTGTTTTTAAGTCGGC
>NZ_JACJPK010000067.1:0-4191 GCF_014696035.1 Trichocoleus sp. FACHB-262 | reverse complement strand
TGAGTTCTGCTTCACTCTCGGTAATCTCTAGCTGGTATACCCCGGCCATATTGATTGCTTGAACTCCACACCAGCTTTGTAGCATCTGTAGCTCTACTTTGAAGAATTGGTATGAGTCGGCCACAGCTAGGGGATCTAATTGGAGGCAGTCCAACCATGAATTCAGTTGAGTGGTATGAGCAAAATCGACGGCTGTTATTCCTGGATATGAAAGCCTTCAAGCAGCAGAGGTTCATGCTTGGCTAGTAGGATTGCTCCCAGAGCGTCCCAGCTTGGTGCTTGATATTGGGGCTGGGAGTGGTCGAGATGCCGCCTGGCTTGCAGATCAGGGGCATGAAGTGGTTGCGGTTGAGCCAGCCGCCGCGATGCGAGAGGCCGGACAGTGCCTTCATCCAGATTCTAGGATTCGCTGGATCGATGATTGTCTCCCGAGCTTACCAAACCTCCACCAATTGGGCTTGGCCTTCGATTTCATTCTCTTAAGCGCCGTCTGGATGCATGTTCCGCCTGCAGAGCGATCGCGAGCTTTTCGCAAAGTTATCACGCTGCTAAAGCTCGGTGGGCCATTGGCGATTACCCTACGGCATGGCCCTGCTGAAGCACAGCGGCAAATTTATGAAAGCGATTGCGGTTGAAGCATGATCAACAGGTGTCGGAGTGGATACCGACTTCCAATGAGTAGGGATGAAATGCTTCGTTGACGCTATATGTTGGAGCCTGGGACGAATCTTGATAGCCATTGCCTTGGAGCTTAGCTAAATGAGATCAGAACTGCTTCTCATAGACCCAAAATTCACCTCCTGCAACAGCGCCATAGCCTGCTTGCTCTAGCGCCGTGAGCAAGGGGTTGGTCTTAGGAAAGAAACCGCTGACTTTGGAGTATTGGAGGTGGTGTGCCAAATACTGCATCTGTCTCAACACAACAGGAAGATCATCAACGGGGCCTCCGATGAACCCGACCCATAAGGTTGAATCAGCACTCTCCAAGGGACTTTGAATTAGCAGGCCCTGTAACTGATGGCTCTGCCAATACCCCCAAACTTTCCCACTGCCTAATCGCTTGTGCAACTGCTCAAGCGTGAGCGTTTGCCATTTGGCACCTCGACAGACAAAAAGCGGCGACGATTCATGACTTTGCTGGAGCCATTGCCAAACCGCTTCGAAATCACTTTCGTACAGTGGGCTGAGTTGCTCCATCGGTGCCGCGATCGCCGCTGCAGAATACTTAAGATAGCAGGCAACAGGTTGATATCCCCGTCGCTGGACAGTGTCTGGCATAGCCCTGTTCCAGGTGGCAACACAGCAGCGAACAGTGGTAATGTCCCTAGTCTCGAAGTAGCGATCGATCTCAGGGTCCAAGAGACGAACCAGACCTCGCCCCCGATACTGTGGATCGACCCGTAAGGCCTCCCACCATCCTTCGTGTTTTGCCAGTTGCACCACTCGCGTCATGGCAACTGGCTGGCCTTTCAACGTGGCTACTAGGATCTGCCCAGAAGAATCTGTCATCCACTGATCCCACACAGCCGCGATATAGTCTTCTGTATCTGGCCAAGTGTGCTGGCAGAAGTTCAACACCGCAGTTTTATCGCTCCATTGAGCTGGACGGACAATCATGTTTTCCTGCTCCATATCAGCTGAACTCCTCAATGGATGACAAACCGACAATCGGCCTTTGATATTGTCTGGCTCCCGGCTATAGCGCTGTTACAGCCCATGTAACAGTCGTTATTATAGAATCGGTTTTGCGAGCATTAGCCTTCTGAGCTCTGCTACCTGGTCGGAGGGACCTCACACAACTCTATCCTTCCTAAAGCCTGCGCTTGATTTTGAGGGGAGACCATTGGCTTGTCTGTTGGGCTCAACCATTGTCCCAGCGAATGATAGTAGAGTGGAATTTGCCAGAGGAGCATCCCGTAGCTCGCACGCCCATTCCTTCGGTGCGAGCGTTAAATTGCTTACGACAGGTCTTACACAGATATTTTTGAACAGAGGTGCCGTCTTGTAGTGTCAGCTTGCCGTTTTTAACAACCTGCTGGTTTTGATAATCTAGGCAGTGCATAAGCTGAAGTCCTCTCACTGCAACTGATTCTATTCATCCTTCGCTAGAAGACTAGTCCCACTTTAGTCAAATTGCCAATTGCTCTATCTGCTCTAAAAGCTTTTTAAGCTTGGCTACTTTCTCTACATCTGTCCAGACTTTCGCCTTGTCCATCTGACGCAATGCAGTCTTAAACCGCGCTTTTAGGTCCGTATTGAAATTTTCTACAGCTTCTTCTGTTGGAGTAAGTAAGGCCTTAACTTGTTGTTTGACTTCGTTGAGAGATAATCGCTGGTTGATAGCCTTTTCTAGTAACACTATTCGATCTTCAGAATTTTTCAGTTTAGCTATTTCGATTGCCTTCGTATAGTCAATCCGCGAAGATCGAATAGCCTGTAGAATTTCAGATGGTTTTTTGAGCAAAGGTAGTCTTGTGGCGACAAATGACTGCCAAGTTAGCAAGCCACGAGCTGTAAAAAACTCTTCAACGATTACTGCATTTTCATTACCCAACGCATTTTGGGTAATTTTTCCTTTAGCCTGGTTGTCCATCTTATAGAGGAGCGAAATTACCTCTTCTCGCTCCATGCCCAGTTTCTTTGAGAGAAGATTTAAAGTGATGTCTAGTTCTTCTAATTTGGAGAAGTCGCGTCGCCTATCATTTTCATCAAATGCAGCAGCGTATGCTTCGTCATTGTTCCAATTAAAAACTTTGATAGGAATATCTGTAATTCCAACCAATTCACAACCTGTTAATCGCCGCAGTCCTGCAACTAGTTCGTACTCACTAGGCTTATTAGGTATTGGGCGAGTCCATAGAGCAGTACGTACCCCATTGGGTTTGAGGTCTGTCTCTGCCCATTCCTTTAATTCATTTTGGTCGTAGTAGTAGCGAACAGGCTTGCGATCGGGAGTGAAGGAAAATGTCTTGTGAATTTTGGCAATGGGAACAATAATTTCGCTGCCAAACTCTGCTGCTTCAGAATCATGAAGTGGTTGACTTTGCGATGGCGGAGTTGAAGTATCTGTATTATCTCCAAAAACAAAGCTCTCTAGCCCTGGAGAAGGGTTCTCTTTATACGCTTGCTTTAGCGTTCTCCTACCTTTACTTACCATTGAAAATCTTTAGTGCTTCTGTAAACAACGATTCGTACAATTTCGCGGCATCTTTAGCTGGCTTGCCTGTCATTCCAAAAACAGTGTTTGCCTGTCCAGGGGCATCCTTGAAAACCTGGCGATCATAAATGATCGTTTTCATCAAAGGAATATCAGGTCCATCTTTAAGTGCCTCTTGAGCTTCTTTGAGAAGAACAGTATTACTCTTAACTTGAGTCATATAGATAGCCGCTTTTGGCAGATCTCCCCTTAACTCTCGGACTTGCCGAATTAATCTTAAAATATCTCCAGAGCTTCTTAGCTCCACGATCGACTCCCGACAAGGAATTAGCGCCAGATGACACCTTGCTAGGATTGCTTTAGTAATCTCATTCGACTTCGCTGGGCCATCAACAACCACCAGATCACATTCCTGGGTTAGCCTATGCAGCTTATCAAACAAATCTTCCGGATTAATAATCGCCAGTGACGACAGCTTAAGGTTGGGGGAAGTTTCCTTTAGTTCCGCTATCCATTGAGAGCTACTTTGTTGGGCATCAGCATCAACTAGAATGACTGATTTCCCCTTGCGAGCAAAGCGATCGGCGGCATGGACAGCACCCGTTGATTTGCCCACACCACCTTTCTGATTCACAAAAGCAATAATCTGTGGGGTTTGCATACGCTTCATGCTTGAGTGTTTTTATCATACTGCTGAAAAATGTACTTACTGATTTTACCCAAAGCGCATTGGGTAAAATTCTTTAAAGTTTACTTAATCCGCTTTGGGTAAATCAGAAATCGGGTAGGAGATGGGCAGATTGCACTAAAATTACGTTTTCCAATCTTTTCTGTCTCAGCGTGCCCTAAGGAGCGATCGCCAGGGTTGAAATTGGGCGTTGCTGAATAGGTAATGATTTAAGCTGAGAGAGGAATTGTCCGATACTTCAAATAATGCAGCAGCAACCGAAGTGAACACTTCAACATCTCAACTGATTTGGAGTAGCACAAGGTCTTCCGGTGCAATCGTGCTAAATAATGCCTCAGTCGGGTAT
>NZ_JACJPK010000066.1:0-57150 GCF_014696035.1 Trichocoleus sp. FACHB-262 | reverse complement strand
TGATGGGGTTCAAGCCTTTCAACAGTGCTAGACGAACCTTAAGCGGGACCGAAGCGATGAATATGATGCGTAAAGGACAGGTTCAAGATGTTGAGAGAGGCGGTGTGCGATCAAAGGCTAAATTACATCTTTGCATGCAAAATTCAATAAATTCGGCAGGATCTATTAAAGCGTTCTAGAGTACGAGTACAGCGGCTGATCGTAAAAATGATAGCTGCCATACTGAGGTGCTCAACTTAACTTATGTCTCCTGACTTTTCTGAGCAACCGACGTTTGAACTGACCGGAGAGGGGTTCGAGGCAGCCTTTCCCATCGTGGGAGTTGCAGCCTCTGCAGGAGGTTTAGCAGCCTTTACCCAGCTGCTTAGCCATTTACCCACCGACACGGGGATGGCGTTTGTGCTGATTCAGCATTTAGCTCCAGATCATGAGAGTTTGCTCACCGAGATTTTGGCTAGAACGACACAGCTGCCAGTCCACGAAGTACAGGACGGCACAACCGTCGAGCCAAACCAGGTTTATGTGATTCCACCCAACACCAAAATGGTTCTCTCTGAAGGGGTGCTGCAACTATCGCCCCGTGAGAAAGTGTTGGGTAAATATATGCCAGGAGATGCCTTTTTTGCCTCGTTGGCAGCGGATCGCGGACATAAAGCGATCGCTGTTGTGTTGTCGGGAGGCGATGGTGACGGTTCTCTGGGATTAAAAGCCATTAAGGCAGCGGGTGGCATCACCTTTGCTCAGTGTGAAGACACGGCCCAATTTGACAGTATGCCCAACACAGCTGTGGCCACGGGGAATGTCGATTTTGTGCTGCCGCCTGCCAAAATTGCTGAGGAACTAGCAAACTTGAGCCGCAACCCGATTATGGCTCGCCTCATGACACCCATTTTGACAGACTTATTACCCCCACCCGCTGACGCCCTAGCGACGATTTTTGCCCTACTACAATCCAAGACGGGTGTTGATTTTAGCCGCTACAAGGCAAACACGGTTGATCGGCGGATTCAGCGACGCATGCTGTTATATAAGCTGGAACGGTTGGAGAACTATGTCACGTACCTGCAAGTGCATCCGGCTGAAATCAAGGCACTGTACGAAGAAATATTAATCCACGTCACCAGTTTTTTCCGCGATCCGGAAGCCTTTGAACTCCTAAAAAAGCGAGTTTTTCCGGCGATTACACAAAACAAGTCTAACGACAGGTCGATTCGGATCTGGATCGCGGGCTGTTCGACGGGCGAGGAAGTTTATTCGATCGCCATCTGCTTGTTGGAGTTTTTGGCAGATCAAAATATCCAACCCCCGATCCAGATTTTTGCCACTGATATCAGCGATGTGGCGATCGACAAAGCCAGGGCAGGCATCTATACAGAAAACCAGATGGTGGACGTGTCAGCCGCGCGTCGTTGTCGCTTTTTCTATGCTTTGGAGGGAGATAGATTTCAAATTAGTAAGGCCGTGCGTGAACTCTGTGTGTTTGCCCATCAAAATTTGGGCAGCGATCCGCCATTCTGTAATCTCGATCTGGTGAGCTGCCGCAATGTGCTGATCTATTTGGGAGATGCGCTGCAAAAGCAAATTATGCCCATTTTTCATTACAGCCTTAACCCGACTGGCTTTCTACTACTCGGTAACTCAGAGAGCACAGGTCAAGCTTCAGACCTGTTTACTTTGGTCGAGAAAAAACACAAACTTTATACTAGGAAGCCAGCTGCAACTCGTTCCACGCTGTCCTTTGCCCCCAGTCGCCATCCGATTGCGAAGGTCAGCGATCGCACTAGCCAAGTTTTAGCAGGTCGCCCACCTCTGCCCGCGCCGACAGAAGAGTTTGACCTCGATCAAAAGATCGATCATCTGATTGCCGAGCATTATGCCCCTGTGGGAGCCGTGCTCGATCAGAAGATGCAGGTGCTGCAACTGCGAGGAGAGGTGGATCGCTACTTGAAACTCGTCTCTGGCGTTGTGAACTTCAACCTCTTCAACTTAGTGAGGGACGGTTTGCTGGTCGAGCTCCGGGCTGCTGTTTACCAAGCGCAACGACAGGAGATGCCCATCACCAGAAATGGGCTCCGCTTAGAAGAAGGCGATCGCTCCAGAGTAGTCAATCTTCAAGTGATTCCCTTTAAGGTGCCGATTGCGGAAGAACGTCGCTTTTTAGTCCTCTTTGAAGACGCACCACCCGCTAGCCCACCGAATTCCGTCAATTCAAATATTCCCCAGGGAGCGCTAGAGCAGGAGAATGCACGACTCAGGCAAGAGCTAGACGCGGCGAATCAGGAACGAGCCGCCACTCAAGAGTATTTGCAGGCCATCATTCAAGAGCAGGAGCATACCAATCAAGACCTCAAAGTTGCCAATGAAGAAATTTTGTCGAGCAATGAGGAGTTGCAAAGCACCAACGAAGAGTTAGAAACGGCCAAAGAAGAAATTCAAGCCACAAATGAAGAACTTAGTACCACGAATGAAGAACTCCGAAGCCGCAATGCAGAAATGCACCAGGTCAACAACGATCTGACCAATTTGTTGGCGAGCATCAACATCCCGATTTTGATGTTGACTCACGACTTACGGGTTCGTCGCTTCACGCCCATGGCACAGCGATTATTCAACTTTATTCCCACCGACACGGGACGACCGTTGAGTGATATTAGAACCAACCTCCAGGTTCCAGACTTAGACCAGCTGATTTTAGAAGTGCTGGAGACGCTCAGCGTCAAGGAACTGGAAGTGCAAACCCAGGAAGATCATTGGTACATGCTGCGGATTCGTCCGTATCGCACTACTGAGAATCAGATCGACGGCGTAGTGTTGGTATTGCTCGATATTGATGCCCTGAAGCGCAGTGCCTCCACGCTAGAAGCAGCCCGGAATTATGCAGAAGCAATTGTAGAAACGGTGCAAGTGCCGCTGCTCGTGCTGGAATCTGATTTTCGGGTAACCCAAGCTAACCGAGCGTTTTATAAAACGTTTCAGATGGTGCCCACCGAAACTGTCCAAGTGCTGCTGTTTGATTTGGGCAACGGTCACTGGAACATCCCCGGATTGCAAGCGCTCCTGGAAGATATTCTGATCAATGATACGAGTCTTCAGAACTTTGAAGTGAAGCATGATTTTGAGCGGATTGGGCTCAAAGTCATGTTGCTCAATGGTTGGAAGATTGTTCAAGACGGGGAAGCTCAACAAATTTTGCTGTCGGTTGAAGATATTACCGAGCGTAAGCAGTTTGAAGCCGAACGATCTCAGCTCCTGAACCAAGAACAGTCCGCCCGTCAAGAAGCAGAGGCTGCGAACCGAGCGAAAGATGAATTTTTATCTAACCTCTCCCATGAACTCCGCAACCCCCTAAATACCATGCTGGGTTGGGCGCAAGTTCTTCGCAATCGCCAGCTAGACCAGGCAACCGTCACTCGTGCTCTAGAAGTGATAGAGCGAAGCGCGAGATCCCAATCTCAACTGATTGAGGACATGCTGGATATTTCGCGGATTACTAGCGGCAAACTGCACCTTAAAACCCAGTCGCTGGATCTGGTCTCTGTCGTGGGTGGGGCGATCGAATCTGTCCAACTTACCGCAGAAGGGAAAGCGATTCAAATCGTGTCGCAGTTAAACGCTGCCACCATTCTGGGCGATCGCGGGCGCTTGCAGCAAGTGTTGTGGAATTTGCTAGCGAACGCCATCAAGTTTACGCCCTCTGGGGGCCAGGTAAAAATTAAGTTAGCACCTGTGCAGACTCATGCCGAGATTCAAGTCAGCGATACGGGACAGGGCATTGAGGCAGAATTGCTACCCTACGTTTTTGAGCGCTTTCGTCAAGGAGATGCCAGCACGACCAAAGGCAGCCAAGGACTAGGTTTGGGCTTGGCGATTGTCCGCCATATCGTAGAGTTGCATGGCGGCACAGTGCAAGCCGAGAGCGCTGGCAAAGGACAAGGAACCACGATGACTGTGAGGTTGCCTCTGCAAACGACGATTTCTTTCGGGAACCAAGTAACATCACCTGAAGCACGTCTGATGCCCTTGGAATTGACTTCGTCGAGCTACTCAGAACCGACAGTCGCGGAGCCTTCAGCCGCTATAAACCAAGAAGTTCTTTCGCTGGCAGGCTTACACGTTTTGGTCGTGGATGACGAAGTAGATATCCTTGACTTAATGAAATACCTGTTGGAAGGCGTAGGGGCACAAGTCGTGGGAGTGACTTCGGTCCAAGAGGCAATCTCGCTTCTAGTTGCCTACTCTAGTGGATATGATGTACTCCTAGCAGATATCGGCATGCCAGAGGAAGATGGGTTCTCCCTAATTCGTCAGGTAAGGGGGCTAGATGCGGCTAGTGGAGGCCAGATTCCGGCAGCCGCCATTACTGCCTATGTCAGCGACCGAGAGCGGCAACAGGCGCTCGATGCTGGGTTTCAAATGCACTTAGCGAAACCTGTGGACTCGACCCAATTGATCTCGATGGTGGCGAGTTTGGCTGGACGAGTCTTGAGCTTGAAACATAAACAAAGCTGCTAAGCGCCTTTGTAGCGAATGCTACTTAGTAAAATTTCACTCGGCTCCTTTGAGGGGTGTACAAGCTAAAAATTCCTGCCATTATGAGTTCAGATAGTTCCTCAGCCCGGTTACTCAAGCATGACTCACGCTAAAAGGTTTGAGGAATTGCTCGCAGAGCGTACCCAAACGCTCAACACGATGCGAGCCGCGATCGAGCGCATCCGCTACTTAATTGACCTGATCGCTGTACAAATCAAAGTGGAGCGGCAGTACTCCAACACTTGCTCTGAGTTGCAGTCCCCTACAGCGGAACTGGATGATCAGAGCAACGGTTAAGCTCAAAAGTTTTGCCGTAACGTTTGAGAGCTGACAGGTTAGTAAACGAGAATCCTGTCCTACGGCAAACAGTCATAAAGCGGGAGATCGACGCAGCCCTTGCCTGTGAGTGAAGACTGTGACCATTGATTCTGAGATGTGTTCTACAAAGGGCCTCTCCCGCAAACTGTTTAAGGCTTTTATGACCGCTAAAAATCAAGTACTGACACTGTTGGCGAATTATTTCCTTATGGTTGAACTACCTAAAGTGGGGTTGAGCTTCTTCATACAGTACGAAACTGTACTGAACTCTGTCTCTGGATCAACTACCGTGGATCTTAGGTTGAGTCGGTAACGGGTGCTTCCTGCTTATGCCTCAAAGCAAGCATCTGTTACCCCAATTGTGCATGGCCGATTGCCGTAAAAAGGAATGAACTCCTGGCATGTGTGATTCAAATTCACTTCGGAAAGGGCTGCGAGTGCTTGTAGTCGATGGGGATGCTGATTCTAGAGACTTACTGATGGCATTATTTGAGGACTACGAGGTTTCCACAACCACAGCAACCTGCGTTAGCGAAGCTCTCGAAAGTATGCAACAAGCTTGCCCTGACCTCTTAATTAGCGAGATTGTTCTGCCTGGTGAAGATGGATACTCACTCATGAGCCAAGTAAAAGCTTGGAAAACTACACAACGCACCCGAATTCCGGCGATCGCCCTGACCGTATGCGCTGAAGAGAGTGCTCAGAGGCGAGCGATCGCCGCTGGGTTTTGCCAGCACTTACCCAAACCGTTAGACATTGATGAGTTAATTGCCACCATGGCCTGCCTGACCCAGGAAACACAAGAGACGGCAGAAACTGCCTCTTACGCGAAACTTTAACCTTTCATCCTGAGACGTGTTCTATAAAGAGCCTCTCCCATAACCCTCTGAGGCTTTTATGACCGCTGAAAATCAAATACTGGCTGCGCTCTCCGCTGAGGTGCTCGATCGCCTGAGGCCGCATCTGAAGCGGGTTACATTAGCTCAGAATGAAATCGTGCACCGTGCTGGTGAGCCCTTATCTCATCTCTACTTCCCGCTCGACTGCCTCTTCTCTATCACCCTCACCATGCAAGATGGGGCGATGTCAGAGGTCGGGATTATTGGGAATCGGGAAGTGCTGGGCATTAATACCCTGATGGGCAATAGCGAAAACACTCAAACCGAGTACCTCGTCCAAGGGGCAGGGAGTGCCATGAAAATTGACGCTCAGGTCATGCAGCAGGAGTTCAAGCGCTATGGTGAACTGCACGACCTGCTTCTACGCTATAGCCAGGCGTTTCTGGCACAGGTCTCTCAAACGGCGGCTTGCAACTCTCTGCACACCCTAGAACAGCGCCTACCGCGTTGGCTCCTGGAAGCCCAAGCGCGAGTTGACTCGGACCACCTGCCGCTGACGCAGGAGTTTATTGCCATGATGCTGGGTGTGCGGCGCGCCGGGGTGACGCAGACAGCCCAAAAGCTGCAAGAGCGAAAACTGATTCGATATCAGCGGGGGGATGTCCAAATTCTCAATCAAGGTGGGCTAGAGGCTTCTGCTTGCGAATGCTTCAAAAGAACTAGAGCAGAATACGATCGCTTGTTGGGTAGAAAATAACCGTCACCTCATTGCACTTTGCATCATTTCAATGACTCCTAGCCAAAACGATGAATCCACGAGCCGCCTATCTCCGCGCATTTTTGTGCTTGAACCAGATGACGAGGTTCGACCCTTGCTGAAGCAGAACCTCCAGACATGGGGCTATCACGTCACCCTAGCAATCGATGAAGCCGACGCTCTGCAACGAGTGGAGGGAGGACGCGATCGCTTTGACCTGATATTGCTCAATCAATACAACCAATCGATTGAGCAGTGTATCACCATTGGGCAGCAGATTCGCCAACACACGGTTCTGGATAGCCGGGCTCCGATTGTCATCTTGGCGGAGCGTTATGGGCCAGACCTCGAGGGTCAAGACATCCGGGTGGGTGACAATGAGTATGTGTCTTATCTGGAGGATGGGCAACAGCTGAAGCTAATCCTCCAACGATTGTGCCCAGTCTATTGAGGCTAGCTTTGCTTCACCAACAGAACAGCAGTGGTGCGAGGAACAGCAGGATTTGAGAGAGGCTCTTGATACCTTGCGTGAGGCTAATTAGCTCAAATTAGCGAAGCTGCATCCCATCCATGTCCTGACAGGCATTCTATTTGTCAATGAGGAGCTGGCTGTATTTAGGAACTCCCATCGTAAGAGGGAGGGTTTTTGACTAGAACTAGCTAAAGCTCATAAACAAAGGCCTTTATAAACTGTGAGCGCTGTGGCTTTTCATCAGGAATATTTAGGGGTCGAACAACCTGCCATTGGTCAACTGATTCGGGAACTGCGGCAAACCTTGAAGCTGACCCAGGAGAAGTTTGCGGCTCAGCTTGGAGTCAGCTTCCCTACCATCAATCGTTGGGAAAACGGACATGCTACCCCTTCTCCCTTAGCACTCAGACAAATTGAACTCTTGCTAAACCAGTTGGTTGAGTCACCTGATGGAGCTTTACGGGAATGCAGTCAGGCAATCCAAGGAAAATACCTTCCCTCAAGGAAGCTAAAAGCATGAGGGGAGAGGAACACCCGGAGATGCCCAAAAATCCCTTTGGAGGTGGTGAGGTAGAAACAGTCCTAAGCTCGTATGACTGGTCGCAAACACCGCTGGGCGGGATCGAAACCTGGTCAGAGAGTTTGAAAACAGCGGTGCAGAGTCAGTTGGCTGAACTCAATCCAGCTCAAAAATCTGAACAGGTGCAGCAAGCATCGGTACCGTCGCAAAAGTGCATCCAAACGGATGCACTGCTCGACTCCGCAGCAAAATACCAGACGTTATTTGAGTCAATCGATCAAGGCTTTGGCATCTGTGAAATGCTATTTGATGAAAACGGTAAACCCGTTGATTACCGCTTTCTTGAAGTGAATCCAGTGTTTGAACACCTCACCGGATTGAAGCGAGCTACAGGAAAACGGATGCGGGAACTCGCTCCCAACCTTGAGGCTTACTGGGTTGAAATCTATGGCAGAGTCGTACAAAGTAGGGAATCTGCTCGATTCGAGAATTACGCAAGTGCTCTACATCGTTGGTTTGATGTCAACGCTTTTTGCATCGGTGAGCCGCAAGACAATAAGTTTGCCGTTTTGTTTACCAACATCACTGAACGCAAAAAAGTTGAGCAGGAACGCGATCGCTTTCTTGCCGTCGGGTCAGATTTGCAGGTGATTATGAGCAGCCACGGGTATTTCCACTGGGTCAGCCCGGCTTTTGGGCGTATTCTCGGCTGGACACCTGAGGAAATGACATCTCGCCCCTGGACTAATTTCCTGCATCCAGACGATATCCTCGCCTCTGTCGCGGAAAGCGTCAGCGTGTTGTCTGGCTCCGAAACGTTTGCCTTTGAAAACCGTTATCGGCACAAAGACGGCTCCTACCGCTGGTTGCTTTGGAGAGCGCAGCCCCACTTGGAGGAACAAGTGCTTTATGCAACAGCGGTAGATATTACCAAGCGTAAACAGACAGAAGCCGCTCTGCGTCAATCTGAAGAACACTATCGTCGGTTGTTCGAGTCGATCGACGAAGGCTTTTGCACGGTTGAAGTGCTATTCGATGCCGAGGGCAAGCCGTTTGATCACCGCGTTTTGCAAGCGAATCCAGCCTTTGAGCGGCAGACTGGGATTGCCAACCCAGAGGGCAAAACAGCAAGTGAATTCGTACCGGGGCTGGAACAGTATTGGAATGACCTTTACGCCCAAGTCATTCACACAGGTGAGTCTATCCGCACTGAAGAGCGAATAGACGCGCTCGATCGCTGGCTCGACGTTTTGGTGTCGCGGGTCGGTGATGCCACAATGCGTCAGGTAGCGGTCATCTTTACCGACATTAGCGAACGCAAACAAACCGAAGCCACGCTGCGTGAGAGCGAGCAACGGTTCCGACTCATGGCCGATGTCGTCCCGCAAATCGTTTGGATTACGGATACCCAAGGGCAGCTTGAGTTCTTCAACAAGCAATGGAGCGACTATACAGGCGTTCCTTACGAACCGATGGCAGCAGCCGAGGCCGTGGCTAGCTTTGTGCACCCAGACGATGGCGATCACTCAATGGCGGCGTTTAACGCAGCGCTACGCATCGGCAGCGTGTTCTCGGTCGAACAGCGGATTCGCTCTGCAACGGGCAGCTATCGCTGGTTTCTGGTGCGCGCTGAGCCTTACCGAGACCCGCAAACAGGCGAGATCATCCGTTGGTTCGGTGCCTCGGTGGATATCCACGAGCGCAAGCAGGCAGAAGCTACCCTTTTGCAACGGGAAGCGCAATTTCGCCAGCTCGCGGATGCTATGCCGCAACAGGTTTGGATCACTGATGCTCAAGGCAACACGCAGTATGTGAACCAGCAATGGACAACTTACACCGGGCTGACTCTAGAGCAGACTCAAGACATCCACTGTGCCACTCAAATGATTCATCCTGATGACTTTGAGGCCACGATCGCTCTGTGGCAGATGGCGCTGGCGACAGGGGCACCCTATCAAGCTGAATTTCGCTTGAAACATGGAGTGGCTCAGACCTATCATTGGTTTCTCGCGCGGGCGATCGCCATTCGGGACGACCAGGGACAAATTGTGCAGTGGTTTGGCACAAGCACAGACATCGAAGAGTTTAGACGCGCCCAAGCTGAGCGAGAACAACTCTTACAGCGAGAACAAACTGCCCGAGAAATCGCTGAGAACGCCAATCGGATCAAAGATGAATTTCTGGCGGTGCTGTCCCATGAGTTGCGATCGCCCCTCAACCCGATCCTGGGCTGGGTACAGTTGCTGCGAACTGGCAAACTCGACGCAGCCCGCCAAGCGAATGCACTGGTGACGATCGAGCGCAATGCCAAACTGCAATCGCAGCTCATCGAAGATTTGCTCGACATCTCCCGCATCATGCAGGGCAAGCTGAGCTTAACTCCCACTCCCACCAGTTTGGCGTTTGTGATTTCTGCGGCAGTCGAAACCGTGCGCTTGGCAGCAGACGCCAAGCAGATTGCGATCGGGCTTGACCTCGACCTCGATACCGCCCCCATCTTTGGCGATGCAGCTCGCCTCCAGCAAGTGGTCTGGAACTTGCTGACGAATGCCGTTAAGTTCACGCCTCACGGCGGCCAAGTGACGGTTGAGCTGACGCAACTCGCTGGCTTGGCTCAGATTCGGGTGAGAGATACCGGCATTGGCATCAAGCCTCAATTTCTTCCTGATGTATTTGAGTATTTTCGGCAAGAAGACGGCTCCACTACCCGCAAATTTGGGGGCTTGGGTCTGGGTCTAGCGATCGTCCGGCAAATTGTGGAACTGCACGGCGGCACGGTCAAGGTAGAGAGTGAGGGTGAGCATCAAGGTGCAATCTTTATCGTGCAGTTACCGGCTATGCAGCAGGAAATGCCGAGCATAGCTGGGTCAATCCACATTCAACCAGGCTCAGAAAGGCTCTTAGACAACATTCAAATTTTGCTAGTGGATGACGATATGGATACCCGCGAATTTGAGGCTTTTCTGCTAGAACAACGGGGGGCAAAAGTAACAGCTGTTGCTTCTGGTCTAGAAGCATTGCAAGCGTTGGAGCAGTTTATGCCAAATGTGATTGTCAGCGATATTGGCATGGCAGAAATGGATGGCTACACACTCATGCAACAGATTCGCTCCCGTCCACCCGGTCAGGGCGGTACGGTTCCAGCGATCGCCCTGACGGCTTATGCCGCAGATATTGACCAAAGAAGAGCCATGCAAGCTGGCTTTCAGAGGCACCTGACGAAACCTTTGGAGATAGAACGATTCGTAAGCGAGATCATCAACTTGCTCAAACCAAACCGAGTCTAGAAAGCTCTAAGGTAGCGAAGATACCATTAGCTCATGTAGTACGAATCATGTGTGATCCACTGCTTCAATTGAGAGACGTGTGCTTCTCCCTAACTTTGGATCACCAACCCACGCGGACCCTAATGGAATTTGAGAGTTCTGGGTCACAGCTCTGCAGCTACTTGCAGCTACCTAAGAGGCGATCGCCAGAAGCAGAGAACTACAGGCTACAAGTCAAAGGTTACAGGCTAGTAAAGAGTAACTTTAGTTGCAAAGCTTCCTAATGAATCAGCAATTGGCTTTCAGCTAGTAACAGCTGGCTCTGGTTTCGACTGGAACGACATTGATTCTGGATAGCTAGACAGTTAGCACGCCGTCGCTGAGCTCTAGCTCGCCCGACTTCACTCCAAGCTCGTAAAGCTTTGCTCTCTTGCCGCAAAGCTTGACTGATAGTAACTGGGTGCTCAGTCATTTGCATTCCACCTAAAAACTAAAGCCTAGAGTCAAGCTTATCTATTTCTAACTAGGCTCAACCCAAATAATGTGTAAACGTAATCCTCATCAAAGGCAACTTAGAAACTGAGAGCCGCGATCGGTATCAGCTAGTCATAGAGCGCTGAACGAATCAGCACTGAATCATTCACTCTTTGAGGTTCTTCCGGCAGCTCTGCTAGTTCAGTGGCGATCACTGCCATCCGACTCCGCTACAGCAGCGCTACAAGGTCACGAAAAACTACGCAGAGTTAGGCTCAAGAGACCAAGCCACCGCGTAAGGCTCTCACGGCTGCCTGGGTGCGGTCCTCGGCACAAAGCTTGTTGAGAATGTTGCGGACATGAGTTTTGACAGTCCCGACCGTGATGTAACAGCGGGCGGCGATCTCAGCATTGGAACATCCGTCGACAATTAATTTGAGGACATCGAGCTCTCGACTCGTCAGTGGAGCTGCTGTGATCACGCTGGTATACTCCTCGTCCATCGCGATCGCTCTAGAGCCCAGATCAGCAGTGGTTTCCTGAGCTGCCTGCATGTTGTTGTTGTGCTTTAAGATGATGCGGGCAATGGAGGGGTCAATCCAGTGGTTACCGTTATAAGTACTTTTGACGGCTTCGAGCAAATGAGTTGTACTCACATTTTTCATGCAGTAGGAATCTGCTCCAGCTCCAAAAGCGGCTAAGACTGCGGCTTCATCATCCTGCATCGTTAACATGATGACTTTCGTGGGGGCAGCTTCAGCATGATTCTCACTCCACCATTGCTTGAATCGACGAGTCACCTCAATGCCATTGAGACCAGGCATCTCAATATCGACCAAGGCAACATCGGGTTGAGTCTCCATGAGTAAGGTCAAGCCATCTGGACCATTTGCTGCTTCCCCGACTACCTCGAGTCCCTCGTGAAGGCTGAACATGGCACGGAGCCCTGCACGAGTCAGGTCGTGGTCTTCAATCAGAGCAACTCGAATCCGGGTCATGAGGGTAGCCTCTTGAGAATGTAACTTTTCAACGGTCTCAACAATCGTTGTAGTAGCAACTTTACTGGCAAGATTGTCGGCCTGGCTTGATGATTCCAGAATTCTTAATGTGCCGCAGTTTGTAGAATCAGGCTTAATTTACCTGTCCCAGGAAACGACTTGGGCTGGACTTCCGATCGCCCCCTCCAGTTGCCTCTCCGACACGTCAAGATACCTCTGAAGGGCCTGCAAGCTACGGTGCCCGGATCCCTCTCACCCGCAGCGGCACCCCCGCGCTACTCATTCGGGTTAGAGCAGTTCTTCTAAAGCTGTGGGTACTGACTCCTACCCGCCCCAGGGTTTATGCTCGCTTGAGCCCTTGGATTAGCAGGTCCGGGGTGAGGGAAGACTTCTCTACTTTGCGAAACATGTGATGCTGCACGCTTAGCAACTTGAACAATCGATCCGCCTGGGGCAACAACTCTGAACTTCCCAGGAAGAGCACCCCTGCATGGTTCAGGCTGAAGTAAAAGCGCACCAGCGTCTTCATTTGCCCATCCTGATTGAAATAAATCAGGGCGTTCCGACACACAAGTAGGTCAATCTGACTCATCGGTGGGTCTTCCAGCAGATTATGTCGCAGGAAGAGTAGCGGCGACCGCAGCTCTGAACAGACGCTGTAGTAGTTGCCTATTGGCTTGAAATAGCGCTCTCGTAAGGCGATCGGCACATTAGCCATCTTCATTGCCGAGTAATGCCCCTGCCGAGCTTGGTGGAGTGCGTTGGCATCAATATCAGAGGCAAAGAGGCGGACTCGCTTCTGGTACTGCTCTATTCCTAACGCTTCCGCAAGCGCGATCGCCAGAGAGTAAGGTTCTTCTCCAGAAGCACATCCCGCGCTCCACACTCGGATGGGTGCATCCGCTGACTTCTGGCGTAGGATGCGAGGAATGATGTCAGCGACCAGATACTCCCAAGACAGTGTGTCTCTAAAGAACCCCGTGAAGTTAATCCAGAGGGTGTTGATCAAAGGCGTGAACTCATTTGGATTAGCTTGTAGATAAGCCGTGTAATCGCCGTAAGTCCCTATGCCAACCTCGTGCATTCGTAACTGGATTCGGCGCATTAAGCTAGGGGGTTTATAGTCTGTGAAGTCAAACCCGTGGTTCTGCCTGAGGTAGGTGAGTAATTCATCGAAAGCAGGATCACGCTCTGGATGACTTGCTGAAGGTTGCCGCGACTCTAGGGGCTGTGACTGCGTTTGACGTGGATGCATTTCTTAGGAGAGAAGATTGCGCCGCAACCTTTCAACCCTCAGCTTAAGGATGCCTCACCCTAGCACTCGAACTCAAAAAATGCTGTTAATTTCGCGGCGATCGCTCCCGCTTTGCCCTTAGCCCAAAAGCTGTCAGAAGGGCTAAAAAGCTGATTCTCTTGTCGCCCTATTCCATTCTCTGCCATCAATTGAACTCAACTCTCTCATTCGTCCATGTGACTTTGTCAAGCTTTGGGTCCGGCGAGGTAGAGAGAGCAGTGACCGTTATCCACCAGTGAAAATCTTGATGGTGCAAGCCGAAAAGACACGTCTGACCAAAGATTGAACGGGCCGCCGTCAAAATACTCTGGGGATTTAGATTTGAACTGATTGTGTCTTGTGGCATTGTCCTTGAGCAAGTGCCCTGTGCAACCAGGCACTGGGCGAGCCCCTGGTGCTCTTACTGTTACTGAAGCTCTAACTTGATACTGCTTCAAGTGAACATATATCCTCAGCAATTCACTAGCCTGCACTGCTGATCTTAGTCAGAGCCGTTCTTCTTGAAGCGATGATGAGGAGGAAGGCGTCCTCTCAGGAGCAGGAACAGAGGCAGCTATGTGCAAAGTTCTTAAACTGACCCACACCTTATACTCATGTCTCATGCAAGTAATGCAAACTTGAGCCCCATGCTCTGCTAGAGCGACCGCTAAGCAAAAGGCTTCTTGCCTATCTTGGGCCTGGTATTGGCCGCAAAGGCGATAGATTTCTTTGTTTGAGCACATCCCTTCACAAACTTCGTTGTGATACCAAAACTTAAACACTTGAACTAAGTCATGAGAAAGTACGAGGGGGTACGTGTCATACCTCTGAGTTGGTCCTTCAATCATTCTTCAAGATTTGCCAGAGTTCTATGAGCATGGCCACCTTAGGGGATCAGCGGATTGTTAAAACACCAACCATTCAGAGAGCTCCTAACCTCAGCCACTCAACTGGGCATTCAGGGTTGTCGCTGCTCCATTGCTTCAGAGTGAGCGTCAGAAGATGTTCCAGCTTCAAACCTATGAAGTCATTCTGCCGCTGCGATCGCCTTAGGCACTCATTGCCAGGTCAGAATAGTAGGGGTGATACCGCAAGCTGAGCTCAGTTTGGCTGAGTAGAATCGTGGTCTCATAGCCAATTCTGCCCATCTCTGGCTCTGGTCCCATTGCCATCTCAACGAGATAGGCCCAGCTATCCGCTTCTGGTTGATAGCTCTTAATAATGCCAACCCCACCCATGAAACTCACGCTCTGACCCTTCCAGAATTGGGGCACTGTTACAACCGTTGTCGCCATGATTACCTCACTCCCACCTTCTAAGTCGTGCCTGCATAGCTAAGGTTGTAGTGCCAAAACCAGCTTTTACTCTCTACCAGTAGTTTCACTTCAGCGAGGGGCATGGCAAGGGATCGTATTTCTGAAGGAGGAACCTGCTGATGTGATTAATTTAACTCTTAGCTGCTTTAACGCTTTAGCCAAAGGAGTTACAGCAGTTATCCTTTAAAGAATTAATTTCACATCTAAAGAAATATCTTCCTTAGTTGAAATGCTCTGAGAACAGAAGCTTTAATACGTTTCGTTTGTGAAATTAACTCTTTGGAGCTGTTGATTAGTTTTTTAATGGACAGTGGAGGAGGCGATCTCGATCGTTGTTTAGGTACTAAGCCATCAAGGGGTATCAAAAAAGGAGTATAAATTAGCGGAGCTGAAACGACCTTAAATCAGGGTGGGAGTCTTGAGTAAAAGCCCTATCAAAAAACGGTCCTTTTTTGATACCCTTGCTGCATGAAGCAAACCATTTGTACCTTATACCTTCGTGTTTCAACTGTCGATAAGGACAAGATACTGATATAGCGATCCTAAGGGGCTCATGAAAATGAGCCATACATAAATACTTTCGGAAACTGGAAAATTTGACAGTGTGTCGCAAACTCAAATAGCCACTTGACGGCTCGGAACGATTTGCACAGCTGGTAAAACTCTCGATGGTAAAACTCTCGAATGAAACGGGCTTGTACCCCCACTGCCGCTATGCATTTTTGCACAGGAGCGATCGCTTGGCTTAGGGAATATAGGGAAACTCGATCGCAGGAGCACTGCCAGTCGCCACCAGACCCTGATAAATTGAGGCGGCCACTTCAGCACGGGTCGCGGCGCGATTGGGATTGAGAACATCAATGTTGGGGTAGTTCACAGTGAGGTCGCGGAAGGTCGCCGCCGCCACGCCATCATGGGCATAAGAAGGAATTGAATCGTAGTCACGGAAGCCACCTGTCACGCTGGCATTGGTTCCACTCGGCTCAAACTGTAGACCGCTCGCCAGAGCGACTAAAACCTGAGCGCGGGGCATGGACTGATCTGGGTTAAAGACATTGCTAGGATAACCACTGAGAAAGCCTTCGGCGTAAGCGGTTTGGATGGCGCTGGCGGCCCAATAGCTGCTGGGCACATCCCGAAAACGAACAGCACTGCGAACAGTCGGTCGGTCGAACGCCTGCCCGACCAAGACGGCAAACTGGGCCCGAGTAATCGGCTCGTCGGGGCGAAAGCTGCCGTCGGCAAAGCCGCGAATCACATCACGATCGACGAGTGCTCGAATGAATTGTGCTGCCCAATAATCTGACGCTACATCTGAAAAAGTGGTTTGCGCTTGAGCCGGAATCTGTCCCATTAGTGAGGACAGCGTTGCAACGGTCAGGCTGAGGGACAGGAATCGAATAAATCGGCTAGAAAATTTAGCTTGAATAGACATAAGTGATGAGTCGATAATGAGGTAGAAATTGGCCCAGAGCGGTGTAATCAAAAGTATCAGAATTTTGTGTAAGGCTTTGACAAGTACTGAGAGAAGCTATAAATTCCTGCTTTGGGGTAGTAGGGGTCCTTCTTGAAATTTAGAGGGATCTCTGCTCGTATCTAGGCAAAGTTTAGGCAAGGTTGTAGAGTGAAGCGCTAAACCGTATATAGATAGAGAGATTTGAGTTTTACTTCTGGGGACTCATAAACCCCTGCCCTATTAAGTTTTCAGCTAATCGTTTTTCACTTTGCATCATGCTGGGCAAGGAGTAGAAGCTTGACTATGCCGTCTATTCAAGAAAAGTTTTTGTTCATTAAAGATGATCTTCTCAAAATCCTCCCCATTATCATTTCCACTATATCTTTGGGGATATCGCTTATTGCATTCTTTAACACGAGGCGAGTTTTTTTGGCAGCGAACTACCCGAAGATTAGAGCAGAGCTAAAACTTCTTAGTCCTAACTGTTTACCTGTGTATGAAATCCATAACGAAAGTGACAAACTCACAGCAAATGATGTTGTGATAGAAATCAGTATTACAAACTGGATGAATCTTAGGCTTTTCAAAAGTAGATGGATTACTTACACTCATGAAAAACTTGCAAGACTTAAGCCATTAGACACTGTTGTACCTTCAGATTTAAGTAGTGATGAGCTGAGCAAGTGGCTTAATGATAGGGAACATAGAACTCTTCCTACTTCGTTAAAAGCTCAAAACGCGTTGTCAATAATTACATTGAAAAAAAAGTCGTATGCTGTTCGGCTAGTTGTAAGCTACACATCAAACATGTTTAGAGCTAATAAAGTTTGTCGGGTAGTCAAGAAATATAGATTAACATTATGTCCTAATTTGGAAGCAATAAACGAAAGAGATAAATTTTATTGGAGACTTAGAGAATAAAGTGTTTCAGCCGACACCGTGTAATTATGCCGAGGACAGGATTTAAGTCTGGCCTCCTACAACACCCCAAAATGTAGGGGATCTCTACTGATATTTAGGCAAAGTTTAGGCAAGCAAAGTAAAGCGCTCTCTACAACCTATAGCTAGAGAGCGCTTTATTATTTTCATGAAAGGACTGCAAATCCTTTGCCCCAAATCAACCTGTAAATATTCGGTCGTTTGTTTTACATCCGCTTCACCTGAACCAAAATGCAGCTTGTAGCGCTCTATAACTGTAAATAAACTCGTTTCCAAATCAACGTTTCAATTCTTCGCACGATTGATGAGTTTGTTTACAGCTGAGCTCGAAAGAGACCATCTCTAAAAGGAGCGTTTCTGAGAGAAGGTGACAGTAGTTTTAGCTTTGATTCTTGTTTAATGGCTCAATGTGCCTAAGGATGAATGGTAACGTTACCATTCATCTATACGACTTGGCATAAGCTTGGTCTGATAAGTTCTTGGGTTACTCATGCCAATTGTTGCAGTTGTAAATCAAAAAGGGGGGGCTGGCAAGTCCACTGTCTCAGTTCATCTAGCTCGTTGGTTGCTTAAGCTGAGTCAATCAGTTGTAGTTGTGGATGCAGATGCTCAGCAGTCGTCCTCCAAATGGTTGTCACGCTTAGACCAAACTATTCCTTGCCAAGTTGTTCACAGCCCAGATGAGCTTTTAGATGAAATGCCTAAGTTAGCTGAGTCCTATACTTGGGTGCTTGTTGATGGGCCAGCAGCTTTATCAGAAACGACAAGAGCAACCGTTTTGAGTGCTGACTTGGCAATTATCCCCTGTCAGCCAACTGGAGTTGATTTAGAAAGCGCCTCTGATACGGTGCGTTTAGTTCAGCAAGCTCAACGCATTCGTCGGGGAGATCCGAAAGCAGTTATTTTTGTGAATCGCGCTATCAAGGGAACGAAGCTTAAAGATGAAGCTATCGAGGTATTACGGTTATTCCCAGGTGTAACGGTATTAGATAAAGTGATTCATCAGCGACAAATTATTGCTGACTGTTTTGGGCAAAACTCTACCGTCTTCGATTTACCAGGAAGTCCAGCTGGAATTGCAAGGCGGGAGATGGAGGAATTATTTAAGCAGGCATTGGAGGGAATCAGTGGCTAAACCTCGGCAATCCTTAACCCAATCAATTGGTGATTCAGTCGTTAAAAAGTTTATTGCTGACCCTGATTCTATTCAGACTGAGCTGTCTTCACAATCTGTCTCTACCAAGAGTATTAAGCTACCGAAGCAGCAACCCCGGCGTTACTTTGACTCTAGCAAAATGGCGCAGCTTGTTCAATCTGTGCAAGAGCATGGAATTTTGGAGCCACTACTAGTCCGTCCAATTCCTACTGGAGGTTATGAACTGGTAGCTGGGGAGCGACGGCTACGAGCAGCACAAGTCGCGAAGCTGCAAGAAGTTCCTATTGTGGTCCGGGAATTAGATGATCGGCAAGCACTTCAAGTCTCTTTGTTGGAAAACCTGCAACGTGAAGATTTAAACCCAGTTGAAGAAACTGAAGGAATCTTGCAGCTGTTGGTGATCGCCCTAGATACTGCTCCTCAAGAAATAATCTCTTTACTTCATCAGTCATACAACGCTAAACAGCGAGGGAAAGAGTTGAATGATAACGTTACCATTCAACTGAAAAAGGTCGAGGACACCTTAGCAGTGGTTGGACGATTGAATGCTGAATCCTTCCGGTCTAACCGACTGCCACTCCTCAACCTACCGCCTAATATTCTGGAAGTGCTGCGCCAAGGCAAGCTTGAATACACGAAAGCAAGGGCGATCGCGAAGCTCAAAGATGAGCAGCAGCGGCAACTCCTTTTGCAGGAAGCGGTTGGTCAGAACTTGTCGCTAGCGCAGATCAAGGAACGACTGAAGGAATTAACTCAGGCAGTGTCTAGTGAGCCTACAGTTAGCGATCGCCTTGCTAGCGTATCTAAACGGCTGAAGGGCAAAAAATTACCAGACTCTCGGAAGCAGAAACGTCTGGAGAAGCTACTTCAAGAATTGGAATCACTGGTTGAGGATTCATTCGAGAGCAATGAGTCTTAAGACAATAGCTTATGCTGCTCCAAATTTCATGCCAACGTTGCGATTAAACGAGTCAACGAGCGCAATGATTTGGTCAGCATCATTATCCCTAAAAACACCATCTAATCCCTCGTGGTGGACTTCGGTAAAAGGTGGCTCGTAGAGCAATCCTGGGTCCATGATGCCGTTTTGAGTGAGGTAATCAATGATGGTTTCCACAAAACGAATTTGATTTGCATTAAAGTGAGCGCTCTCAAGATACTGACTAAATGCCTGCTTAGCAGCATTGCGATCGAGCCCTACCAGTTTGCGAATGAAGAGCTGGAGGCTAAGGGTTTTGCCATAAACCTGTTCAAAGCGATCGCGATTTTCAATTGCTTCTGAATCGAAAAGCATTGCTTCTAGAGCAGCTAAATCTTCTGCGGTCAGCGGCAGGTTACGCTTGAGCTTGGCGATCGCGATGTGGTTTTCATTGTCTCGAATGTAGGCTTCGACTTTCTTACGGTACTGGTAAGGGCTAAAGCCAGTTTGTTGAATAGGCACATCGACTTCCTCAAGTATGCCCAACTCATCAGTAAAGTCGGTGTAGACGATACGTTGCTCCTGAGCATCGATGAATTTGGCGAGATCACGAAGCTGCCGTCTGATCTGCTCAATGTCTTCAGGTGTGATATCAATCCACCAAGCTTCTGATTGAACTTCCTCAATCAAAGAAAGATTGGCTTTAATCATCGGGACAGTCGGTTTAGATTCTAGTTGATGTAAGACATCCCGGAACTGATCACGCAGCTTCGTGAAATTCTTAGACTGTTTCACAATCGCGAGCTGAAGTTTGAGACAGAGCAAATCAAAACGTTTGATAAGTTGCTTTTCACTGGGTAGGCCGTTGGGCAGTTTGGAGAGTGAGCCAACGATCGCTTCTATATCAAGCTCGCTCAAATGCTCCCAGCGATTGCGATCGCTCAGTTCTTCTACTTTCTGCAAGTGACGGCGCACCAGGAAGTTATCACGCTCCATTGAGGCGACATGGCGATGCAGGTCATCTAATAGAGATTTTTGTAATTCAGTTTGCTCAGGTTTGGCAGTGGATTGGCGACGGAGCCGCTGACTTAGTTCTAGACGAGCTTTGACCAGATGAGTCGTCAAAGATTCTGTCGGCTTAGGGTCAGATTCGTTGAGTTCTTGCCTGAAAAACTCAAAGTTACTGCACAGGTCAAAAATCAGAAACTCAGCTTTGTCTTCACCAGGAGCAAAGAGATTGGGGCAGAGGCGTGTGCCACGACCAATCATTTGATTAAACTTGACCCGCGAGTAAACGGGCTTAAAGAAAACGAGGTTAACAACCTCAGGCACATCAACACCCGTGTCAAGCATATCGACTGAAACAGCGATGGTTGGCTCCTGCTTAGAATCCGAGAAGTTATCTAACAGGTTTTGAGCATAGAAGACATCACTATGAATCGCTTGAGCAAACTTACCTTGGTAGTGGGGATAGTTTTTGTCAAATCTCCCCACAATGTACTCCGCGTGTTCCTGAGTACGAGCAAAGATGATAGTTTTGCCTAGGCGATCGCCCCCTTCTACCTTCAGACCCTTTTCCATAATCAGCTCTAAGGCTTGATCGATCGTGTTGTCGTTGAACAGCCATTGATTTAGACCAGAGGCGTTGATTTGAGGAGGTAAAGAACCGTCTTCTTCGTCTTGGAATTTCTCTTCGTATTCTTCCTGCTCAGCAGATGGGAGATCGGCATAGTGAATGCCTTACTGCATGAACTTGAAAGGAACTTTGATACCTCTTGGCGGCACTAAATAGCGATCGCTAATCGCATCACTGAGTTCATAGGCAAAGGTGGGAACGCCAGATTCTAACTCAAAAATGCGATAGGTATCTCGATGCACTTCAGCCCGTGGGGTGGCGGTCAGGCCTACTAAGAGCGAGTCAAAGTACTCGAATAGAAAGCGGTATTTTTTGTAGATCGAGCGGTGAGCTTCATCCACAATGACTAAATCGAAGTGGCCAGGGCCGAAGATCCGCTGTCCCTCTGCACTGCGGTGAATGCGGTTGAACATGGTGGGGTAAGTGGAGAGCACCACGTTAGCGGTCTCAGCATCACCGCCTGTGCTCAGGTCAATAGCGGTCGCGGTGGGTAAGTGGCTCTTGAAGGCTCTGAGCGCTTGAGTCAGCAAAGCATTGCGATCGGCAAGGAAGAGGACTCGTTTAACCCAATTGGCCCGCATTAGTACATCGATTAAAGCGATCGCGGTTCGGGTTTTGCCTGTACCTGTAGCCATCACCAACAAAGCTTTACGGCCATTCTTGTCATCAAAGGTTTCAGTGATGCGGCGAATGGCTTCGGTTTGATAGCTGCGTTCGACGATAGCAGGGTTAACCAGCAACCGATGCAGCGGTTTGCGATTGCTGTGGCGGAAGATCAGCCGCTCTAATTCATCTCTTTTCAGGAAACCTTGAATCTCACAGGGTGGGTAATTGGTGTCATCCCAAATCCAAGTGGTGTAGCCGTTGCTGTAGAAGATGACAGGACGCTGTCCAAAGCGTTGCTCTAAGCAGTCGGCGTAAAGTTTGGCTTGGTGCTTGCCTTCTGCTGGGCTTTTGCGGGTACGTTTAGCTTCAACCAAAGCGAGCGGTTTGCCATCATTGCCCCAAAGCACGTAGTCTACTCGTCCTTTCCCGCTGTCGGTGGGCATTCCCTGAACTTCATACTCAGTCCAATTGGGTTGCTCAATGTTCCACCCTGCTTCTTTGAGCAAGACATCGATCAGGTAGCGACGAGTTTCGGCTTCGTTGTAGTTGTGGGGGTCGGGAACTGCTTCATTGTGCTGTTTGAGCGCTGCAAGCTCGGCTTTGAGTGCTGCTAGTTCTTGCTCAGTTTGCTGCTGTCGGGCTTCGGCAATCCGACGCATTTCGTCAACTTGAGAGAGCTGAGTCTCTAGGTTTTGGAGTTGTTGCCTTGAAAGGTCGGGTTGGCTAGCAGCACTCGGCTGAGGGATTAGGTTGCGATCGAAGGTGACGGAGGGGTGATTTTTGGCATTGGGGGAATAGGAGCGTGAGAGCCAGTAAAGAAAGTGAAAGAGCTCTTCAACCAGTCGCAGCGCATCTTTTTCAGTAATCAGGGTGGCGGCATGAACTGCTGTATTGCCCATTTTCTGAATGGCACGGACTTTAGGAAACAACCCTGGCTTGAGGTTGTCTTGGAAAGTGGGCTCGTGAATCAGTGCGCCTAAACTTTCGTCGTAGGGGAGCTGTAGGTAGGGGTCGTTCTCATAAAGCCAGTGAACGGCTTGCTCTAGGGTGAAGCGGGCATAGAAGCAACTGGCACGAGGGGCGGCGTAAACCAAGCTTTCGGCATGAGCGGCGTGTTCAAACAGAGTGGGGTAGCGGCTATGCAGAAAGTCAAAGTTGGATGCCATCTACAACTTCACAAATAAACTTATGGTATAAAATTCCCAATTCTTTCGTAGAAACCAGAATTTTAATGGGGTCGCTATGAATGATTCATCATCTCTTCACTTTCCAATTACGTACTTGCGGGTAACTGACAGTATCGAAACCGACACAACTATCTACTGATGCCATAGCAGTTTGTCTTAGAGTTTAAAGGCATTAGATTTCACGGTGTTCAGTGAAATGATCAAAAATACCCTGGTTAGTAGCCTGGCACTGCTTGTTAGTTGTGCAGTTCCAGCCGGAGCAT
Source organism: Trichocoleus sp. FACHB-262 (assembly GCF_014696035.1). Taxonomy (NCBI): domain Bacteria; kingdom Bacillati; phylum Cyanobacteriota; class Cyanophyceae; order Leptolyngbyales; family Trichocoleusaceae; genus Trichocoleus; species Trichocoleus sp. FACHB-262. The sequence goes on along the minus strand of NZ_JACJPK010000066.1, from coordinate 34,225 downwards.
TTTATCTAGCATTGCAGACTGCGCCATTCTTCGGCGGGGCTGCTTTCACAACCGCTTTAGTCTCTCTAGGAGGCTTGATTGGGTTACCGGGGCTGATTGGCGGGCTATTGGGACTGCTTGTCTTACAAGTCGTAGCTTATCTTGTCGCTTTCATCTTGTTGCAAGTTTGGCTAGCCTGGATTCCCGTTTAGTGGTGCCCCTTCTGAAAGAACTGTCAGTATCTATCTAAGCAATGGGAGACGATGTGATGTGGCAGTGGCTGAACTCTTGGCGACGTGCGATCAACAGAGGCAAACCTGCGGTTGAGGAAGCACCCCCACCGACTACCTTGCCTCACCCTGCCCCTCGAACAGCGGTGGCCCCTGCCTTAGCGCATCCACTTGCCGTTGATTTGCCCGAATCTAACTTGTTTTATCGCTCGATTGAGGGCAAGGTCATCTGCCGCTCGATTGCTTCAGGCAACATTGTGTGGGAATCCCAAGATGATGGGTACCCTTTGTGCGTCACTGATGACATCCTGTGGGTGGTGCAAGGTGACACGATTGCAGCGTATGTCACTATAAACGGGCGACTTTTGATGCGATCGCCAGCGTTGTGGCTGTCTGGCACAGTGACTCATATGCTGTGTGATCTCTCTCAACAAACCCTGCGTATCTATTCCAGACATTCTCCTACACGGCCCAATCGTGGAATACAAGAGCCCCTTCCTCCACCCGCTGAGAGTGAAGCAGCGTATGATATTAATCTGATCACAGGAGAGGTAATTTCTTTATACCAAGTCACCATACATCACAAATCTGAATTACAGCTTTTGGATAGAAACGGCGCTTTTGAGCCTAGGTATGACATTGTGCCCAGAATACCTAAAGAGTCGTTCAGCAAAATAGAAAGTCAGTCGGTTGATGAGCAACGCCGACGCTTTAAGGAACTTCGTGATGAGCAATGCCAACGCTTTGAGGAACTTTGTAGCGAGAGGCAAAAGGCATATGATCGTCGACCTGGGCAAACCGCTGAAAAAGCTCAGTTGAAGGAAACTTCAGTCGTCATTTGCACGTACAAGACTGATCAGGGCTTCACCTCCAGGACCATATTAAGTGTCTTTCCTAACCAAACGCCTGATGCGGAACAGTGGGGGGCACTCTTAAAGGAAGTTCATGAAGGACCACTGCCTTGCTGAGGCTGATTCTGTATCGTCACTGCTCAGCAGTCAACGGTTCGGCTGCTATACCTAAAACTCATACTGGCGGCTGAAATGCTGCTTGATCCACTTCTGAATCGGAGATCTTGGATTTACTAGGTCGTGTTCCCTATCCTCAGACAAGATCATCTCGCGAAGCTCAGACATTTGGGCCGAACGATCATGCTCCTCGACCAGCCGACCAGAGTCAAATACCATCTCGTGAACTTCGCGAAATTTGTATGCCCGTTGGTACCCCCCATGAACGTACATGTCCTGGATGAAGTCTTTCCCGAGTAACAGACCGCCGGTGAACGGAATTAGCTCCCGGATGCCATCGACCTTAAAGTCCGAAGACTCGTGGTTCGGCATCCACTTGAGCTTGGGCAGCGGGTATCGACTCGGAACCTTACCGAACAGTTTTGGCCCCTCACCCCGAACAGCGGTGGCTTCGTCCTCATTCCCGAGACCGATGTAGAGTGTAGTGAGAAACAGCGCGTTGTCTGCGACCTCGTAGATACAGAAAAAGCCCCGCCAGCAGGCGGTAGAGATCGCCACCGGCTTGATACCATGCTGTGCAGGATCGAACAGACCGACCCCTCTGATGCCGACAAGGGAGTAGGGCTGGTTGCGATAGTCAAACGAATCACTGATCTGCCCTGTCACCCGCAATGCCCTCCGCTGTCAAACTATTACTAGAAGGAATAATTCTGCATAATAGACTCTTCTAGGTAGATCGCTGAAATACTCAGCCTATCTTTACAGGAAATACATTTGAATTTTTCAGCATCAAGGGCCACAGGTAGCGAAGCTGCATCCAATCGCCCCGCGATCGCTTTTCCCTATCTGTGGAGGCCCAAACGACATATTCGCAGAGGCTCATCTAGGAACTAGTACCCGAACCTCCGATCAATCCTCAAGAGGAATATCGAAAATGGCTCCTCGTCTCTTTAAATCAGCAATCTGAGAACTTGATAAACCCGTACAGCCAATCATAAGTGCCCCCTCAACATTAGCTCCGTCAAGCACGACTCCAGTGAGGTTGGCTCTGTACAAGTTTGCTCCAAGTCCGATAGCACGAATGCATTCCGATCTGTGATCCGAGGTGGGGTAGGGGGGATCCCAACGCATGTAGACGCCGTTGCGTTCGAGGGCGCGAATTTCGTCCAAGTCGTCCAAACCAAGGGCGAGGTTGATGACACTGTCGAGGACACTGTCGAGGACGAGGGCGAGGTCGCTGTCGAGGGCACGGGTGCATTCGAGGGCAACGGCAAAGGCGAGGGCTCGTTCGACGGCGAGAGGGTCGGCGTAGGAGTCGATGGCGAAGTAGCTGGTGCTGGGGAAGCCGGAGGTCATGTCGTCGGCGAAGTCGCGGGCGAGGGTGTGGGCGCGTTCGATGGCGAGGTCGCGGGCGTTGATGATTAGGTGATTGATTTCTTTAAGACGCGCTAGATAGCTGAAAGGTAAAACACCTAGATCGGCATTTGTAAGGTTTGCTCCTTGCAACTTAGCAAATGCAAGGTCAGCACCACGCAAGTCTGTCCCAGTGAAATTTGCACCCGCTAAATATTCTGGAGAGAAATCAGTGTCAGATAAGTCAGCTCCGACAAAATCCTGCGTTGGGTCTAATCCCAACATCTTAGCTAGCTTGACAAACTCGCTCGTTTCAGCATCAAGGACATCACCAATTGCTTGCTCTAGTTGTTCAAAGGAAGTAAGGTCAGCCATGCTCCCACCTCTCCTGACAAAGAGGGGCAGATTCAACCATTGGTTTGATATATCGAAGAGCGATCGCTCGTTTAATCACAGCAAGCTTATTGCGATGAATCTTTTCAACTTTCCTTCGTGCCCAGTAGTGATGAACATCCTCTTGCTCAATTCGCCTCCAGGTGATCTGAACATCCTCACCTCGAACCATAAAATCAGCAGTTATTTCACAAGGAAGCTCATCAACTTGAAGAGTACCCAATAGTATTTCTGTGAGCATTCCTTCTAAAATTGGGCGATCGCCGTAAGCTTCAAAAATCCAGGCAGGTTTGTCTTCAGAGCCTATCTTCTCAACCTGAATAACTTCTACGGTAGTCTTCTCAGTTGAGCCTTCAGTTGCTTGCGTTCCAATACTAGGAGCATTCGATGCTGCGCTTGCCTGAATTGCAGAGGATTTAGTCTTTTGCGTTTCTACCGTGATCGATGCCTTAAATGGTTCTAAAAGGGTTGTCTTTTCTAATAGCAATTTGCAATTTTGAAGGGTCAATCGAAGCTGTCCCCGCTTTATGCCAACGGTTGCTCGTCCTCCTGGTAGCCCTAACCGAGTGCCACCTGGCACTACTATTTCCTGCTCACCACTAAAGCTGATGGTAAGACTGAGATCAAATTCTTTTGGATGAGCTGTTACCTGTGTCTTGTTTAATTTCAGTAACAAGGCCTTGGGGTCTTCAGATTTTGCCTGAAGGTGGAGTTTCATCGCTACGCAATCAGGAAACTTACTCTCTACTTGAGGCTCTGGGCTGACATTCATCAGGGCAAAAGTTTGAGCACTATTCTGCTCTATTCTGGCACTCTACCTCATTTTGTCGAGAGGAGGGCTACGGTGAGGCGATCGCTCAAAAACGGGACAGTTTAATTCATTAAGCATAAAACCAAACTAATTGCTAAAAGGCAATCATGGCGAGGTTTGGAGGTCAAGATTACGGTTCTAAAGAAACACCTTCGTAAATCTGATCAATCGCGCACTCAAACTCTAGGCTTTCTAAAATCAGGGTTTCGCCAGTGGTGTAAGGGTGGTAGAGCCACATGCGACCTTCACCCCGACGGTAGCGCTCGATGCTAATTTTTTCGGAGTCGATCAGGATGTATTCTTGCAGGCTGTTGAGGTTGCGGTAGTTTTTGAATTTGTCGCCTCGGTCATTGGCTGCGGTGCTGGGGGAAAGTACTTCAACAATGACGCAAGGATCTTGAATGAGTTGACGCGCTTGCAAATCTCGATCGCTGCATGTAACCACCAAATCGGGGTAGTAGTAGATGCTGCTGCTCACTTGCACTTTGACATCAGCCACGGTTGCAACACAGCCACGTTGCCGCAAGTGAGGCCGTAGGGCGCTGTAGAGGTTGAGGGCTAGCAGGTTATGGGCAATGCTGCCGCCTGTCATGGCGATGATCGCCCCGTTCACGTACTCATGGCGAGTTTCTTGCTGAGTTTCCCAAGCAAGATATTCTTCAGCGGTGAGGTGGGGCTGGGGTGAGGCAATCATGATTTAACCTCAAAGCTAGACTACTGCCCTTGATTCTAGAGTAGAGCTTGCTGTTAGGAACCATAACACCTTAGATTTCACCGCAAAAGACGCGCTGATGAATAGAGCTGAAGAGATTTCTAGATGAATCAACACTCTGTTTATATCGAGCTAAAGCATTGGTCTGACACGCAAAAAGCTCTTCATACTCCTGTTGTTTTTGAATAGGTGGAAGCAGAATACGCAAGCTTTTAACATCATCAAAGTTAAGACCTGCTTTTACACCTTCTCTGTTAAGTTTTTCAAATTGCAATTGCCCAGCTTGCGAAGATAGAAAAGCAGCAAGATAGGTAGGGGAAATCCGCCTTTGATCCACCCGAAGTAAGGCTAAGTGTTGATTAATATAACTGGGTTTCAATCCTCTTGGAATAACCGCAGTCCTGCCCAAGTCGGCTGTAATACTAAGCAAAACGTCTCCTTCTTGAACTAAGGTGCGCCGCGCTTCAGCAGAATTGGGAGGATTAACGTAGGCTATATCATCTAACAAAAGCCTTCCATTTTTCACGTTTTGAATGCGAAGGAATAAATCACCTTCTGAAGCATAAAACTTAGCCCAACCCCGAGAACCACTAGTTAAGAATGTCAAGAGTTTACCGAGGTTTATGACCTCCCAATGTTTGGAATTATTAAGAGGATTGCCGAACATCTCTATGAAAGCCGATCGCAAGAGTTCTTCTGTAAAGGCGATCGCCTCTTGTCGCTTCCGTCGAACAGCATCAGCGCGATCAAGTATGGTAGCAATCCGACCCTGTTCTTTTAATGGAGGTAGCAAAACTGGAAATGACCGTAACTGGGTCATGTTAATAGAAGCAATACCAGTTGTTTGTTTGGCGCATTTAAAGAAGTATTTTTGTGCTTGTTTAGAGCCAAGAAAAGCCTCTAGGTATTGAGGATCTAGCATTTCGGGTTTTGGTCGAACTCGGAAAATGTGATTTTGATGGAGACAGAGACCCACATCACCTTTCCAAACTGCTCCTCTGCCCAGCTTGTCTGGATCTCCACCCTCAGTCATGACGACATCACCTGGCTGAAGTCGATACTTATCAACTTCTTCGACAGGAACTTCGATTTCCTTAACTTCTTTGAGATCAAGCCAACCAGCTTGAACATTCGCTACTCGTAGGTATGGCACCCAAGTTGTAGCCCTACCTGCAAGCTTCCTGCCTTTGGTAACACCAGACGCAATGTTAGCTACATCTTCCAGCTTTAGAAGAGACCAACCACTAGGAATTTCAGAAGCAAGAATACTCTGAACCATCCTTACAACACCCCCAAAACACTTGAAGCTGATTGAATTCCAGTTCCTAGCGATCGCCTTTTGTAGCCTACAAACATCAATTTTTATCGTCCCTGCAAAACCTGCGAAGTTGTAAGATTTAGAGTCCCGAATAGCGGTGAGGCGATCGGGCTATCGGCTTCATAGACCTGCTCCTCATATAGCCCTTCCACCCACTCCAACACCGTCACCCTTTGCTGCATCGGGTCAACAATCCAATACTCCACGATCCCTCGCGCTGCATACTCCGATCGCTTATAACGATAATCCCGCTTTTCCTGACCTGGACTCACCACCTCAACCACCAGCAGCGGTGGTGGCATTTCTGGCATCACCGTTGAGCGGCTAGCCCCCTCTAATGCCATTGCCAACTCATCAGACAACACCATCAAATCAGGAAACCGTGTCGTCGCCCGTGACCCGCTGACTGCAATCTCGGTTTTCATCGTCAGCCGATAAGCCGGAACACCCTGTTGCAAGAAATAAGCGAGCAAAAACATCGCAATCCGACGGTTCAGTTCGCTCTCTGGCGGCATCTCGACCAACTCCCCATTCACCAACTCATAAACCTTTTCCGTACCGTCGTCGTAGTTGAGGTACTCCTCCAGCGTCATCTTCTGAGTTGTCACAGTCATGATCGCCTAGCCTCCAGCAAGCCCAATTCAGCTATATGGTTCATCCTAGCAACCGCTCCAGTTCATCCAAATCCGCCCGAATCTCGTCTTCGAGCGATCGCAGCTTTTGCAAAATCACCTTCGGCGGTTCGTACTCTACCTCCTCATACTCCACTTCCTTGTAGCGGTTGATTGAGAGGTCGTAGTTATTCGCAGCAATCTCGGCCTTGGGCACAAAGAAAGCCTTGCTCGTGCGGTCAGTCTCCTGCTCAGGGTTGCGAGTTTGCCAACACCGCAACAAATCCGGGATGTCGTTCTGCTCCACAGGCTGCCGCTTGTCATCCAACGACAAGCCATCTGCATCCATGTCATAGAACCAAACGTGATCCGTTCCGCCTGCGCCCGTCTTCGTAAAAATCAGAATCGCCGTCGATACCCCCGCATAGGGCTTAAACACCCCCGACGGCATCGAGATCACCCCATCCAGCTTGTGATTCTCTACCAACAACGTGCGGATGTCTTTGTGCGCCTTCGACGAGCCAAACAGCACCCCATCAGGCACGATCACCGCTGCCCGTCCACCAATCTTCAGCAGCCGCAGAAACAACGCAACAAACAGCAGCTCAGTCTTGGTGGTCTTAATAATCTTGGTCAGGTCTTCGCGATCGTTGACTGCTCAATCGATCCCTTAAACGGTGGGTTCGCCAGAATCAGCGTAAACGCCTCCTCAATCCCAGCATGATCCTCCGAAAGTGAATCTCGCGCTTCAATTTTCGGGTCTTCGATCCCGTGCAGCATCAAGTTCATACTGCCAATCCGCAACATCGTCGCGTCGAAGTCGAACCCGTGAAACATTTCTGCATCGAAGTGGTCACGGTTCCCTGGCCCATTCAAAATCAGATTGCCAGCGCTGTCCTTCTGCTCCCGCACGTACTCCGCTGCCGCCACCAGAAAGCCTGCCGTCCCACAAGCAGGGTCGCAAATAATTTCCCTTGGCCCTGGAGCCATCAGCTCCACCATCATCTTGATAATGTGCCGAGGCGTGCGAAACTGCCCATTCGTCCCTGCCGTGCTCAGCTTCGACAGCATGTACTCGTACAGGTCGCCCTTCGTGTCCCGATCCTCCATAGGGATCTGGTCGATTTGGCCCACCACATTCGCCAGCAGCGCCGGGTTAGCAATCAGAAACATCGCGTCCTTCATGTGGCGAGTGTAGGCATTCGCAGCCAACGGCCCACCCAAATTCTTGATGAACGGAAACGTCTCATCCCGCACCAGCTTCAGCATTTCCTCAGCATCCGTCAGGTTCTTGAAGTGCGACCAACGACAATGTTGCTGCTCAACCGAAAAAATGGGATCTTGCACAGGACGATTCAACCGCTGAGCCTTCCGCTCTTTCGCCAGCTCCAGGTCATCCAGCCGTTTGATAAACAGCAAGTAAGAAATCTGCTCGATCACCGACAGCGGGTTACTAATCCCGTTATTCCAAAACGTCGTCCAAAGGCGATCGACCTTAGACTTCAACTCACCCGTAATCATCCATTTACTCCCAAAAGTGGCGCAGCAATTCCACAGAAACGAGAAACTGCATCAAATTGCGCGATCGCTACTTTAAAGCCAAATTGACGATGCCCCCTTAGACAACACAACACTCAAAGACATTGCAGTTTCCCAAGCAAAGCTAGAAGCTCATCGTCTGTAAGGTGATCCCTACTCTTTCGACCAAAATGATCAGCAACAAATTGATCAGCTTGTGAGCATGTCCATTCCAGCCGCTTAACATGAACCTGAATTTGAGCGATCAAGTCACTCAAATCCAAAGAATCATAGCCAACAGGGCTGGTTTCAGGAATGTGGTTACGCTCAAAGACATATTCAGGCTCAGGAATAAATTCAGGTTCAGCAAGCTGTTCAATTACGACGTTGTTGTCAAGATGAGAGAGAAAACCAAACCGGCTTTGCCGCCTTTGATTCCTTTCAGACTCCTGCTTTAACCTAGTTTCCTTAAGCTGCTTGTGGATACCTTCAATAACTTTTTGGGCAGCAGCATCAGGCGGCTTCCAGGCATCATTAAACCCTGTGGAAAACCCCCCAGACCCCCCATCATAAAAAGCAGAAGAGGTATCAGGGCCAATGGAGGAGGCCACTGATACCTCCCCTCGCACAAGCTTATTAGCGTCTTTAGGTAGGAATTCCTCTTCCTGTAAGGATTCTGTGGCTTCAGGGTTATTAAAGTTTTGCTCTTTAGGTAGGAATTCCTGTGGTGAGACTTGGAGTTTTCGTGGGTCCCATAAATCTCGATTCTTGCTTAAGGTATCGCTGCCGATGCCATAGTGCTTCAGCGCTTTGAATCGAGCTGTTACTTGGGCTGGTAACGTACCTTGATTCAGCATGTCAGCGATCGCAGCTCGAATTCGCTCTCGTGCTGATAGAGCCTGTTGTTGGTTCCAGGTCGGTGTTGAGGTAATTCCATCTGCTATGAGCTTGTTGGAAGTCCCTTTAGAGCCGTAAGGGTAGTAACGTTTCTCAGCTGCTCGTGCATACTCTCTAGTTCGCAACTCTAGTTCATGTTGATGCTGGCAAAATTCAGAGAAACCAGGTAGTAGACGGGCGGTCTGGACAATTGCATCTGCTAATTGTTCACCAGTTAAGGGCTCACCTCCATAAACAACGTGGTGAAAGACACGCGCTCTGCAAGCAATCTTTCCTAACAAGTGGTTAGTTTGTCCTAGTCCCGTCCACCCAGGCTCAATCTCAGCATTAAGGTCATTGAGGAATTTTTGAGCCCTTCCGCGTACAAAGTATTGCTTACGCTGTGTTTTTTTGAGCGTCTTCTCTATAGCCTGACTATCAATATCGTTTCTGGCCTGAGCAAACTTCCAACGCGATACAAATGCAGCATCGGTACTGTAAGTGGGCTCCCAGTTTTTATCTAGAAGGTAGCTTCCCGATTGGAGAGGCAATCGATGGCCATTGTATAGAGTTAGGTCATGCTCACCATAAGGCTTAGGGTTAGGAAAAATTTCCAATTGCCCTGGTTGGACTTTAAATCCAGCATTTTCTAGAAGAGTTTGAGCAACTAGAGTGATCGCCCATGAGCGTTGAGCTTTCTCAAAGGGAAAGTAAAGGTGAATGCCGCTTCGATAGCTCGATTGAACAGCAACGTACTCCACTAAACCAACTAGCTCTAAAGCCTCCAGAATGCGTCCTATAGACCAGGGGTCACACCCTGGGTGGTAGTGGCTAGTTGGGTCCAGATCGAGCATCAAGTAATCGGTTTGAGAGCCAAACCTCACTCCATAAAGGTAAGCTCCCTGACGAATCAGGCGATCGCTAAGGAGATGTTTGCTCTCAGTTTTCCACTCTGGCCTGGTTCCTGGCTCTGGATGCTCTGCATATAGGTAGTCGCCTCGGTGCGGAAAGATCCCAAGGAACTCATCATTCCACTCCCGAACGTAATCAAACCTTTTAGGTTTGGATGGGGCAAGTGCTACCATACTGCACCAGCCCCATTCAATACATTAGCTAGTTCAATTTCACTGAAATCCAGCGGTTTTGCCATCTTAGCTCCTTTTTTCGAAGCCGAGATAGACGCTCTTCACTAGTACGTCAGCTGAAGGTACTAGCCTATTTACAAGGGTTTAGCTTATAAATAAGATAGAGCCATCACGCCAAAGTAGGCGACTACTCGGCTCTTGCAGTTGAAACTGCGACATTGTGTGTATTCAAGAGCTTGGATGACATCAGGGTTCGGTGGGGCTCAATCACGTTGCCCGTCGTCATCCTTGTCTCTTGTTAAGAATCATCATAGAATAAAGCTATGATGTCAAGTCAAGTGAATACCAAAATTAAGTTTAAAAGATGGCGGCAAGGCTACAAGTAAAACCTGAGCATTGTTCCCCTTTAGGTAAGCTGATCCTACAGCATATGAAGGATCACAGCGTCAGCATGAATGAACTGGCAAAGAAAGCTGGTATTAGTCAACCAGGTTTGAGATCAGCCTGCTTCAAAGGGACAAATCCAACAGACTCCACACTTAATAAGCTGTCTCACGTTTTAGGCAGACCTGCTTTAGAGTTATACAACTTAGCGCATGAAGGCAGGCTTGAAGCAACACTTCAAGACGAGGCATGCCTCAGTAACGCTCGTGATGCCTTAGTCAGAGAAATTTTTGAGACTGCTGCTGAGTTAGGATTATCAGCACCAAAAAACAAACCTCCCAAGAACACCATCAAAGAGGCTCTTCTCACACTTGGTTTTTGCTCTAACTCGTAAAACTAGAACGCGTAGGGCTCTACTTGGTTTGCGCAGTCAAAACAAAAATCAAACTAAGCAACGAAACCGTAACTTTCTGTTCAAATGCGGCTGCTAGTCCAAAATCATGTCGTCGCATAGGCACGTGTCCTTGACCTTACTCTCAATCCTTATGATGGGAAAGTGCTTATGAAACGCGTTTCATAAGCACTTTCAAAAAATTCTAACGATCAAAGCCAAAAGGCTCATGAATTCCGTCTTCTAAGCAATTACTTTTTCATAACTACAAGCTAGTTTCATCCGTCCAATCTTGGGGTAAAGGTAGCAAAGGTGTAGCAAAATGCCATGCGATCGCTAAAGTATGCAAGCAGCAAGGGTTTCATGCGACAAAATGTAGAGAGGTTCAATTGGGACAATTTGAATTAGTACCGCTCTTGCTCATATTCTAGAAGTTTATACGAAAGACACAAAGTCTCTAAAACCTTTACCTAGTCTAAGCTTTAAGGATTAAATAGCGGCAAATGACAGCTTCACCAGTTTGAACCCTGTATTTGTTAGAAACGCGATCCCTTTAGTCATTGAACATCAATAGACTTATGGAAAGTTGGCTTTATTGGCTCTAACGATCCTTTCTTCGTGTTAGATAAGCGTAGGGCCGGGGGTATATTAGAGCTAGAGGTCTATCTGTGGCCCTGCCAGTAGAGCTTCATTGCTCTACTTGATATCAGAATTTATTGAGCTTACCCGTCGAGGGGGCTATGTCAGTTTGAAACTGCATAGCCCCCTCGACTTTTTTGTGCATTTTTGTAGCCACTTACCCAGGAGATACCATGCCTGATTCGCATCCTTCGAAATCAACTAAAGCCAGAACTAAAAGGAAATCTCGGCTTCTTCATCAACGAAAGTCTGCTTGCAAAGGGGTCAAGTCTCGTCGTGGACAACCAGAACTTTATGACGAACTCAAGCGAACTGTTTCAATTAGCATCACACCTACTGGAGTTCAAGGACTCGACGAAATTAGCCAAGCACTAGGTATCTCTCGTAGTGAATTCGTTGAAAGAATCGGTCGGAAAACAATTCAAATCATTATCCCATAGGTAATTAGCTAAGCATCAAGACCTTATCTTCTTGAAATAGGCCAAAAGGATATGAAAGGTAGAAACGTCGGATCAGAAATAAGTTCGACTTGTAGCGGCTTCAGGATTTATTTAAATCCTTTGATTTTGAAAAAAGCCCGGAATTATTTATTAGAAGCTCAACTAAACAAGAGCTTCATAAGCCCTGGAAACAATAGATTGAAGGATTTTTCTCTAGCAAGGTTTGAGTATTCCTAGTCACCCCTTTGCGTTACTAATATGGGGTTAAATTATAAATTTTGCTTCTAATAGCAATGTAAGTTAACCCCCCTCTCTGAAACTACTTGGCTTCTAAACAAAAGCTAATTCTGCACATCCTACAACTTTTTCCGAGTAATCAATCATGAGCAAGAAATTAAGTGTATTCAAGGTCATTGAACTTTACAAGGAATCTTTGCAAGCAGTTCATTCGCCAGAACAATGGAAGTATCTATTTAACCACCTTAATACAGGTTTTCTCAGGTTTGTTGCAACTGGTATGGGATTTAAGCGTCAAGGTTCCCAAGGAAAAATGACGAAGCATGATACACAACGAGCCTGGGATTTCTTCCGTAATTTATCAAGCGATCGCTTGATGGAAATTGAAGACGCTTTGTATCGAGGATACGATTTACTTAATCCTCCACAAGCCAGCCGAAACACTTATGGTGCAGCAGTCAAAGGTTGCTTGAAGTGGACTCAAGCAGAAGGTTTCTATCCTGGTTCAGGTAGTGATGACTGGGAGCAGAAATGTGCTCCTCGAATGCACCGAGGTCGAGGTGGTATTGCTGAGATGAGGTTGACGGAGAGACGAGGACGCTATCCTCAATATGGCTTGCGACCAGAGGAGCTAACAGCCACCCAGCAACAAAATGAAGCAGCCTTCCGAACTTTTTATTCAGGATATTGCCGTCCGAGAAATTTAGTTAAGACTTTGGAAGCAAGCTCCATTGATATTTATCTCGAACAAAGCCGATTATTCCTCGGATTTTTTAAGAATGTGTATCAGCCTGGCATTCCTGAGGAGCAATTAAATTTTGATTTACTACTTCCTAAAGTAAGCGAGGAAGACTTAGAAGATTTGTCTCGCAGAGAAACTCGAAAACTTTGGCAGGAAGGTATTGATCAAACTGATGATTGGGTTATGGCCTATCAACAATACATTAACGAGTTCTGCGGTTCCTTTAGCCCTCATACCTGGGCAGGCAAAGAATCTGCCTTGCTTGCGATCGCCAAGTTTCAGTACCGCACGTTGGTGAGCCGCAGGCAGGATTTTTACCAAATCCCTATGATTACCCACCTTCAGGATCAATGCTCAGCGACAGAGGTGTTACGTGAGCAGTGGCGGAGAACAAAAAAGTCAGTTGTTAAGCAAGAAGATAAGTGGCCAGATCCAGTCCTAGGTGAAACTGCTTTAGAGACATTGTATAAGGAGGTCACAGAACCTCTCAGGCTTGAGGCACGACCCCATAATAGTAGGAAGCAAATTCGAGCTCGAACTAGTATTGCAAAGTCTACCTTTATCTTTCTGTTTTGGTACCTGTTGATGACCTTTCCACCTAGGCGGCAAGAAGACTATCGAGAGACTAGAATTGCTTTGAGTTGTCCCATAAAAAAGCCTGAGGAAGTTCCGGTTCACGGATTGTATTTACCACCCATTGAGTTTAAGCACCGTAAGAAGAACCGCAATGGCCAATTGGCAGACAATTGCTTGTCCCGCGTTTATAAACATGCAGGCAAGAATTATCCAGAGGGTGTTTATGTTATTGACTTTAACGATTACAAGACGGATGGGTTCTACGGCAGACAAACTTTTATAATTCCCAATCGCTTGTTTTCCGACAACCTCACCTTTTATGACTACATGGATCGCTGGCTTTTTGGGGAGTGGATGCAAACAAAAAGTGTCAAAGCTGAAGTTTATCGAGGTTGGCAAAGGGAGTTTCTAGGCAAGAGAATGTTATTGATAACTGCTGGTCGTATGGATTTCGACCCAAAAGATCATCATCAACCCCTAGAAGACGAGGTCGGGGAGCAGTATATCTGGGGCTACTGGTGGGTGAAGCCAAGAGCAGGAAATAAATTTTGTGACTCCAATTTGGCTAGAAGCTTTAGTACTCCTGCTCATCGCTTAATGAAAACACCAAAACGTCCCACTCCACATACCCTGAGATACATATGGGCTACTTGGGCCTTTCAAAAAGGTTTAAGTGACCGTCAACTAGAATCGCTAGCTTATATGATGGGTCACTCGCTAGAAACGTTAAAGCGAATGTACGATCGCAGCACACATGAAGACAAAATACGTCCGATTCAGGCTGCGATCGATGAGGTGCTCCTGCGAGATTTAGAAGATGTGCATTCTATGGCTCAGGCAGCATTCAGCTTGAGCGAGATGACAATGATGGCAAAAGGGCTAAGTCAGGAAGAGCGACAGCAACTGATTCAGCAGCTACTCAATGACGAGCCATCGGATATCTAATATGATTGGCCCTCTAAGACTCGTTAAGGCCTCCTTAGAGGGCAAGTCAATGCGGATAAACAATACGCGATCACTACTTTGCTTGATCTGCACAAGAAACATTGCCGAGAATGCCTCAAAATGGCAATGTTTATCGGCAAACCTAAGCTTGCATTTCTCACGGCAGCCGGGGTAATTTGGCAATTGGCTCAACGACAACCAAAAGTGCCTCCGGGTATTTGGATTTTGATCACGTTAGCCACCAGTACTGAAATTGGTAGTTCCCTATTTCATACCTTGGCGACACAGTGAGCCAATTTATCAGGGGTGATGCCTTATTCTGCCTTCCAGCTTTGGTTTTTATGGCTGTACAGCTGTTAGGGCGTCAGGATGAAATCTGACTATACCGGAGCATCAATCGCTGGATTTTTCTTTGCCAGCAACTTCAGTGAACAGTTACTTATCTCTTCAATGGTTCTCTGTCGTATGTTCCGGCCTTTCTAGTGTTGCGGGGATTGGGACTGTACTACTATCAACAACTGAAGCAGGAGCCATTGTTTCTACTCGCGGCATCAGGGGTATTTCTACTAGCCCTTTCATTTCGTACACTGGATCAAGCAGTTTGTCCCTACTTCTCAACCGGCACCCATTTTCTTTGGCATCTTTGTAATGGGCTGTTGCTGTACTTGTCAGCCAGAGCTTTAATCCTAAACTGGTCTATGAGAGTGAAAGCAGACTAATCAGCCAATTCAGCGGATGCTGGAAAGAAATTGACGGGGCGATCGGAGTCATTTGCTGCCACTTGTTTGGGTCGTTATCCTTTCAGGAGGCTTCAGTGGGAATGAAAGCAACAGGTTCTGATTCAATCAATCGTAAGCCTCCAAATTATCTTGCCCTCAAGTTAGCTGCTGGTATTTCAGCCCTGTTGGTGGTTGGGTATTTGGGCATCTCTGCCTATGCAGGACATACGCTTTCCACCCCAAAACAGAGCTTTGACCCGCTTCAAGCATCAGTTTTTGTGGTTCCGCCTCAAGAAGTTGAATTTCGGACATCCGACAATTTAGAAATCAAGGGCTGGTTCATTCCTGCCAAAACGACTGACAAGGTATTGATTTTAGTGCATGGCTTGAATTCCAGTCGTACTCTTGAGTTGGCTGGAAAGTTTCCGGAATTTGGTTCAGCGATGAATCAAAAAGGCTTCTCCATTCTCATGATCGATTTGCGAGGACATGGGCAGAGTACTCCGTCTCGCTTTACTTTTGGCATTACTGAAAGGCGGGATGTGATTGCCGCCGCAGATTGGCTCAAGACAAAGGGTTTTAAGCCCCAAAAGATTGGAGTCTTAGGAGTTTCAATGGGGTCTGCTGCTGTCATTGGAGCCGCCGCCAATGACCCTGATATTGGAGCCGTCGTCACTGATAGTGGCTACGCCGAGGTTTATCCAGTGATTCAGCAACATTGGCACTCAGCTTCGGGCCTACCTGAGATCTTTTTACCTTCTACTATGCTGTTTGGACATTTGTGGACTGGTCATGACCCGATCTCTTCTAAGCCTGTGCAGGAAATAGGTCGCATTTCTCCTCGACCAGTTTTGATTATTCACAGCGCGATCGATCCTTACACACCTGTAGACAATGCTCGCCAACTCAAAGCAGCGTATCCTTTAGCTGAATATTGGGAAACCCAGGCGAAAACACATCCTGAGAGTTACAACACCAATCCAAAGATTTACGTTGACAAGGTTGCTGATTTTTACAATCGAAGCTTAAAGTAGAGCCACGTAACAATAGTAACAACAGTGTGCAAAGTCTCTTTGAAAACCCGAGACTGCCTAACCGTGGTCAGGTCAAGGGTAGGAGACAGCTTTGGTCAGAAAACTCGTCTTTGAGAACTGCTAATTCTCTTTTTATCAGTGTGAGAATCACTTATGTCTCCTACTTTGCACCAGTCTCAATTTACTTCTCACTACCTCAGTACTCCAACTAGGGTGACCCGTGAGATTGTCTTTATTGACTCGGCAGTGACAGATTACCTGGACTTGGTGGCTGGAGTGCGATCGCCTGTTGAGGTCGTTGTGCTGGATGCAGCACGAGATGGAATTGAGCAAATCAGTGAGACCTTGTCCCAGTGCTCTGATTTAACGGCTGTACATATCGTGTCTCATGGAGCATCTGGACGGATACAGTTAGGTGCTACTGAGCTGAGCTGGGAAACGCTGAGTTACTATTCTGGACAAATTCAAGCTTGGGCAAAGGCGCTGACAGAGACAGCAGAGTTACTGATTTATGGATGTAAAGTAGCTCAGGGACATAGAGGCTGGGACTTGATCAATCGGCTACATCACCTAACGGGTGCGAATGTAGTTGCTTCAGCAGTGATAACGGGTAGTGCGGCTCAGGGCGGGAACTGGGACTTGGGCGCTATGACAGCACCGAGGGTCGCTGATTTAGCATTTGAACCTACAGTGCTTGAGCAGTATGCTGCGACTTTAAGCTATGACCTAGTTCAGTACAACATCAACACAGACACATTTGGCTCTAATCCCGCTGATTTTACCGATGTCAATGGCACGTTGTATTTTGTTGCCCAGTTTGTTGATGGCAGGGAACTGTGGAAGCTTGATCCGACTACAGGGCTCCCTATAGTCGCCGCTGATATCGTACCAGGCAGTGGTGGTTCCGATCCTCAGAGTTTAGTGAATGTGAATGGCACACTCTATTTCAGTGCAAATACTATCCATAATGGCAGCGCTGAACTGTGGAAGATCGACCCCACCACAGGCAACCCAGTGCTGCTTGACATTGAACCAGGCAATGGCGGTTCCCACCCAAAGTATCTAGTGAACATGAACGGCACGCTCTACTTTAGTGCCCTAACTACTGACAACGGTTACGAACTGTGGAAGATTGACCCCAGCACGGGCAAGCCGGTGCAACTTGAAATTCAACCAGGCCGTGGATGGGCACACCCTGAGAATTTGACGAATGTGAACGGCACGCTCTACTTCAGTGCCGCCACTATCGACAATGGTTATGAACTGTGGAGGATCGACCCAGCTACAGGCAACCCAGTCCAAGTCAGCGATATCGTATTAGGCAGCGGCAGCTCCTTTCCAAAAAACCTCACAAATGTCAACGGTACGCTTTACTTTAGTGTCTTGGCTGCTAACAGTGGTAGAGAACTATGGAAGATCGACCCTAGCACGGGCAACCCAGTAAAACTCGATATTGGGCCAAGCAATGGCGTTTACAATCCCGAAAACTTGACGGATGTTGATGGTACGCTCTACTTCAGTAATGGTTCTAAACTATGGAAGATTGACCCAGCCACAGGCAATCCAGTCCAGGTCAGCGATATTTCATTGGGCAGCGGCTTTTCTGCGAACAGTCTAGCGAACGTCAACGGTACGCTCTACTTCAGCGCTTTCAGCATTAGTAGTGGTTATGAGCTGTGGAAGCTTGACCCCACTACAGACAATCCAGTCCAACTCAGCGATATTTCATTGGGCAGCAGCAGTGCCTACCCGACCGCTCTAACAAACATCAACGGTACGCTCTACTTCAGCGCCTTTAATAGTAGTAGTGGTCGCGAACTGTGGAAATTTGACTCCGCTACGGGCACTCTAGCGCAGCTTGAGATCCAACCAGGTATTGGCTGGTCGGATCCCGGTAATTTAACAAATATCAATGGAACGCTCTACCTGAGTGCTTACACTAGCAGTAGTGGCAGAGAATTATGGAAGATTGACCTAGCCACCGGGAGTCTATCTTCCGTAAATATTAATACTCACGATTCCAGTTCCTCTCCTGACAATTTAGTCAATGTCAACGGCGCGATCTACTTCAGTGCCGAGACCAACAGCTATGGTAGGGAACTGTGGAGAATTAACCCAGCTACAGGCAACCCAGTCCTAGTTGCTGATATTGAACCAGAGGTTGGTTCTTCCAATCCTAGGAGCTTAACGAATGTCAACGGCACGCTCTACTTCAGTGCTGAGACTGCCAGCTATGGTAGGGAACTATGGAAGGTAGATCCAGCCACAGGTAATCCTGTGCTGGTTGCTGATATTGCTCCGGAAGTTCATTCTTCTGATCCTTACAACTTAATCAGTGTCAACAGCACGCTCTACTTCAGTGCTTTCACTGCTGATGGTAGAGAACTGTGGAAGGTGGACCCAGCTACAGGCAATCCCGTCCAACTTGAACTCGAACTGGGGAGTGTCGGTTCACATCCAGAATACCTTACGGATGTTGGTGGTACGCTGTACTTCAGTGCTTACGCTAACGAAAATGGTAGGGAACTGTGGAAGGTTAACCCTGCTACAGGCAAGCCGGTGCTAGTCATTGATATCGCCCTAGGTGGGGAGAGTTCTAATCCTGATAATTTAACCAATGTCAACGGTACGCTCTACTTTAGTGCCTTCAATGACGGTCGGGGCGCTGAACTGTGGAAAGTTGATGCTGCTACAGGTACCGCTGTGCAAGTTACTAATGCCGTATCGAGCAATGACCGACATTCAAATTTGACGAATATCAACAACACGCTCTACTTCAGTGTTCGCACTCTTGATGGTTATGAGCAGTGGAAGGTTGACCCCTCGACAGGTAATTTGATTCTAGTTAACGAATTCACACAAACGAGTGGCTGGGTCAATCCTGACAATTTGACGAATATCAACGGCACACTCTACTTCCGCGTTTTTACTAACGTTGGTTCTGAATTGTGGAAGATTGACTCAACCACAGGCAACCCAGTCTTCAGCACTCAAATCCCACCGGACATTTCTTCTTCTGGATTGAAGCTGATGAACGTCAATGGTGCGCTGTACTTCACTGGTCACACTATCAGCGGTAGCCTTAACTTGTGGCGCATTAACCCTCAGGCGAACACACCAGAGTTAGTTACAGTTTTAAACTCTGGTGTAAGTGATTACTATGACCCAGTCATTCTCGGTTTTGAAAACGGCAAGCTTTACATTTCTGCTGACAATGGTATCAATGGCGTTGAGCTTTCAGTATTGGATCTGAATGAGGTAAACACGATCTGGGGAACCACTGCGGGCGATCGCCTCAGTGGGACGAATCAAGCTGACCACATACTAGGCCTAGCAGGCAATGATGAACTTAGAGGGCGCGGGGGTAGCGATCGCTTAGAAGGAGATGCTGGAGACGATACGCTCATTGGTGAGGATAATCTTCTCAGTGTCTTCACCTCCGCTGATCGAGTTCGTTTTCTAAGCAACACCCATCCTCCTCAAATTGAACTAACGAACTCCAACAACACTCACTCTCAAATATTGGATGAGGGTTACTACCTTTTCCACAATCCTGATGTTGCCGCTGCGGTTGCAGAAGGAGTCTTTCAGAGTGGGCTTGACCACTTCACTCAGTTTGGCCAGTTTGAGGGACGCAACCCCAGCGCTTTGTACAACGAAAGCTTCTATCTCGCTCAAAACTCGGATGTTGCTGCTGCGGTTGCAGGCGGAGTGTTTCGCAGCGGCTTCGAGCACTTCACTCAGTTTGGTCAATTTGAAGGACGTGATCCGAGTGCAGCATTTAGCAATAGCCTCTACCTCTCCCAAAATCTAGATGTTGCCGCTGCGGTTGCAGGTGGAGTGTTTCGGAGCGGCTTTGAACACTTCATCCACTTTGGCCAAAAGGAAGGTCGAGACGATAACTTACTTTTTAACGAACGCTTCTACCTCTCCCAAAACTCGGATGTCGCTTCTGCTGTCTCAGCAGGAGTATTCTTGAGTGGGTTTGAGCACTTCATCCACTTTGGCCAAAAGGAAGGCCGTGCTCCGAGTGAGCTATACAAGGAAAATGCTTACCTTGCTCAGAATCCTGATGTCGCAGCTGCCGTCTCAGCAGGAATGTTCCTGAGTGGGTTTGAGCACTTCGTTCAGTTTGGCCAGACAGAAGGCCGAAGCACCTTAGCTCCAGCTTATGACCAGTTTTACGGTGGGGATGGTGACGATATTTTGTACAGTGGGGCGGGTGGGGCGCTACTGAATGGTGGGGAAGGCAGCGATCGCTTTTGGATTGCAGACCAGCTTCTACCCAGAGCAGCCAGCACCGTTGCGGACTTTCAGGTAGGGATAGATGTACTTGCGATCACTGGACTGCCCGGAGTGATGGGAATTAGCAGCCTAAGTATTCGCCAGCAAGGTGCAGATACTTCTGTGAACGCCTTAGGTAGAGAGCTAGCAATTATAGTAGGCGTGCAAGCCAGCGACCTCACCAGTAACAGTTTTCTCTTTGCTTCCGAGCCGCTTGTTTGACACCTTTAATGTTGAAGGGACGAAGAGGGCGATCGCTGTGAGCCATAGCGAAAATATCTTAGCAAACATTACCGAAAATGAGTCAATTCGGCATTGTTTGAGGTGCGATCGCTTGAGGACTCAAGCGCTTGAAACGTATTACAAGAAGCACGCCATTGTTCGTTTTCGGCAATGTTTGTAAGAAACATATAACACCTCCTCGAAAACCGAGAAATCAAGAGGTGGGATCGCTGTATTTTGATCGCGCCTTTTCATGCCCCTAGGCTCATCTAGAGAATGTGTCCAATTTAGTCCTAGTGGAAACTCAGTATCATTATCCGCTAAAACTAAATTTTGAGAGCGCAGCGGATGAGGGAGGGGAAGTCGGTAGCGGGCATAGAAGGCGGAAGGGCGCTCTGGCCCCGCATGGCAGGTGACGTGAGAGGAGCGTCGGGTGATGTTAGATGCAGGGTGGGTCACACGAGTCTCTCCCTTAGCTTTGCCAAGCCCTTCATGACCTCTGCTCGGTTCTTGGCACTCTTCATCCACGTCGGCAACCTGCTCGCCAAGCTCTGATTGCTCCAGCCATACTCTTCGTCTCTACTCCTCTGGCGCAGGCTCGCGCTCACGTAGCTCTCTAGGAAATTCAGATGCTCAACATTGTATGCCCACAGTATTTCACCGCAGCACGGTCGCTGCAACCAGAGCGGGAGATGGAAGTACCAGTCAACAGCCGCCCCGATGCACGCCTGCCCCGGCTCATAATGCTCAAGAGTGGAGGAGTACATAACGCCGGAGCTGGCACACCTCCACTCTTGAGAGTGGCCACACTTCACACAAGTGAGGCTGACCTGTGAGTTTGCGCCCGACCCTCGGTTAATGACTGTGGCCTGGCGGGAGCATTCCGGGCACACAACCAAGAATGAACCCACGAAGTCCTCTACCCTGTCTCTATCATCTGTGAACCTGCGATTCATTCAACCTCTCAACCCCGGGCTGTTGCCACGTTCGCCCTAAGCTCAAAGGCAAGCCCTGCTTCATCGGTGTATGGCCGCGCCACTTCGACGCTGTCGCGAGCGATCGCCGCCATCACTCGCTCGCGCTCCGCTTCGCCCATTGCCTTGGCTGCATCGCTCATGCCGACCAGGGCGATCGCGTTCATGTGCACCCAGACAGTCCCGTCATCGAAACGGATAGTGCGTGAGACCGTCTTTGATTGAACGTCGTGAAAGCCGACTTCTCGGAGCAGGGCCTTGAGCGGGGCAGTCTCTCCAAAACTGTGGCGGCGGTCGATGATAGGCCCGAGGTAGCGTTCCACGACATGACGGAGTTCCCGCAACAGCGGGAGTTCCTCGTCCGCTCGCCAAGCACTTACGGCTAATCTGCCGCCCGCCGCCAGTGCGCCTCGCATCTGCCGTGCCGCAGCAGTCTGGTTCGAGAAGAATTGAATTCCTTGCTGACAGACGACGACGTCAAACTGCTCGCGGTCGTGCAGTGGTAGGGCAGCAACATCGCCTTCGCGCCAATCGACACCTGGGGCCACTTGACGTGCGACTGCGAGCATTGCCGGATTTAAGTCAACACCGGCTACCCTGGCGCTCTCGCCCAAGCGTTCCTTCGCTAGCCGCGCGAGGATGCCGGTTCCACAAGCCACATCCAGAACGCAGTCTCCGGCGGTAAGCTCTACGTCGTCGAGGAGGCGTTCAGCCCAAGGACGAAACAGAGGGCCCACGAGCGCCTGCTCATATATCTCAGGAAAACTTAACCCAGCGAAGGGAAGCGTCATATCAACCTCCAACAAGCTCAGGCACACAGTCTAACGTTGCTCATCACATACCGCACATAATTTGTGAGTCATAACCAATCCACTCTCGACGGTTGGTGTGCATGGACGTTGTTGAACTGGGATCGTAAAGATGAAAAACAGGGTTTAGTTCGCTCGAGTCTCAGAAAGAGATTGCGATAGGTGGGACGGCATTGAGCGCGTATGTACCAGCTGCCCACTTGCCAGATACTCCAGTTCTTCCGGGGTTGATTGGCGTCCTAGAGCTTGATTGCGATGAGGATGACGACCGAAGCGAGTCAGTATATCTCGATGTCGGCGGGCTTGTGCTGCGGAGAACTCTAGTAAGGCGCGATACTCCTGCGGTGATTCCTGCACAAGGTCGTCTGCAAGTTCAATGGCCAGTTCTAAGTTTGTAAGGTTCTCAGAATGCCCCAGCGGTAGGAAGAAAAAAGTCCTCTCCCAAGGGGTTTTCAGAGACGCGTAGTGTCCGGCGTTGATGCCTTCGAGCGTCAGCATGCAAGCCTTCGAGTCCTGCGCAAATGCTAGTGCTGTGTCCTGATAGATGGAGCGTGAGAACTGGTCAAGGACGAGAATTAGCGCCAGCCGCGATTGGGGTTGACGAGACCAAGCATCTAGTTCACCCCGTATGGCTTGTTCTAACAGGGGTGAAAAATGCTCGATTATTTCAGCGTTCCCCCCGCCGCGAAACCACCATTCCCACTGCCGAACCATTGCTGGCTGATCGGTCTTTGGCTGGACTGGAAACCAAAAGCGAAGCACGTCTTCGTATTTTTCGGTTGCCAAGGTAAACTCTCCTTAGCTCTGCCATAAAACTCGATTATCAAGCATCGTTTTGCCTGTCTAAATCACCTGATTGGGTACTTCGTGGAAAATGTACCGGTCTAACAGTGAAGTTGTGCGGCAGCAGATCACCTCGAAAGCCCACCAATAATCACCGTTCCGTCCGCACCACCGCAGTGTCAGGCATCTTCACTGAAACTGTAGACCATAAGATAACAACGGCCATATCCAGGAGGGCTGTATTCCCGCAGAACGCGAAAGCCAACTTTGGTGAAGGCGCGCTGTGCGGACAGATTCTGCACCCTTGTAGTTAGACCAACCAACGGGACATCTCGCCTCTGGCGAAGCTGCGACAACAATACCAGGAGTGCTTTCGGTCCGATCCCACGACCAACAAACTCCAGCTCACCAATGAGAATATCTACGTCAACCGATCCTGCAGGAATTTCGTGAAGACCCACTGAATCCAAAATTTCACGCGACACAGTCTGCCATCGAACGTAGCCAACTGTCTGACCTCCAACTACGATCAGTGCCCGATCACCGCCAGGTGGCGGATTGGCTGCCCACTCAACATGGTCTTCAGGGTCAGCATACCAGGCAGCGACATGAGGAGCCACTAGCCAACCTCTTAGTAGCGTGACCTCAGTGCTGGAGAACGGAATTAACGTGACCTCGGCTTCCATGGTGACCTGCAAGTTTCTTCGGGCTAGTCTCCCAAGTCGGACATTAGTCCGAAAAATTTTCCGTATAACACCCCTAATTTTGAGAATTAGCCTGAATTCTTCAGCGTTTCTTCGCTCTGGTTTCGCCTTTTATTCTGCCTAAGATCCCAGAAATGGGATTAGACGGAATCTACGGTGCTGGCATGGAGACACGACTTCGAAACTTATTAGATTCAGTCTAAGAGATTTACTGATTCACTAAGCGTCGATACTTCAAAAACTTAAAGCCGCGATCGCCCCTTCCAATTGCAGCTCAGAAACCTCCAAATACCGTTGAAGTGCCTGCAAACTACGATGCCCTGATATCTCCTGAATCACCCGCAGCGGTATCCCTGCACTGCTCATTTGGGTCAGAGCAGTTCGTCTAAAGCTGTGCGTACTAACTCCCATCAGCCCCAAGCGATCGCACGTCTCCCTGAGAATTTCATCGGCTGACTTCGGGTTGATGTGTCCGCGCCCGTGCCGTCCCGGAAAGAGATATTGCTTGCCCACTCCCGCCCGATATGTTTCCAGGTATCCTTTTAGAACCGAATTGACCGGAATCTGGCGCGTCTCCTGCTTTCCCTTAGTGTTGGCCTTCCGCAGAGTAATCTTCATTCTGACCCCAGCTGCATCATAAGCATCTGTGGTAAGCATCGAGCAGGCTTCACTGATGCGGCACCCTGTGTAGAGACAGATGCCAAAGAGGGCACGATCGCGATCGGACTCAAACGCCTCAAACAATTTTGCAATTTCGTCGGATGTTAAAACTTTGGCTTGGCCATGTCCATCTACCTTCATCTCACCAACCTCATTCTTGGTCTTTAGACTAAAGCGGCTCCTCGACGGTTATGGCAACAGGGACCGTTCCGCCCGCCCGGTCCGTTGCAGTGCATGGTTATCCCGCACTGGCTTCCGCGCGCCCCGACCAGTAATTTGCGATCGCCTGATCAATCTCGTCGCGTTGAAACTCGTCGGTCTCGCGCTTCAGCTCCAAATAGCTCACGATCGCGCGCGCCTGTTCACGATCGAACACTGCGAACCTGTGTCCCTGCTCGTCGAACCACGTCCGTTCTCCGTAACGGCGCGGGTTAACGCGTTGGCCTCTTGTCTCGTCCGTCAGGCCGTGGGTCAGGTGGAAAACGGGGTCGTGCATGTCCAGCTTGCCGTCAATATCCGTGATCAGGTACGCCGGCAGATAGAACCGAAAAGCTTCGTCTGAGAAGAAGCTGAGGGCAGACCCAAATCCGTCCGGCGCGCGATCAATAAAGGCTGGGTCGAGCGCTTGCCAATCGGTCTTGCCTTTGAACTCCTGCTCAAGCAGGAATGGCTCGTCACCTTCGTTGCTGCCGCGTAGGCACCAATCGCCCGGGAACTGGACGCTCGCGAACGCCGAGCGGATCTGCAATTTGACGGCTTCCGAGTTGGGCATGGGCTTTGTGGGATAACGTTGTAGTTGAACGGCGGCAATCAATTTCCGCATCATAGCCGATCGCCCTTATTCCGCCGTTCTAACGCAGGGTTAGACGGCATCCTCGTCAACCCATGCCAGGGCAAAGGAATCAATGACCAGTACCAAAATTACGAATGGGAGAATATCAGGTTTCTGAGGGTGGCGCGATAATCATCTTTCCCCCGAATCTTGATACCCTTGTGCTGCTAGTCTTAAAGAATATACTGCTGTTTTTCTTTGTATTACGAGTAGCTAGCGAGGATCAAATTTTAAATATGGCTTTTGAGCAAATCGAAGCATTTTTAAAGAAAATGCAGTCTGACCCTGAACTTAAAAGCGAGGTGCTCGCAGCATCAACCGCAGATGATATTGCGCGAATAGCACTAAAGCTTGGTTTTGAATTTTCAGGGGATGAATTATTGAGAATGTCAGGTCAGAAAGTTGGCAGCATTACTGTTAGAAAAACTGATCTTCCTGGAGAGTACAACTAGGGGTCACGCGAGAATTTGTAAAAAATCGTACGCTAAGGAATCTCATCCCCAATCAAAGCACCATGATGATTGGTATTACCCTTTCAACATCAGGGAAGTAGTACGCTGTGGTTGTAGTTTTAGTTCTTGAAAACGGTTGTAACTGGGAAGACTTGCCTTCATACTTGCCTCCCTACTCAACTGGCTACTGGCACGTGCATTCAGTGGCGAAGTGCCTGCGGTGGCTCGATGGGTGATAGAACGATCCAATGCTTGGATGGAGCGTTGTAAAAGTCTAGTAAAGAGCTTTGAGCGAACTCTGTCTCATGCAACAACTAAGATTAACCTCTGCTTTGTCAGGCTAATGCTCAAGCGGCTTACAGCCTCTCCTTGAGATCTCAAATGGGTTCTATAGAGGCAGATGCCAAAGAGGGCGCGATCGCGATCGCCTTCCAGTGCCTCAAACAATTTTGCAATTTCGCCGGGGTCAGTTTTACTTAATTCGTTAGCGCTGTTAGCGTTGCTTACACCTTGACCCAAAAATATTTGGCCAAGCTTGAGGCATCGATGCTAGCAGTGCTTTCAAGGCGCTCAGAAATACCAAAGCAGATGATTGGGACTAGAGTAGAGTGCCTGAGGTATGAGTGAGCAAACTCAAAGCTTTGTCAAAAACCACAGGATTGAGCCAAACAGAATTAATCTATGAATTAATCTATGAAGCGATCGGGCAATACCTAGGTGAGGATGTCGCGACCGTGGGCGATCGCCTCCCTACCATTGAGGGTGAGGTCACAGCAACCGACACCTTACCTGACAAAAAAGCTTCGCTATGAACTGGCGGGGCTGCTGTTAGAAAAAACTAATAATTTGATAACTACTGGTTTGCCGATTTAAGCACTTCTATTTCGACAGCTAGTGTTCTAGGGTATGTATCAATACCTGTTATGTATTTTACTAAATCGAATATTACATCGTCAGTGTTTTTTCGCTCTCAAAACTAAGCTTTTAGGTAAATGTGTTATTTACTACGCAGTACTGTCAAAACTTAGTAAAGAGTAAAGCTATCGCGTTTAGGCATTGCATGTATCCCCTAGTGCTATCACATGACCTCGTTCAACCTTTTAAGTTCTGGTATCAGAACGAAGTTTGCGAAGGCATGTGCTCTGATATGGAAATCTACCGCCTTTCGGGTACATACAAGGCTGAAGATAGGCAAAAAGCTTTTGCCTTGGGGATTGCCATGGAAGAGCATGGGGCTCATGTTCGCATCACTTGCGTGAGACATGAGTATAAGGTGTGGGTCAGCTTAAGAACTCTACATGTGGCTGCATTAGTTCCTGCTACGTCAGTGGCAAAGACGGTATAGAGACTAATTTCGGGCTTTGAACGTTGTGCCCATGGCTACAGGAACTTAAAACTGGAAGCTGCACACTTAGTTAAAATTGATGTGCTAACAGGCGTATGGTGACCTCAGTACTTTTATCATTTTCTTTAACGCTACCCCTGTTCTTTTAGCAGAAAAAAGTGCATTCAATTTGGTAGCAAGTTGTTATCGAGATAACGTTGCTTGAGAACTGGGGACAATATTTTGGCTGCTGACAACCTGAAGTTTCAGGGCTCCACGATCCTGGTCGTAGACGATGAGAAGTCTGTCTTAGAGATTATGGACGTTGTCTTGACTTTTTACGGTGCCGAGGTGATAGCAACAACCTCAGCTCTGGAAGCCTTGAGCCTTCTATCTGCAAGGCAGCCTGATTTAGTAGTCAGTGATATTTCCATGCCTGGGATGGATGGTCACGGCCTCATACGTTGTATTAGAGGGTTACCTCCAGAGCAAGGAGGGCAGATACCCGCATTAGCCCTGACAGCATTTGGAGACCCTAGAACTAAGCAAAAGGCACTCACAGCAGGTTTTCGGCATTTTCTGGTCAAGCCAGTCGATCTTCCTGAGTTGATTGAGGTATGTGCAAAACTCATCAAGACTTCGCAAGGCCAACGATCGCGCCCCCACTACCTATCTTAGTTCTCACACCCCACCCCGGCCCTGTCGAACCCGTACGGAGCCGGGGCCATTAAAAAAACGACCGCCCCCTCTTCTACCTCGAGGAGCGATCGCTTACCTTTTGGAACTTGATTTTACTTTGTTTTGTATCACACTACACCTAATAAACCTTTGGCTAAACCAGTATTACCCTGTCACTGCGCCGTTAATGAATGACTGAGGCGACAAATAAGCGGGTAGATTCCCCCATAGGCACCAAGGGTTTCCTCTGAGAGGATAAGAGGTATAAAAGCCGTCAGCTAGCATTTAGTACCCAAAGCGCATATTAAAGCCGTTGGCTGGCATTTAATATTTCAGAAGCAGCCTCGATCACTAGATTGAGGCTGCTTCTTTTGGTATTGAGATACTTAAGTCCGAAGTATCAGCTAAATTCTTCTACGTAGTTGATCAACTTAAGCCCCTTCTGCTGGGCTAGTTCTAGAGCAAAATTGTAGGCTACTTGGTAGTCTGCTTGGCTAGAGACAAAACGGCCTGTTCCATAATCTGACTCATTGTCAAGGTAAAGCACAACAGCACTTTGCTCAATGTAGATGGAGTAAAGAACAACTTGTGTCTTGGTGCTCATGAAAATGGGAAAGCTTGTAGGGAATTGCTATATTTTCTACGTTGAGTGGCATAGATGAAAACTACCAACAGAAATATTTATTCCTTATGGCTGTAGAAATATCAGTGACGAATAATGGCTTGGCTAGCAGAAAGGGCGATCGCCCCTCTAACTTTCCCCATGAGTTGCGCAATCAAGCTTTCCGGAGCGCACGGCTCAGGCAAATGTTGAGCTAATCAAAATGCTGGATACAGCGTCTAAAAACCTAAATTTGTGGAGATGCAGGCAATTGCATGCTTAATTTTGTTCATCCCATTACGATGGCCTAACCAGAGTCGGCAAGCCTCATTCACCAGCCCTTTTTCTGTATCCGTTAAAAGTTCTTCTGGTTTTTCTGCGGCCAAAATCTCGGCGGCTTGTAAAGCTAGTGAGTATTCCACACCGCCCTTAATAAACTGAGCTAGGAACACTTTTTGTTGTTCATGAAATGATTTGGTGGCGCTAGTGTCGCTCAACATAGGGAAGAAAACGGTTTTATTTAATTAGCTTCTCCTTACCTCTAAAGATGCCACCACCTCCCCAGGGTAGATATTGATGAGCTCGTTTATGGAATAAGTGATTGCATTTTACTGGTCTTATTATTACTCTGCTCAAAATCCAAAATTTCCAGAACATCAAAGCTGGGCTTAGGTTTCGCGTCACCAGCGCGATCGGCAGCAACGAGTTGAGGTGACAGAGTTTTGGCGAGATTAAGCTAAGTCAGAGTGTCTTCAGGATTGGGCAAGAGGGGCAATGTGTGCAGAAATGACGCCAAGTCTTCTAAGCAGAGGTAAGGTAGGCTCGTGAAATAAGGGTTTTCAACCCAATAAACAGTTTCATTCTGAATCGTGGCAGTTTTGAGAAGATAGCCTCGACCTAAGGCAAGATTGACCACCCCATTCATGAGCAAACCCCCGTAACCGTTAGGCGTTATGGCTTTGTTAGTAAACTTCAGTATCGATTGAGCTACTTAAGATACTCATCAGCAAAGTTGCTCAATCTGCTCCGCTACATGATGGAAGAGGAGCCGAGCTAAGGCAGCATAACCCGATCGCCTCTTCTACAACTCAACCAGGGGCGAGCACTTGTCTAAAACCTACTAGTAAGATTCGCAATTTTTGAAATCCAAAAGCTGTAAGGCTGGAATTTTTATTGTGATTCCAACCTACTCAGTGTATGTAGTAATCTATACCTAGACGAAGAGAACCTTAGAAAATCTCATTAGATATCTTTATGAACCTCGATGAGTTTGAGGCCCAGGTTAAAGATGCGCTTGAAGTTGGCCTCAACCGACTCCAAACAGTTACGCTTTTGGTCGTAAACCTAGAGCAACAGCTCGAATCGACCCGACAAAGCATCCAAGAGCTAACTCAAGTTATTGATAACTTCATTACTGCCGAAAAACAAAAACGAGACCAAGACTAGAACTGAGCCCCTCTTAATGGCGAAAGGACTATCTACCACAAACTTTTTCAATTGCAGCGACTAGCTCTTCTGGGTGGCTCGGCTTGACAAAATAACCCTGCACTCCCAATTGCAGGGCTCGTTGGCGATCGGCTCGAAAGGCGAATGCTGTAAAGACAATGACAGGGATATGCTGAAACTCTATGTTCTGTCGCAGTGCTTCCATTAGTTGGTAGCCACTGATGTCGGGTAACTTCAAGTCTAATAAAACAACATGCGGCTGAAACTGAGCCAGAGTTGAGAAAAAGCTACTGCCCTCTGCCAAACTCACCACTTGATAGCCTTGATGAGTGAGGTAGTCATTCAGTAGTAATCGATTAAAGTCATCATCCTCAACTAACAAGACTCTTATCGCTGGGCTCGGTTCAGAAATCAGAGCATCGGTCATGTCACTGCTTACAGGTGAAGGGCAAAGCTAAAGCCTGGGTCAAAGTTACAGCTTTTGAGCCTTTGCATGTTGCACAGTTTACATAGCTCAGTGATCAGATTTCCAGAGTGCGATCGCCCCCTCCAACTCCACCTCTAAGAAGCAAAAGCTAGGAGATGAGGTAGCGTAATTGCTAGCTCTGTGACCATGAGCACTTAAGAAAATAGTCAGAGAAACTTCAGGTCAAGGCCGCACCACTTTTCAATGGCTACCGTTCCTCAGAAAACCACTTAAACTTGCTGGCTTTACCCGAAGCACAACGTCAGGACAGTTGGAGTGGTGTAATCAGATACAAAAAGTAAAAATGATTGATATTACTTACTTTTTAGTAATGCTTCATTTTATTTGGGAAAATTATAAGTAATTATCTTATGCGGTAAATATTCCTTCCGTTAAGTATCAAGAGGCTGGACCTTAAACTCAGTGGTGTGAGGGGGATAACTGATGCAACGAAATAGGATGAGTGAAGAGCCAGACATCAAGTCACGCCTGAGGGGCATTTCAATTCTCTTGGTTGAAGATGACCCAGACACCTCAGCGATATTCGATTTGTTTTTAACTCACATGGGAGCCACAGTCGCTACAGCAACAACAGTGAAAGCAGCTCTCAAAATGGCGGAAGAGGTTCACCCAGATATTCTGATTAGTGATCTCCAGTTACCCGATGGCAACGGTTATGCTCTGCTCGACATGATTAGAAAACTTCCATTGAGTTCATCCAAGCTAATCCCCGCAATCGGGATGACTGGACACAGTACTCCCTTTTCAGAACCTGCTTACAATCAAGAGGCACTATCGTGCGGGTTTCAGAAGTTTTTGGCCAAACCCTTCAGTATTGATGAATTACTTGAAGCGATCGCTGAATTCACCAGAGATGCAGCTCAATGCAAAGCCCCATGAATACCACAGATTCTACTGCTTGGGTTGAACCACCCTTAGAGGCTACTTGGCAACTGAGTGCTCACAACGAGGGGAGTTGGGAATGGTCGCCAGAGTTCGCTGCCTGGATGCGCTTAAAACTCTCAAGAGAGTTAACTGCTGAAGAACTAGATGATATATTGCGGCTGAATTGTTGCAGCACCCTAGATGAACTAATTCGATGGCTTAGTGTGCCCAACTAATGGTAAGGGCTATTAGCCCAAAAGACCATCACACCAATGCGTCAGAAGCTTAGAACCGCAATCGCCTCCTCTAGTTGCAGGTCCGATATCTCTAGATATCGCTAGAGTGCCTGCAAGCTGCGACGCCTGGATATCTCTTGAATTACCCGTAGCGGTATCCCTACACTACTCATCTGGGTCCAAGCAGTTCGTCTAAAGCTGTGAGTCCTGACCCCTACTAGTCCCAAGCGATCGCTTGCCACACGCTTTTACTTGAAGCAACTCACCCATGAATATGAGCCGGAGTCTTAGGGCTTCTTAGGTGCGGCTGTCGCAATCGCTCGACTTCAGCAAATGTTGGGCCAAACCCTTAAAAACCTCTTCTAGGTCAGAATACGTAGATAATACTAACAATTTGCAACATCAACCACGTAAAATATTGAGAGCCCGTTGAAGAGATTCTTACAACTCAAAGGTCCTTCTATGTATCCTCTCGTCTTGTCTCATGAGGTCGTTTCAACTTTTTCCTTTTGGCATGAAGGTGTACTTCAGGAAGGTATTGCCTCTGGTAAGGAGCTGTACAGCTTCTATAAAAAGTTCGATGCTGCTCAAAGACAGGAAGCTTTCAGTACGGCAGTAAGTTTGTCGGAGACGGATATTGAAGTTTGTATTACTTGTCTGCCGACTGAATACAGAGTCTGGGTTAGTCTTAGAAAATTGGAGCAGGTTACATTGTGTTTTTTATCAAATGCACAACCAGAAGAAATGCACAACCAGAAGAAGCAATGCTTGCTTAACGAGCGTGAAAGAGGTTAATCACCATGCTTACCAAGCACGACTAAACTCTGTTAGCACTCTACCCTCATAGAAAGATTTGTTGAACTTGCGCCAGCTTGGACCTAGCTGAAGCTTCTGCAACGAAAACAGCAGTTTGAAGAGGCGATCGCCCTCATCGCCACCATCGAAACTGACCGAGCAGCCGCAGCGGACCTACAAGACGAGAAGGCGACGTGACTCCGTCAGACTGACGTCATGATAAACAAGAGTGAAGATTTGTTTGCACGGTGGGTTTATGTAATTTGCAGGCAGCCTAGTATTAGTTGCAACTTCTAAGTACGTAAACAACGGTGACAGCACCACTTGACTATTGACAGTACAGCGTCTTCGGCCAGGTCTGTCAAGCGTTAGCTGTGGGGCAATCCTGGGAATTTTTAAACGGCTAGAGCTTGATAAAAAATTCTTTGCTTATAATGAAAAGTCAGCGTTTCCTCAGAGATAAGACGTTTCCATTACAATTTGTTCTCGTCCTTCCCTTCGTCCTCCAGATTTTTGCCGCTGTGGGTCTTGTCGGTTATTTGTCTTTCAAAAACGGCCAGAGCGCGGTTAACGATTTGGCAGAACAGTTGCTGGATCGCACCAGCGATGTGGTCGATGAACGTCTGAAGTCTTATCTAGCCCTGCCTCAAATCCTCAACCAACTCAATGCTGATGTGATTCGTCGGGGCATGCTCGATGTGCGCGATCGCGAAGCGGTGGGGAAGTATTTCTGGGACCAGATGCAAGCGTATGACCTCACCTACATTGGGATGGGCTTAACAACCGGGGAGGGGTTAGGAGTCGCTCGTTACGATGGCAAAACCATCACGATTGATGACTGGACCGCAACACCCCCGAAGAACGTCACGAACTACGCGGTTGATAACCAAGGCAACCGTACTCAAGTCAATGGCCGATGGGATTGGGACAGCTTCAAGGAGCCCTGGTATACCGAACCCATCGCTGCGGGTAAACCGATTTGGGCCAAGATTAGTGCGTTGAATCTGCCTACACCCTACATCGCGGCCTCAGCTAGTCGCCCCATCTACGACGCACAAAAGCGTTTGCTCGGCATGATTGCCGCTGATATTCACCTGATCAAGCTGAGTGACTTCCTCCGCAGTTTAGAGATTAGCCAATCGGGGCAAGTGTTTATTATGGAGCGCGATGGCACGCTGATTGCCACCTCTAGTCAAGAAGAAACCTTTACCCTGAGCAAGCAAGCGATTCAGCGGGTACGAGCGATTGAGAGCTCTAACTCCACCGTTCGTACCATCGCCCAGTCCATTCAAGCCACCAACGGGTTTCAGTTCATCACAAAAGATACAGACTTTCAGCTTGATGTGCAGGGAACACCGTATTTTGTCGATGTGAGACCTTGGCGCGATCAGTATGGTTTAGATTGGCTGCTTGTCACCAGTGTGCCAGAGAATGCATTCATGGCCCAAATCAATGCGAATACCCGCACCACAATCGCGCTCTGTTTCGGTGCCTTAGTGGGTGCCATTGGCATAGGCTTGTTTACCTCTCGTTGGCTGGTTCAGCCGATTCTGCGTCTGAATCAAGCCAGTGAAGCAATGGCCTCGGGTAATCTAGAGCAAGCGGTAGAACCCAGCAATATTCAGGAACTCAATACCCTCTCCCACTCCTTCAACCACATGGCAGGACGGTTGAGGGAGTTGTTTACGGCTTTAGAGCATAGCAAGGAAGTCTTAGAAGAGCGGGTCGATGAACGCACGGCTGAACTCAAACATACCTTGGCAGAATTGCAACGGACCCAGGCTCAAGTGGTGCAAGGTGAGAAAATGTCGAGCCTGGGGCAACTGGTAGCTGGAGTGGCTCACGAAATCAACAATCCGGTTAACTTCATCCACGGCAATCTGACCTACGTGCAGGAGTACACAGAGGATTTATTAGAATTTGTGCAGCTGTATCAGCAGCACTATCCTCGCCCGATTCCGGAGATTCAAGTGGCGGCGGAAGAGATGGATTTAGAGTTTTTGCGCGAAGACCTGCCGAAGATGCTGACTTCGATGCAACTAGGAACCAACCGCATTCGACAAATTATTCTCTCTTTGCGCAACTTCTCGCGGATGGATGAGGCCGAATTTAA
>NZ_JACJPK010000065.1:0-15964 GCF_014696035.1 Trichocoleus sp. FACHB-262 | reverse complement strand
ACGATGGCCCAAGATGCGCTCAGCAAGTCCAAGCGCCCAGAAATCAAACAACTGGCTCAAGACATCATCAAGTCCCAAGAAGCTGAAATTCAGCAGATGCAGCAATGGCGACAAGCTTGGTACCAACGGTGAAAACAAGTTAGTACCAAAACTGCATGTTGCATGACTTAGTAAAAGCCTAGCGATCGCCGCCAAGCGAAAATTGCCCTCCAGCAAGCGCTCTACCCAGGAAACCGCCATGACTCCCCTGCCCCAATCTTCTATCTTTCAGTTCACAAGCACGCTCATAACTGTGCTGTTGTTGACCGCTCCAATTCAGAGCTGGGCTCATAAGGGACATGGAGACAACGAATTTCAGGAGAGTAGCCAAACGACTCAAGCGGCTGGGGCAATTTCAGTCGATGCGAAAACGGCTCAGCTCATGGAGCTGAAAGTAGAGCCTGTGACTCGTCAGCGGTTGGCCTTTGGCCTCAACACTACGGGCCAAATTGAACCCTTACCCAATCAGCAGGTAGAGGTGACGACTCCCGTAAAAGGTACCGTGACCCGTCTGCTCGTTAGTCCCGGCGATCGTGTCAAGGCGGGGCAGGCGGTGGCAATCATGACGAGTCCGGAACTGGCAGAACTGCGAACCACAGCTCTTGATCGCCGGTCTGAGGCGATCGCATCTGTGCAACAAGCCCAAGCAGATCTGCAACTAGCGCAACAGAACTATGCCCAGCAACAAAAAATCGCGGCTACTGAGCTGGCTCAAGTTCGCAGTGAAGTCAGTTTTGCCCAAGAGCGCTTTGACAAAGATCAGGAGCTATTGGCTAGCGGCGCGATCGCCAGACGCACATTTCTAGAGTCGGAAACAAAACTGGCTCAAGCCGAAGCAGCCCTGACCAAAGCTGAAAGCCGTTTATCAGTTTCGGAAGCTACCTCGCAACTGCGACATGCCGAATCAGCAGTACAGGTAGCTCAGTCACGGGTCAATCTGAGCGACGAAACCTACCAAACTCGGTTACGACAGCTAGGTGCGAATGCCAATGACGATGGCACGATTACCATTACGGCTCCAATTGCGGGAACCGTGGCCGATCTCGAAACCACGACAGGAGAATCAGGCGAAGACGCAGGCAAAAAGGTGATGACAATCATCAACGATAGCAGCGTGCAGGTCAGCGCCAATATTTATGAAAAAGATCTAGACCGCATTCAGACGGGGCAACGAGTGCAAGTAAAAGTGGCAAGTTTGCCCGATCGCACTTTTACAGGTCGCATTAGTGTGATTGGCGCTGCTGTGCAAGGGGAGACGCGCGTGATGCCTGTCAAAGCTGAGTTAGAGAATTCTGATGGGCTGTTGAAACCGAGGATGTTTGCGGAGTTGGAGGTTCTGACCGATCGCAGCCCTACTCCTGTGCTAGCTATTCCCAAGTCTGCACTGGTGGAAACGAATGACAAAAAGCAGATTGTTTTTGTGCAAAACGGCGATGCCTTCCAATCGACCGAAGTGACTTTGGGTCAAGCCTCAGGGGAGTTAGTTGAGATCAAAAACGGACTCTTTGATGGCGATCGCATTGTCACTCAACGCGCCATGCAACTCTATGCCCAATCACTACGTGGCGGCAGCAAAACCGCTGAGGATCACGAGCATGGAGAGACAACCACCACGACGAGTCGCCAACCCGCAATCCCTTGGTGGATGGTTATTCCAGTGGGAGGGGCGATCGCGGCGGGTACATTTGGGGCAGGCGTGTACTGGGCCAATCGTCGTCATCGTCGAGGTTTTAGGGCTCTTCAAGATTATGACTTACAAGATATTCCGGAGCAGGACAGGACTCACGTTCCTATAACTTCACAGGCTTCCGAGTCAAAGCGTTCTCTTCGTTAGCGACATTGAGCGAACTTTTATGCTAAGCGCCATTATTAAATGGGCGATCGCCCGCCGCTGGCTGGTGATTCTAGGCGCGATCGTCATCACAATTTGGATTTTTCGGACGATCATCCAAATGCCACTGGATGTATTTCCCCCCTTTGCTCCACCCCAAGTCGAAATTCAAACCGAAGCGCCTGGACTCGCGCCAGAAGAAGTTGAGTCACTGGTGACGCTGCCGATTGAAAGCGCTATCAATGGGACTCCCGGAGTGACAACGGTTCGTTCATCCAGTGCGGCCAGTATTTCGGTAGTGCGAGTGATTTTCAACTGGGGCACCGATATCTATCAAGCTAGACAGTTGGTCACAGAGCGCTTGCAATCAGCTCAGAGCAAGCTACCGAAAGGCGTGGAAACCCCGGAAGTTGCTCCGATTAGTTCTCCGATTGGCACGATCGTTACTTACGCCTTTACCTCCCAAACCACAGACTTAATGCAAGTGCGACGGCTGGTAGATTGGCAAGTCACCAATCGCCTCTTAGCCGTACCTGGAGTGGCTCAAGTTATCATCTTTGGTGGCGATGTGCGGCAGTACCAGGTCTTAGTGGCACCGGAAAAACTCCAAGCCTTTAATGTGTCTTTGCAGGATGTCACGGAGGCCGTAGCAGCAGCCAACGCGAATGCACCGGGAGGGTATTTAATTACCCCCGATCGCGAGAAGCTGATCCGCGGTATTGGCCGCATTGAAGACATTGAAGCGCTGAAGCAATCGGTAATTACAGCCCGCAATGGCACCCCAGTCAGGATTACCGAAGTCGCTGAGGTCAAAATTGGCGCAGCCGTGAAGCGAGGGGATGCCAGCGTGAACGGTCAGAAAGCGGTGGTGGCGATCGTGAACAAACAGCCGCTGGCGGACACGCCCACCGTGACTCGTGAAGTGGAAGCAGCAATGGCCGAGGTAAAAGCGGGTTTAACGTCGGATATCCAAGTGGCGACAACATTTCGGCAGGAAACCTACATTGATGCCTCAATCGAAAACGTCCGAGAAGCCCTGCTAGAAGGCAGTATTATCGTCGCCCTGATCTTGATTCCGTTCCTAATGAATTGGCGCAATCTAGCGGTCTGTTTAGCCGCTCTGCCGCTCTCCTTACTCGTCGGCATCTTGGCGCTAAATTGGCTGGGCCAGGGCTTGAACACGATGACCTTAGGAGGCTTAGCCGTTGCCATTGGCTCTGCGGTCGATGATGCGATCGTCGATGCGGAAAATGTCTACCGTTGTCTGCGCGAAAACAAGTATTCCCCCCACCCCCGTCCCGTTCTAGAGGTCGTGTTTGAAGGCTGCCAAGAAGTGCGAGATTCTGTCTTTGGAGCCACGATTATCACCGTTGTGGTCTTCTCTCCTATCTTTGCGCTGACGGGAGTTGAAGGCAGCATCTTCATCCCAATGGGGTTGGGGTATTTGGTAGCAGTCCTAGCCTCCAGTGTGGTTGCCTTAACCGTGACCCCAGCGCTATGCGCGATCTTGCTGCCCTATGGTCGCTTACCAGAGCGGGAACCCTGGGTAGCTCGATTCTTTAAAGGACTCTATTTGCCGCTACTCACATTCTCAATGCGGCGAGCGCCCATCATTCTTGGCTTGGCAATGGCTAGCCTGGTCGCGACCACGATTATCGTGCCATCATTTGGGCGGATTTTCTTACCGGAGTTTCAAGAGCAATCGCTAGTGAACACGCTGCTGCTCTACCCTGGTTCCTCTCTGGAAGCGACCAACAGTGCCGCCTCAGTATTAGAGCATCAGCTCAAGGACGATCCTAGATTTGCCTCCATTCAGGTGCGGGCGGGACGGGCAGAGGGAGATGCCGATGCTGCGGGTGTGAATTTGGCGCACATCGATGTGGAGCTAAGTCCAGCAGGGATGCAAGACCGCCAAACCACAGTGGAAGCCTTGCGCCAGGAATTTAACCAGGTTCCGGGAGCGGCTCCTAATGTGGGTGGCTTTATCTCTCACCGGATGGATGAGGTGCTATCAGGTGTGAGAAGTGCGATCGCCGTTAAAGTCTTTGGTCCCGATTTGGAACAACTCCGTATCCTGGGTCAGCAGGTGAATTATGTGATGCAGTCGGTTGAGGGCATCGTAGATTTGCAATTAGAACCCCAAATCCCGGTGGAGCAAATCCAAATCCAATTTGATCGCGGGACAGCGGCGAGATACGGCTTGAGCATGGGGCAGCTCTCCGAAACAATTGAAACCGCGCTGAATGGACGAGTGGTGTCTCAAGTTTTAGAACAGCAGCAAACCTTTGATTTGGTGGTTTGGCTCAACCCAGCCGCCCGCCAAAGCATAGACGCGATCGCGAACTTGATGGTCGATACGCCGAATGGCAATAAAATTCCGCTGGCTCAAGTGGCAACGATTCAGGAAAGCACAGGCCCAAACACCATCAACCGGGAGAATGTCTCGCGCCTGATTGTGGTCGCTGCCAACGCTCAAGGAAGAGCCTTGCGATCGGTGGTTAATGACATTCAGGCGCAAGTAAAGCAACAAGTGCAGTTGCCGCCAGGATACTACATTCAGTATGCGGGGCAGTTTGAAGCCGAAGAACGCGCCAGTCAAAACATTTTGGTCTTCAGCGCGATCGCCTTTGTGGTGATTACGATCATCATGTATCTCTCGGTGAAGTCGATTCCTTCCACGGCTGCGATCATGATCAATTTGCCGTTGGCTTTGGTAGGAGGCGTAATTGCCGTGGCTTTAACCGGAGGAATTTTATCGATCGCGTCGTTGGTGGGCTTCGTCACCTTATTTGGCGTCGCGACCCGGAATGGTCTGCTGCTGGTGGACAACTACAACACCAAGTTCGCCGAAGGGATGCTGCTCAAAGACATTTTGATCAAAGGTTCAATGGAGCGGCTAAACGCCATTCTGATGACCGCGTTTACTTCAGCCTTAGGGTTAGCTCCCTTAGTCGTGGCAGGCGGACCCGGAAAGGAAATTTTGCAACCCCTAGCGATCGTGGTTCTGGGCGGGTTATTCACCTCTACAGCGTTAACTCTGCTGGTCCTGCCTGCTCTCTATGCCAAGTTTGGCAAGCATCTGTTTCCTAACCTCTCTTCTACCAACCAGGAGAAAAATTATGCAATTAAAAGTTAGTGCGATCGCTGTTGCCGCCCTTGGACTCCTCTTCTTGGGCGCTTGCAGCAGTGGTAATCAGACCAATAATCAGGCGGTTAATTCAACCGGTAGCCCTGCTGCCTCTACAGCCACCAGTCCCAGCTCTGCCCCAGCAGGCGCTCACGGGGGGCAAGGAGGACAAGTGGTTGAGTCTGGTCCTTACCATTTGGAACTCGTGACCGCTAAAGAAGCGGTAGGGACTCACATCGACTTCTTCTTGCAGAAGGGAGACAATCATGAGCCTGTTGCTAATGCCAAAGTCACCGCTCAAGTGCAGTTACCCGATGGCAGTCAGAAATCCTTAGACATGAAGTATGACGCGCAAGGTCAGCATTACGCCGCCATCTTGCCGGAGAGTAACGCTGGAGAATATAAAGTCGCCATTCTTTCAGATATCGGCGGTGAGAAGGTGAATGGTCGCTTCAGCTTTAAGCAGTAGGGTATGGGGCTGGAGCCATAAGCGAATGCGAATTCTATTGGTAGAGGATGAAGTTGATCTCGGCAAAGCGATTCAGCGCGTCCTAAACCGAGAAAAATATGTGGTGGATTGGGTGCAAGATGGCAATGCTGCTTGGGAGTATCTAAATACTGAATGGATTGAATATACCCTAGCGGTCTTTGACTGGATGCTTCCAGGCTTATCTGGCGTAGAACTCTGCCAGCGACTCCGCGCTCAGCAAAAATCTCTCCCTGTTTTGCTGCTCACGGCTAGGGACCGCATGGAAGATAAGGTCGTAGGCTTAGATGCAGGGGCCGATGATTATCTCGTCAAACCGTTCGGGATGGCAGAACTTCTGGCCCGGATGCGAGCCTTGCAGCGGCGATCGCCCCAAATCCAACCGTCGCAACTACAGGTGGGACATCTAGTGCTAGATTACGGCACCCACCAAGTTTTTCTCCAGGTTGCAAGTGGGGAGACAGCGGCGATTGCCCTGACAGCTAAGGAGTTTCAGACCCTGGAGTATTTCATGAAACATCCCAACCAAGTGGTCACCAGCCAACAGTTGATGGATCAGCTTTGGGAGGTGGGAGCGGAACCAACTAGCAATGTGGTAGCAGCGCAAATTCGTCTGCTCCGACGCAAACTGGCTGACGCAGGCTGTGATGGCTTGATTGAGACTGTGCATGGCCTCGGCTACCGACTCCACGCCCATGCAGCAGAATAAGCTATTTAATCGCACTCGCGCTCAACTGGCGGGCTGGTACGCTGGCGTCATGGGGCTGATTCTCAGCGTCAGTGGCTTGGTTGCTTACGAGATGTTGGCATACACCCACTGGCAAGCAGTAGAACAAGAACTTCAGTCGATTTCGGGCACCCTACACGACACCCTAGAACCGAAGCTGAAACAGCCTAATCGCCTTGAACCTGTAGTCAAACAAGTCCTACCAGGGTTATGTCTGGTTGGTACTAGCTGCTCCCAGGACTCGCAATCTCGGCACATTCTCGGCATTGTCCAAACAGGCAACTACTACGTGCGCTTTTTTAACCAATCGGGGCAAATGTTGGCTCAACTCAGCTCACCACCCCCAGGATTACCACCGCCAACGACTCAAGAAGGCTGGCAGACTGTTCGCGACGATGATGACAGCCGCTACCGCCAAGTTACCTTGTTGCTAAAAACAGCTACAGGAGTTCCTTGGAGCTATATGCAGATTGGGCGATCGCTCCAGGAATTTGATGACCATCTTGCCACCCTCAGATTATTGCTCGCAGTCGGATTGCCGCTTTCGATGCTGATCGTGGGAGGTGCCAGTTGGTGGCTCGCAGGATTGGCGATGCAGCCTGTTTTCCGCTCCTACGCCCAAATGCAACAGTTCACCGCTGATGCAGCCCATGAATTACGCACCCCGATCGCGGCTATCCGAGCCACGGTAGAAGCAGTTGAAAATACTGCTTCTCTCTCGCCTGAGGATGTGCAGGACACTTTAGGCGCGATCGCTCGCCAAAACCACCGACTGGCTGCCCTAGTGCAAGATCTCTTGCTGCTCTCTCGCATGGATCAAAAGAAGTCGGTAGACAGGCATCAGTATTGCTGTCTCAATGACTTAATCAGTGACTTGGTAGAGAGTTTATCGGTGCTTGAGATTGCTGCTCCGATTCAGTTAACGGCTCAGATCCGAGCTGACGAACCGTTATATGTCACAGGAGATGAAAATCAGCTCAGCCGATTGATCTCTAATTTGATTGTCAATGCTCTGCAATACACTCCTAACGGTGGGATCGTGACAGTGACTTTAGAGCAAGTGGATACCCACGCTCTGATTCATATTCAAGACACCGGAATTGGTATTGCGCCAGAACATCAATCCCGCATCTTTGAGCGCTTCTATCGGGTCAGTGGCGATCGCTCTCGTCAAACGGGAGGCACTGGCTTAGGGTTAGCGATCGCCAAGGCGATCGTTGAGGCTCATCAAGGGAGCTTGAAAATATGTAGCGAATTAGGCAGAGGTAGTACGTTTACAATTTGCCTGCCTTTAGAGAAGTAAGGATGCAGTCAAGCTGAAAAGCTTACTTCGTCGTTGCTCTGTTGCTTTTCTTGCAACTAGTTAAGATTGTGAGTTCCTCTCAATGAGTTCTTCAAAACTCAATTCAGCTAAGGCTTTTCAGCTCATTTTGGCCCAAAGGTATCTGGAGGTGTCAGAGCTACAAATGGAGGGGGCGATCGCCTTTCTCATTTTTTGAGAGATGGCGCTTAGCAACGATTCAAGTCGAGCATTTGTATTGCAGCGATCGCGCGTCCCTTTGATGTTTAGATGCGCAATAGCTCAGAGCCTACGGTCGTTTGCGGTTTCCCGTTTACCGGAAAACTTGTCTCAGCAGTGGTGTTTTTTGTTTGGGTATTAACCACTTGCTGAACTTGCTATAGAGTGCAGGAATCACCAGCAAGGCCAATGGTTAACCTTGCACAAACTTCTTAGGGACGAAGTGGGATGGATGGGACTACTTGGTTAATCATCGGCTGACTCTGCGGTTGGCTTGCGGGTGGAGCGCAAGGACGACCTGTAGCATCAACAAAATAGCAATTTTGGGCTCCGAAACTGGTCGAAGCTACCTCCACTCTTGGAGCGTTTTGATTACAAAGTTTCCCTAGGTCAAATGTTTGTCCATTTTCTCCTTGGAAATAACAAAGTGGTACATCTGTGTTGGGATTTGCCACAGTAGGATAAGCTGCCTCACCCACAGGCAATTGACTGAAAGCCACCTTTGGCAAGAAAGCAGTTAGGGCTGCAGAGACTAAGGCGGTCAAGCGTAAAGATCTCAGCATGATATTTGACCTCGTATTTTGCTAAATGTGTCTTTAAAGTGTGTTTTTCAAGTTGTCACTAACCCAATTTGCATCACAGCTCGCACTGTGATCACTGCTCCTAATAAGGCAATTCCTAAAGCTCCTAAGGCAGGCAGGACTTTGGTTAATTGTGTCTGGACGGGCAATCCCTCAAATAGGCGCTTGGTGCAAACCAGCAGTAATCCCAAACCAGTCAGCACTCCTGCCAATCCCAAACTAAAGGCCAAAACTAACACGACGCCAAAGCCAACACGACCTAAGGCGATCGCACTCAGCAGCAACACCAAGGCAGAAGGGCAAGGTAACAAACCGCCAGAGATGCCTAAAGCTAGCAAGTTCCGCCAAGTAACCGGAGTACCATCTGCTCCAGGGGGTAAATGCGAGTGAGTATGGCCTCCCTGACTGTGGCTATGAGGAGCTAAGTCAGCCTCGTGCTCGTGTTGATGAGAATGAAGGTGATGCTCATGAGCGTGAGAATGAAGGTGATGCTCATCGGCGTGACCATGCAAATGATGGTGAGCAGATTTCTGGCTTCTGCGCGACGACCAACGACTGAACCACTGGTTGCCGCGCATGCGACTGAAGAACAAGTTGAGGCCCAAGCCAACCACAATCAGCCCAGAAATTGCACTCAGCCAAGGATAGAGCTGTTCTGGCAAAATAAACTGAGAAGCAAACAGGGCAACTAGTCCCAGGGCGAAGATACCAGTTGTATGGGCGATGGTAGTCGTTAGCCCTAAAAACAAAGCGTGCTGGACCGTAGCACGTGACCCGACTAAATAAGCGCCAACAATAGTTTTGCCATGTCCCGGTGTCAGAGCGTGCATGGCTCCCCAGAGAAAAGCCCCGGCGATCGCGATCGGTACACTTGCCGCTAGCTGCCAAGGCGACCCTTGGATTAACGCCGATTCCTGATTTTCAGGACTAAAGATGGCATTTTGCACTTGTCCTTGATGAAAAATGGTCGCTAGACAACGGGCTGTTGGTATTCCTGGTAAAAACAAATCGTAGTAAATCTTCAGGCCTTGAATCGGACGGAGCCAACTGTAGGTCAGGAGTAAAGTGCTATGAGTCCCTGCTGTCGCTTGTAGATTGGATGGCAGGGTAGTCGTGTCGGCGGGTTGAACCGTTAAAGTACTGGTTTGGCGCTGGGAATCAGTCAGTCGAATGCGATCGCTCAAAAAACGCTGAATCTCAGTTTGGTGTTTAGCGACTTCCGATGGGGAAAGCTGTTTGTCTTGGTTATCGTCGGCTGAAGCCAGTAGACCCGTAGGAAAGGTCAGGGTGATCTGAGCTTGAGTTTCTGCCACCCTGATCTCTGCCACCGCCAAGTCTGCCCAATGCGATTGACTCGGCGTTGCAGTTACGACCCAAAGCAAGAG
Organism: Trichocoleus sp. FACHB-262; assembly: GCF_014696035.1. NCBI lineage: Bacteria > Bacillati > Cyanobacteriota > Cyanophyceae > Leptolyngbyales > Trichocoleusaceae > Trichocoleus > Trichocoleus sp. FACHB-262. The sequence goes on along the minus strand of NZ_JACJPK010000065.1, from coordinate 6,268 downwards.
AGACCCCAAAAGGGAAAACAGACTGAGCCTGAGCAGGCGATACCACTTTCTATTCACAACATTCATAACCCTGTCAATCCTGCTTCTTATCAAGAATTCAGCTCAACCCTAAAAGTCCTACACCTAAACCCAAAGCCCGCTGAGCTTGCTGATCAAAGGTAGGATCTGCTTCTTGGGCTAACTGGAAAAAATGTTGAGCCTCCACCGAGTTGCCTAAGGTTTGTTCAATCACACCCGCTCGGTGGAATAAAGCTGCATCTCGAATCCCTGGTTGCAGTGCTGCCTGCATTGCTTGCCGCGCTTCTGGCCAACGTCCTACGCTAGATAAGGCCCAAGCGAAGGTATCTAGAGTTTCAGCATCCCGCCGTGCCTGCACCTCTTGCTGCATCAAGGTCAATGCCTCCGCTATATCCTTTGGTCTGCCTCGTTCTAACAACAAGTGCGCCAGTTCGCGACGATGACCAAACCCGGTCAGATCTTCCCGTAAACGCGCCTCTGCTCGATCTCGCCAAGAGTGGGCCGCAGCCGTATCTCCTAACAGTTCCTTGACGCGGGCCATGCCACGCATCACCACATGGTCATGAACGGTTGGGGATTTTTGAGAAGTTAAAGCAAACTGAGAATAATAACGCTCTGCTGCCCGATAATTTCCCTGCCGTACCTCTAGTTCAGCTAGATTCAGTAGAGCTGGGGGATACTGGGGCAAAATCCGCAACGTTTCTCTGTAAAGTGCTTGTGCTTGTGGAAGTTGGCCTCGCTTGAAGTACAACCGCCCTAAGAGGGTACGTGCCCAGACAGAACTCCCGGTTTCCTCGGGTTCTTCTACGGCGATCGCCTGTTGTAGGTCTTGAATCGCTGCTCCATCTTGGCCTTGAGCCACCTTCACTAAAGCCCGTTGCGTTAGAGCTCCTAGAGAAGGAGCTTGCTTCACGAGTTGCTCTGCCGCTACATCAGCCGCTGCAATATCACCTAGCGCTAAGTGGGCCGTGGTCGCAACAGAGAGTGCGTCTGGGCTACCTGGGGCTTGCTTTAACAGCCGCAAAGCTTCAGCAAAATCATGTCTTGCAGTTGCCACTCGCGCCAGCACCAAAACTGCTTCAGAGTTAGAGAAGGATAAGTTAGCCAACGACTGTTGCGCCGTTTGCTCTGCTAGTAAATACCAACTGCTTTCTCCCGTGGCACGTGCCATTTTTAAGTAAGCTCTAGCCAGGGCTGCCCGATTCAGCCCTCCTTTTGGGTCTGAGAGAATCCGAGTTTGATAGAAAGCCATCTCTCGTTCCAGCGCTTGCGTCACCTTACCCGGATCAGGGCGAGAGAACTGGTAACGATACAAGGGATCGAGCTGTGCCCTAGACTGCTGTTGCCACAAGCCCAAGCCAATTGGAATCAAAACAAGCAGGCCCACGACAGGCAGAGCCACCAAACGGGGCGACGATAGAACTGCTCTGAGCCTGTTTTGCCAAGCTGCTGAAGCGTCGTAGTTTATCAGTTTCACAGCTCTTACTCCTTAGTGCTCCCCATCTCATCCCCTCTCATTTATGCTTGCGACGCATTTCAATCCCCTTGTACCCACTTACGGGTAGGCGTTACCACCAAAGCAGAGAAACGCATTGAAGGTTTCTTGGGCAAGGAGGATCAAGATGCGATCGCGGTTGGCTTAGTTAGGCAGTGCTAAATAAGGGAATGTAGGCTCAAGTGCCTTGTGACCTTGAGCGGGATTACCAGGTTGACCTTCATAGGAGACGTTGTCGCTCAGGGGTTGCCCAGCCACCACACTTAAGGTGATATCGATCACGTCATCTTTGATCAAGCGACCCCGAATTGGACTGCCCTTGGCATTGAGAGCATTGGCGTAGCCACTTGGGCCTGTGGTATCAATCCGCATAACATCAGGCAAAAAGGCACCGAGCAAGGCATTGGCTCGCGCTTCTGGATTGCCAAAGGCCAGGAGGGTCTGTTTGACTTCTCCCACAATGGGGCCAGCAATATTAGCCGCAGGTTGTCTGCCCGCTAAAGCGGCCGCTTCAAAATCAGGCCCCACACTGTTTAAGGCATTCAAGAAGTCATTGGTTACAACCAAACCTTCGTTGATCGCAGGTCTGGCTAAGCGCTCCACCTGCGTAAACTTGCCGTTTGCTCCCGCTGCTGAAATGGTTTCCCAAACGTCAAAGGTTGTTGTAGCGGTGGGGCCTTGCAGAAATCGGATGGGGACTCGCACTGCGATCGCGTTGACGTTGTAGCCTTTGGCAAAATCAACTGCGGTGCTAGGGTCGCGGAAACCTACTTTTGGCCCAATGCCAAGCGCACCGCCCCGAACCCGGAAATATTGCTCCACATCAAAGAAGAAAGGATCTTCTCGTAAACCCGCAAAAACAGAAACCTGAGAACCACCGAGCGCCACCTGGCTGACTTCGGGAGCAGTATTGAGCGCTGTAGTTTGCAACTGCTGATTTGCAACTAAGGTCGCACCATCGCGAATTGCCGTCAGCTTCATGCCTTGTTGGCCTTTAGCATTGGGCTTGTCAAACTCAAATCGTAGCGTTACATCTGGTACACCTGTGGGAGTCGCATCATTGTTGCCCACTCGCGAGACCTTAAACTCATATCGGGCTTTGGTGCTGAAGTAGTATTGCTGACGAGCCAGCGATCGCGGGTTTGTATTCATGATCAAGATCAGATCCCCGGCTGAAGCGTTGGGATTCTGATCTTGTTCTCGAAAGACAAATAGATCGGTCAAATTCAGATTGCGGCCTTTAGTATCCACCTCACCATCATCGTGGTCGGACGCTTTCAAGTATTGAGGTGCTAAGCCAGCAGTCAAAGCAATCCCTAAAACTAGCAGGCTTAACTGAGCCACAAGGCCAAAGCGCCAACGGCGGGCAGAAGTTTTAGGGGCAGTCGTGGGTTCATTCAATGAGGGGCTAGCCTCATGGAGCGTAGGGGGCTTAGGCATTATAGAGGTCTCCTAAAAAGATAAAAGAGTGACTGCATCCAGCCGAGGTAGGGCGGCATCTGGGCGAGATTAGTAGCGAAATCCAGATGGAAGTACCTATGTCAGAGGAACTGAAGCGCGTTGCTGTTTTTTGGATTTCCATCGGCTCCAAGTAGCCCCAGCACCCAGCGCCATCAGGCCCAGAGCAGCAGTCGGTTCTGGCACGCTGGCGGGTGGAGTGGATTGGGCAGCGGTGCTGGCTCCTGTCAAGGCGATCGCATAAGTGCCACGGGTTGCACTCGTTCCCGCAAAACCGCTCAGGGGCAATTCACCCCCTGGGCCCGTGGGTTCTAGGACATCATTGGTACCAGTCGCAAAAATGTCGCCATTGTTACTGACGGGGTTATAGCCAGCACTCGCGAGCGCTAGATAGTAAAGCCCCGATTGGCTAGGAGAAAACTCGCCAGAGAGCAGCGTCGGCTGTAGGGAGCCAAAGCTGTCATCGTTACCGTAGATACCTTTACCTTCTGCGTCAAATAGAAATAACTGCGGATCTTCCAGCAGAGTAGTAGGCGCTCCGAGAAGCTGATTGACTGGCAAATCCACCAAGGTTTCTAGACTGATAGTGGTAGCAGAAAAGGTCTGTCCCCCAGTCAAAAAGATTTCAAACAGATCAGCATCGTTGTCTGCTAAGGCTCCACCAAGAAACTCTAGTAAAGTTGGCCCAGAGGGAATAGCTTGAGCTGTGTTGAGGGTTTGGCCTGCATCTCCAATTTCAATTAAGGTGACTGCATAACTAGGGCTAGCGGCCAAAAATAACCCTAACGCAGGCAGCAATATTGCTGGTATAAATTTTTTCATTGCTTTTCTCTTTGAGAAGGTTTTCTAAGCGCTCTCACGCACTCAGATTTACGAGTGTCATCAAAGTTAGATACGTAGTTTCACTCGTGGCATCTCTTGAAAATCAAGTAAAATAGATTACATTGCATCAAGATGAAGATCCAAAGCACGGTTGATTAATGGGTGGGGTCGGTCTATAAGGGATGCCTGAAATCGCTTGAGTGCAAGCCAGGCATGCAGAACTTACAGTCATACTGTGTTCGACGAAGCCAGGAATTTCCAGACCAAAAAGTGCTCATTTTTTGTTCACTTTTGCTGAGCTGTGCTTAGCTAATCTCTTGATGCCAGAGGATTTCGGTCAGCCGAGCCATACCGTTTTTGAGGTGGCGACGAAAGGTACTGAAGGGGACATCGAGTAACTCAGCAACTTGCTCTTGGGTCGGAGTGGGTTGAAGGTAAGTATGATAGAGCGCTCGGTAAAGTTTTGCTTCCCGATGAGAAGCTTGTAACGATGCGGCTGCTTCCTGAACTAAGTGCTGCAAAGCCGCTACTCGCTCAGCTTTATTTGCGTTGGTAGGCGATCGCTCCATCACCAGCCGAGATTGCAGCAGAGGATTGTGATAGAGCCGATCCGGATGGCTGAAGTGCCGCAATAAATCCCGCACCGCGATCGCAAAAGCAGGTTGGCTTAGAACTAGGAGAGGTTCACCCAGAGGTGCAGGAGTAGCAGCCTGCGCGGAGGCAGCAATTTCTCGCTGGGCTAATAACTCCTGCCAAGCCATTGGTGACACCACTCGCCAATCATGCCCATAAACCCCATAGCGCTGCTCCCCAATGGTGAAGTCTGCCTCAGGTAGGCGGGTTAAATCGGCATAGGCGAACATGGCCGCCCAAAAATCTGGATCGGCACAAGCAAAGAAAGTGAAGGCCAGTTTCGGTGTGAGGCGATGATGCTGAACAAAGTTAATGAAGATCAAGCTTTGGGTTGGAGAAACAGCCTGGTAAGTTTCTCGCGCCATCCAAAAACGGAATAATGTCGCTCCTTCGCCCAAGCGTAGAGGAGCATAGGTTTGAAGATAAGACCATGCGGCTTGGGTGCCCGGGTCGCCAGCCACATCTGCGGCAGTGGCTTGGTGTAAGGCTAGAGTCATGACAAAGCCGACCAGTTGCTGCTCTATATCTCGAAACACCAATACATTTTGGGGCTGTCTTTCGAGCCAGTAGTCTGCTAACTGGGCTGAAGCTGCTCCCTCATGGGTCGTGACGATTTGAAGCAACGCGGGGCGATCGCTGGGACGGAACGTATCCGTGACTAGACTGCTAGTTTCTTGCCAGGTAAAGCGAGGGCGAACCGCAGGATTATCTCGATGCAGAAAAATGTAGTCGAATAGCACCCGATGCTGTGCTTCCCCCTGAGTTTGGCCGAGGCGTTGGGTGTAGTACTGGCGCGATCGCTGGTGGAGTTCGGCATACCAATCGGGATTGCGCCAACGCAAATCAGCTACTAACACTTCACGCGCCAGATCGTGGGGGAATAGACCCGCTCGCCCCGACTCGACAAAAGAGAGCGATCGCAACCAGTCGAAAAGTTCATGCACATCCCGTTGATCGAGCATGACCGCAAGCAAGGCTTCTGTAGTCAACCGAACTAAACTACAAGCTTCCAAAGCAACGCGATGCGCAGAGCTAGGCACCTCTTGCACAAATCTCTCGAGGAGGTTCTTGACGACATCCGGAGCAGTTTCAGGCTGAAAACTTAACTCTTGCCCCTGAGCAAAGACATCCGCGACTAGAGATAGAGCTAAAGGATACCCATAAGTAAAGTTGAGCACGGCCTGATGTTGATTTACCGGAACAGCTCGCTTGATCAGGTAATCTCGGCTTTCCTCTGGGCTAAGGTTCCGTAAGGGTAAAAGATGGATTAAAGCTTGCCAACCTGAATCAGTCCGCCAGCCCGCCGCAGGTGCATGACGACCCGCAATCACGGTGAGGATATTGGCAGGAAGCTGAGGTAGAAACTTTTCGCGCAGCCAACTATCAAGGGGAGCGAGGTTTTCGTAAGTGTCGAGTAGGATAACCTGCCGACCTGTATGAGCCGCTAAAGCTACTAAAGGGGAGTCGGTCGAAGCTAGATTCAGATGAAGTCGCAGAGCTTCTAAAAAGGACTCTGGCGACGGCTCGATGTTGCGGGCATCTAGTTGGATGACGGGGATCTGGGCTGGCTCACAGAGGCGGGCAAATTCTCCCAGAAGTGTGGTTTTGCCAACGCCACCTGGACCGAAAATATGCAGAACATAAAATGGCAACTCAGCTCGGTTTAAAGCTGACTCAAATAGGTGGCGCTCGTGGGTACGCCCTACGAATCGCTGCTGGCGTACTGCCTCTAGATGCTCAGATAAGGATGGCATGAAAAATTACAGAAAAGTGCGGAGAGCTGAAAACCGCCGTAGTTCGTTCAGTAAGGTTATTCTTTTGATGTTTAATATATCGCTATAT
>NZ_JACJPK010000064.1:0-211511 GCF_014696035.1 Trichocoleus sp. FACHB-262 | reverse complement strand
CTGTCATAGTAACGTTGGCTCATAGCTTCGCTCCTAGAGGCTCCAACTCTTAGGTATCGCTCATTTTGTTGCCTGAATTCTCTCTGCTTAACGACCTTTTACAAACACTTTCTAGGAGCTCCCACCCGCCTCAGAAACAATATTCTGAATTCGATGTAAATATATTTGATTGTAGAAATCAGTAATATCGCAAAGTAAAATATAGCCTTCTGGATATAAATTAACTAATTCCTCAGACTTCTCGATATAATTGTTCCATCCATCACTGTCTTGATCAAAAAAAGAGCCATTGATGTTTGCTTTGATTCGATACGAACAAGCAATACGCTCTGTTGCGGGAATTCGATAATCCTCAATCGATTGGCTTACTTCATAGACAAGAGATACAAAAATAATTGCATCTATCGGATCAAGTTGATGGACAACACGGAAAGTACCACCTGCTTTGAATGCAAGGGAGGAAAAGGGAGTTCTCGGAACGTAATTTGATAAATCTATCTCTCGAATGTGGTTCTTTACTTCTGACCAATGGTGAGCAATCGCTTCATATTCAAATAATTTAGGATAAAAGTCACTATCGTAATATTTGGTTAAATGTTTTAGTGCCCATTCGAGAGAAGTGTCTTGAAGATTCATCTCAATTCTATCCCCATGTAAATTCAATATGATTTGGATAACTATTGGACGAGTATTGTACTCCCGGCTTTAACAAAAATGTTGTGTTGCTAGATATAGATTGCACTTTTCTAGTAGCAAGATGCCTAAGTCCGATCGCCCTCTTCCTCTTGCTCATCAGAGTTCTGATCCTCTGCTGGCGGTTCTGGCTCTTGCTCCTCTGAAGTCCGATCGCCCTCTACCTTGGGTTTCTCAGGTTTTTGATCCCGCTTTTGATCCTCTAATTGCTGCTTAAGCCGATCGCGGGCTTCACTGGCTTCTCGGTAATCCGACTTGTATTGCAACGCTTTGTCATAAGCTGCCAAAGCATCGGGATAGCGTTTTACATTCGTCAGGGCATTGCCCAAGCTGTACCAACTTTCGTAGTGATCAAGTTTGATTTGAACCGCTTGATCATAAGACGCGATCGCCTTGTCGTAACGCTTTAAGTTGTAGAGCGCATTGCCTCGGTTGTACCAAGCCAAATAATCGTTTGGGTTCAGGTCCAAGGCTTTGTCGTAAGCCGCGATCGCCTCGTCGTAGCGTTGCAAGCGGTGTAGCGTCCAAGCGCGACTGTAGAAAGCGAGATAGTTACTGGGCTGGAGTTTCGTCACCTGATTATAAGATTCCAGTGCCGCCTCATATTGCTGGAGGTTGCTCTGCATATTGCCCCGACTGTACCAAGCTTGATAGAAGCGTGGCTGAAACTGCACCGCCTTGTCATAGGAAGCGATCGCCTCTTGGTACTTCTGCAAACTACTCAGCGAATTGCCCCGGTTATACCAAGCTAAGTGATAATCCGACTTAATTTCTACCGCTTTGTCATAGGCTTTCACCGCCTCGTCATACTTTTGCAGATTGTGCAGCGCCCAACCTTGCCCATACCAAGCGGCAGCCGAATCCGGTTGCAACGTCACAGCTCGCTTAAAAGCCGCGATCGCTTCGTCGTACCGTTTGGCTCCAATCAAAGCTTGGCCTTTACCGTTCCAGGCTTCCGGAGCATCAATATTGAGGGCGATCGCCTGATTAAAAGACTGCAATGCCTCGTTATGTCGTTGCCAAGTGTTCAACAGCAGACCGCGATCGCTCCAACTTTCCCAAGACTTCGGATCGATTTGGATGGCGCGATCGTAAGCATCTAGCGCTTTGGGGTACTGCTTAAGCTGAGCCAACATCTCGCCCCGACCATTCCAGGCTTCGGGATAATCTTGGCGAGTCTGGATGGCTTTGTCGTAAGCAGCCAAAGCTTCCGGGTAGCGTTGCAGCGCTGCCAGAGTTTCTCCTTTACGGTACAGATCCGTGGCACTGGAGAAGTTAAAATACCGCACGCCAAAGACTGCCGCGATCGCCCCGATCGTCACTACCACTCCCCCTAGCAAGGCACTTTTGCGCCAAGAACCAAGTTTCGGCAGTTGGGTCCGCAGGAGAGAGGGAGGTTTGGGTGCGATCGCCACGGTAGCAGGTGGAGACGTGCTGAGATCCTTGAGGGCAGCTAAAACTTGAGTGGCGGATTGGTAGCGATCGCGAAAGTCATAGCGCACCATCTTATCCAAGATATTTTGCAGCTCAGGACTCACCGTGGCAGACGAGTGCCAAAGCAGCTCTCCGGTGTTGGGGTCTTTGGGTAAGTCTTGAGGTGCTAAACCTGTCAGCGCTTGAATCGTCACCATGCCCAAGGCATATAGATCGCTGGTGGGTTGTGGGTTTCCTGTGGCTTGCTCAATCGGCAAATATCCGGGAGTACCAATCGCGACTGTCCGAGGGCTTTGTCTCGCTTGCAAAAGCGTGGTGCTGATTTGCTTTACGGCCCCAAAGTCAATCAAGACTAACCTTTGGTCTTGGTGCCGCCGAACTATATTGCGCGGATTCACATCACGATGAATCACCTGTTGCTGATGCACAAACTCTAAAGTCTGCAACACATCTTGCAGCAACGCGATCGCTTGAGCCTCTGTCCACGGCACACCTGGTTGCAGTTCTTGGCTCAGGTCATGCCCCTCAATCAGCTCTTGGACTAGATAAAATTCTTGATTTTCCTCAAAGTACGCCAGCAACCTGGGGATTTGATCGTGGTTGCCCAACTGGTGCAGCACTTGCGCTTCGGTGTCGAACAAACGTCTGGCAACTTCTAGCGTCAAAGGATCGCTTGCCTGTGGCTTCAGTTGTTTCACCACACAGCGAGGCTTGTTGGGCAAATACTGGTCTTCTGCTAGGAAAGTGGCTCCAAATCCGCCATTGCTGAGGGCGCTGATGATTTGGTAATGTCCCCCCAGAATTTGCCCAGACACCAAACTCATACGACGCCCGAAACCCGTAAGTTGAAGCGTTGCGATCGCAACTTAAGCCTTGCCATTCAGTATAGTCTGCAAGTTTTTCAATAATTCTTCGGCTGTATAAGGTTTGGGTAAAAAGGTTTGGACCCCAATACTGTTATTTTCACCCACCTCATAGCCAGAAACCAAACCGCTCACCGCAATGATTTTGACTTCCGGGTCAAGTTTTTGCAGCATCCGAATCGTCATCGGGCCATCCATCGACGGCATCATCATGTCAATCAACACCGCGCTTACTTCTTGTTGGTGCTGAGCGTAGACCGCGATCGCCTCAATTCCATCATTGGCAGTCATGACGCTGTAGCCATAAGCTTCCAAGGAAATCCTGGTGGTCTCTCGAATCGGTTCTTCGTCATCTACCACCAAAATCAATTCGCCATGCCCCTTCGGTAAGTGGTGCTGCACTTCAGCTTGTCGCTCTAAAGTCGTCGCTTTAGCCGGGAGATACACCTTAAAAGCCGTCCCTCTCTCTACTTGGCTATGGACCGTGACGAAACCGCCATGACCTTTAACAATGCCAATCACCGTAGACAGCCCTAGTCCAGTACCTTTGCCAATTTCCTTCGTAGTAAAGAAAGGTTCAAAGATTTTATCCAAGTTGCTCGGTGAAATTCCCATGCCTGTATCTGCCACCGTCAGCACCACATAAGGGCCAACCTTGGCATCTAAATACATGCGAGCATAGTTCTCATCGATCCATAAGTTCTCAGCTGCCAAGCTGAGCGTGCCACCTTCAGGCATTGCATCACGAGCATTCACACACAAATTCATCAAGACCTGATGCAATTGCGTCGCATCTCCTAAAATCACCCACAAATCTGGCGGCAGCAGCTCTGTAACGATGGTGATAGAACGAGGAAAAGTTTGCTTCACCATCTGCTCAATCTCAACCAACAAATGCTTAATTTGCAGGAGTGTATGTTCTCCTTCTAAGCCTCTAGCAAAGGAGAGTACCTGCTTCACCAAATCAGCACTACGTCTGGTGTTAGACTCCAAGATTGAAAGTAAGGTTCGGCTTTGCGGGTCTTGCACTTTTTTCTCTAGCAACTGCACCGACATCAAGATCGGCGCTAGAGAGTTATTTAGATCATGAGCAATGCCACTCGCCAAAGTACCGACACTCTCTAGCCGCTGAGAGCGCAGAAACTGAGCTTCTAGTTTTTTTTGCTCTGTGATATCGGTGTTCACCATCAAGATTGATTTTGGCTGGCCGCTCTCGTCCTGCACCAAAGTCCAGCGGCTAGCGACCACAATAGCTTTGCCCGCTTTGTTTACCTGATTTAATGCTCCCTGCCACTCTCGATGCTCTTGCAACCAAGTTAGATCTTGAAGGAAGCGCGGTAGTGCGGCTTGAGGTAAAAACTCATTGACATTTTTTCCAATAACTTCGCTAGCCAACCAGCCGTAGAGGCGCTCTGCTCCTTGGTTCCAAAATACAATTTGGCTATCGAGACCTTGCACCACGATCGCATCGGTTGTCACATTCAGAAGCGCTGCTTGCTCGCGAATTTTCTGTTCGGCTTGCTTGCGCTCGGTGATATCCATCGTGACACCTAGCATCCGGATAATCTGACCGTTGGCGTCGTAATCTCCTTGACCTTTAGCCGCAACCCAATGAATGCTGCTATCAGGCCATTTCACCCGTAACTCAATATCTAGGCTAGTACCAGAGGCGATCGCTGCCTCCGTTGCTTGACTCACAACCGCAGCATCCTCTGGATGTACCATTGCTAGCAAATCTTCTGAGCTGCGAGTGAGGACGGTGGGGGCTAGCCCTAGGTTATAGGCTGTTGTGGCCGACATCATCACTTGCCCACTGCTCATGTCCCAATTCCAAGTGCCCATATGGGCCGCTTCTAGCGCTAGCCTGAGCTGATCTTCACTTCGACGGGCACGTTCTGTCTGCTGCTGTAGTTCTGCGGTAGTGCGGTTCGTTTCCAAGAGTCTTCGCACCCGTTGCCGCAACACTGCCCAATGGATCGGCTTGGTGACATAATCCGTGGCTCCAGCGACAAAGGCTTGATCTACCGAAGCAGGGTCATCTAAGCAGGTAATCATCAAAACAGGGACGCGATCGCCTCCTGGCAAGGTGCGGAGTTGGGCACAGCAAGCAAAGCCATCCATAATAGGCATCAAGGCATCCATGAGAATAATGTCTGGATGCACTTGCTGGTAAAGCGCCAGTCCTTCTTTTCCATCTTTCGCTTCTACGACCTGGTAGCCCTCTTGCTTAATCGCTTGAGCTAACAGAAGGCGCATCGAGCGGTCATCGTCGATCAACAAGACGAGAGGGGAATCAGAGAAGGGAAACACACTGGTCATCGTTAACAAGTTTGCAGTTCTAGGTTCAAAGTCGCTTTAACTCGTTCGTATTCAGCTTCTAGATGCCGCAATTGAGGCAAGCTGACTTGCCAGTCTGTTGCCATCATACCTGTACGCCCTATCACTTCTAATTCTTGGCACAACTGAGCCAGAGTCACAGCTCCCAGGGTGGCGCTGCAACCTTTTAAGCTATGAGCGGCATATCGCAGCGCTGCGGCATCTTGTTGCTGTACAGCCGCTTGGATTTGGGCAATCATTTTGGGGGCATCTTCCAGATAGTTATGAATCACCACGGCCAGCATTTCAGCCGCATTTTCACCTAACATTTCTTGCAGCGCTGCGATCGCCTTGGCATCTAATGCGCCCTTGGCAGCCCATTCGGTAGGTGTAGTCGTCATTGGGGTTAGGGCTAGTTCTGTACCTGGATTCAAGGGTTGATCCGCTAAAACCGCAGCTTGCTTCACCCCAGCTAGCGTTGATTCTGGAGCTTGCCAGCCTTGCCTGAGCAATTCCGCTAGCGCTGCCAGTCGGATGGGTTTAACTAAGTATTCGCTCATGCCCGCCGCTAAGCAGGCTTCGCGATCGCCCTGCATGGCATTGGCAGTCATGGCAATAATGCGGGGGCGGGTAGCAGGCAACCAATTTTGGCAGATATAACGAGTTGCCGTTAGGCCATCCATTTCTGGCATCTGCACATCCATCAAGATCACGTCGTAGCTGCGTTGTTGCAGCGCTGCGATCGCCTCTCGCCCATTGTTGACGACATCGATTTCATATCCCCACTGCTTGAGTCCACTCAGAATCACCTTCTGGTTTACCCGATTGTCTTCAGCCATCAGAATCCGTAGGGGAGGATGAGGCACTTGAGGAGAGAGAGGTGGCGAGACAGGCTGGTGGTTAATTTGGGGTGAACCTTGATTTAGCACCTGCAACAAAGCTTGTCCAAGCTGCGACTGCTTCACGGGTTTATTGACTAGGGCTACTCTATCTTTGATTAGGGCAACTTTGCTGGAATCTAGATTGCCCAAAGTCGTCAACAACACCACAGGTAAAGTTTGAAACTGGGGCAGTTGTCGTAACTCCTGCGCAAATGCCAAACCATCCTTCTCTGGCATTTGCACATCAATCACCGCCAGATCAAACTCTTCCCCCTGGTGCAGCCACGCCAGCGCCTCAGCTCCAGAGGCAGCCGTACGACAATCCGTTCCCCAAAATTGCATGTGTTCCGCTAAAGCCTGACGACTCGCGGCATTGTCATCTACGATTAGCGATCCCTTACCCGACAACAGAGAGAACTGCTTCAGAGAAGTTTCAGAAGGAGAGCCGACCAAATCCGCTGTTGTGGCTGTTGCGATCAGCGTGAAGTAGAAGGTAGAGCCTTGGTTAACGGTGCTCTCAACCCACATGCGACCACCCATCATGTCGCTGAGCTGCTTGCCGATCGCTAGACCCAACCCGGTGCCGCCATACTGTCGAGTGGTCGAAGCATCCACCTGGCTAAACGGCTTAAACAAGCGATCGCGGCGGTCTGTAGGAATCCCGATGCCTGTATCCTTAACCGCAAACTGGATTTCATAAGTTTGGCTAGCAGAACTTGTTGCCAGAGGGCGAGCCTGTACCGAAACCACCACTTCTCCTGACTCGGTAAACTTGACGGCATTACCTAATAGGTTCACCAAGATTTGGCGCAATCGGGTGGCATCTCCCACGATCCATTTTGGTGTTGTCGGCTCAATCCAACAGACCAGTTCAATGGCTTTTTCAGCAGCTTTAGGAGCCAACAAATCTAGAGATGCTTCTACACAGTTGCGTAGCTCCAACGGAGCCAACTCTAGCTCTAGCTTGCCAGATTCAATTTTAGAGAAGTCCAAAATGTCATTAATAATCGTTAGCAGGCTGTCCCCACTACTACGAATCGTGGCGGTTAAATCCTGTTGATATGAGTCAAGGTCAGTCGCTAACAGTAAATCTGTGAACCCAATCACCGCATTCATGGGTGTCCGGATTTCGTGGCTCATATTAGCCAGGAATTCACTTTTAGCTTGGGTAGCCGCTTCTGCCACTACTTTTGCTTGAGCTAGCGCCTGATTTGCGCGTGAGAGTTCTTCCGTCTGCTCCAAAAGCTGACGCTGGGCAAAGTAGCGCTCTGTAATGTCATCGATCACCCAGAGCCGTCCCGGTACGTTGCGGACCTGAGTCATGGTGCTAGAAAAGCTCAACACTTTGGGCTGAGGCTGAGTGTAAATCCAGTTCCAGTTACGAATCTCCGAGCGCGGTTGCGAGAAAAACTGTGCCGCTTGAGTCGCAATTTCGGCTTGGTTCTCGGCGCTAGACCTTAACTGCGCCATTGCAGCGGCCAGAAGCGGCGGATCGATCGCCCCTGGACCTAAGTTAAGGTGGGTCGCAGCCGCTAAGTTAACCCAGCCCTGCTCACCACTTTCATCCACAAACACCACACCTTGATGGATAGTTTCGAGGATGGCTTCAAACCGAGCTTGCAGTTTATCGAGATTCAAGGTGATGTCATTGAACTGCAACAGAGTGCGTAATTCTCCAATTACAGATTCAATCAACTGCTGCATGTGAACTGGAATGGCGATTCGACGCTGCCAGATCAGTAAAATGGCCCCCTGAAAACCCCCAGGATGTTGCAAGGGCAGAATAGCGACAGACTGGGCACCTTGAGCGAGTAGAACGCGGGACGCTTCTGGTGTAGAAGCATAATCTGTGTAATAAAGGCAGCGATTTTGGGCGATCGCAGTGGCGAATAAACTAGGTGTGGTCAGGGCGTTAGGTAGAGCCGTTTCTGGTAAGCAGACCAATGCCTCTGCTGTCACCTCATCCAACTGACGCAAAGCGATCGCAGCATCGGCAACCGTCACTTCTTGCAGAGACACCAGCACCCGCCTCAACAAAGCATCAGGTGTCGCTAAAGTCTCTACTTCGGTTAGTTTGGCTAGTAGCGCTTGTGAAGCCAGCCGCCACTCAATCTTTTGGCAAAATCGCCGCAACCCTACGATCAAGGCAGCAGAAATACCCCAAGCGATCGCCTGCCGGATAATGGGTTCTGGCCCCAAGACAACCGCCAACCCCATTCCTGCACCTAGCAGCAACATCAGCGGTAGCGGTGGCAGTGGCAAGAGAAGCCCTAACCCTAAAACTAATCCCACCCACAAATCAGATGCGTCCCCCAATACAACTAACCCGCCGCAGCCGCTCATCGCCAGCATCAGCAAAACAGGCCGAAAAGTAGGCAACCAGTCAGGATGACGTAGAGACAACTGCAACCAGGAAGTTGTTAAGTAGCCAAACATGCAGCGATCGCTTGGGTAACTGTCTCTGGAGCACTGAGGTGAGGCAAATGTCCTTCAGCGGCAATGGGGACAAGTCGACCAGAGGGGATATGATCTGCCAAATACTGCCCCACCTGGGGTGGCACCGCAATATCATTATTCGATTGTAAAATCACAGTCGGGATGTTGAGCCGCCCTAACTCAGCTCGGTGGTCCGACTGAAAGATCACGCGAGCCACCGCTTGGGCAATATCAGGCCGAATCTGCGCCAAAGTCTTAGCAAATTCCAGGGCTAGCTCCGGTTTATCGGGATTACCCATCACAATGGGCGCAAAACCACTCGCCCAAGCATAGTAGTTAGAGGCCATCGCGGCATAAAGTGCATCTAAATCAGCTTGCTCAAATCCACCGAAATAACCTGCATCATTGAGATAGCGAGGAGAAGCACTAATAAAAACCAGTTGGCTAAATCGATCAGGCTCTACTAAAGCTGCCAGCAAACTAGCCATCCCACTGACTGAGTGAGCCACCAAAACCGCTTGCTTAAGCTTTAGCTCAGCACATAAATCTAATAAATCTTCTGCATAACTATAGAGACTGCTGTAGCGACGTGGGCTGTAAGCTGAGAAATCGGATTGACCCGCTCCCACGTGATCAAACAAAACAATCCGAAAATTGGGGGCAAAAGCAGCGACTTGATGCCGCCAAGCACTTTGGTCGGAGCCAAAACCATGGGCAAAAATGATGGTTTGTTTGCCATCGCCCAACTGATTAACGTTGTTTCGCTTTAGCACGCTCGCTGCCATGAGTCGGTATCCTTAGAACCATCCTCATCTTACAAACTAAAACGAAATTAGCTTTTCAGCTCACCTGGCGTGACTTTCTTAGCTTCTCCAACATTTAGCGATCGCGATCGCTGCTTACACCCGTTCTGGTACCGCTTTGCAACTACCTGTAAGGCGTTGGTACTCTTTAGTTGCCACCTGATATGCCTTGTCGCTTTCGGCCTTGACTCGCCAGATAGCAAAAATAATTTGGCTTTGACTCAATCCTAAAGCTTGCAGGTGGTGGATACGATACCGGAGTTCCAAGTCTCTTTGGTAGGCATCATGCAACAACGTCACTGTGCCCTCTGGATCAACAAAATATTCTTCAGCTAGAAGCTTAAAGTGATTCCCATCGTGAATCATGCCGTGAATTAAAGCCTTCACGCTTAGATAAGTGCGATAAGCTGAGCCGTTGCCGCCTCGATTGCCAAACAAATAAACTCGTTCTTCAATTTCTCGCAGCTTTTTCTGAGCTAAGGTAATTTTTTGAATTTGTTGCTTGACTGACCTAGGGTTAGCCGGAAGCTGCAACTGAATACTGGGTTTAATTTGGTCAATCTCTTCAATAATTTGCCGAAACACACTGCTGGTATTCATTGATACTTAGTATTTAATTCTACGGATAAAGATACCCCACCTTTCAATTTTTAATAGAGATGGGGAGATTGGCTAAAAATTAATCGTAAAGACACGATGAAAGAATAATGAACTTTACAAATCTGTTTTTAAAGATACAAACACTAGGAAACCGATTACAGGAATCGTAAATTTTTATACAAGGAATTAATTTTCAATCCGCGTCATCGAGCCCAAAATCACCCCTTGTGTGTCCCCACCCGCTTTCTCTAAACCAACTCATGCAGGAAATCACATATTTCTAGCGTCCAGCTAGGGTTGGCCTATGGCAGAGTGGAAGGTAAGAATAATCAGATGCAGTTTTAGTTACGGGTAAGAGGCATGGACCGCTCTAAGTTTGTCGCTATCATCACCGGCGTAATTGCTGTCGTGCTCAGCATTGCTTACTTACTGGTGGTGCAATTTTTAGACTTTCGCGGGGAGATGATTCCAGCCCCTATCGACGATCTTTCGGTTCTACCTCTAGCGGCTCCCCAGCTGTGGCATTTTCTGTCAAGGGTCTAACCACGCGAGCGATCGCTTCTTGAATAAACGCTTTGACAAACTCATCACGGCGGTTGAGCTGAAATTGCCGCTGCACCACTTCCGTCATGCCGCCGTCTCCCCAATTCTGATCGTGGCGAAAGTATTCAATAAAGCTCTTGCCTGCAATTCGCGTCAGGTAGGCAGCACTAACCCCCTGAATCGCTTTCCCAACTAAAAACGTGGCTACATTCAATCGCAAAGCAGTTGAAATCAGATCGATCGCGCCTTTAACAATACCTAAGCTAGCCAGGGTTTTCGCTAGGGAAATGGCCAGTTCTCTGCCTCGCTCGGCATTAATGTCGCAGCCATACACCTGACCAATCTCCACCACCATCTGGGCATTCACGGCCGCAGTAGCCAGCAAATCGATCACGGGCAATGGGGTCACCGCAATCACCCCCGCTCCAATCCATTGAAACCGCTCCACAATCTTATCGGCTTGGCGACGACGTTCAGTATCAATCAGCGTCCGAGCTTCGTCACCCAAGCGCTGAGATTGCAGCAGGATATTGTCAGCTACTAAATCTTCGCCCTCAGCCCGTAACACCGCCGCCATCCGCTTGAGCAACGGCATAATCTCCGGTTCTGGTTGCAACCAGTCGCCACTTTCGAGCCGCACGGTTTGAGGCTGAGCCGCTACCGCCACAATATCGGCAGCTGCTACGAGATCTCGCAGGCGATCGCGCAAACGGGCCAAAATGGTTTCTCGGTCTGGATCGGGGTACAAATCAGTTTTGTTCAGAACCACCAGCGATCGCTTCCCAATCTCGGCCAATCGCCGCAACGGTTCGTATTCAGACTGTCGCAGGTCGTTATCGAGAATAAAGAGTAGCAAATCGGCTTCAGTGGCTAACTGACGGGCTCTCTGTTCACGTTCAGTTCCTGCTACTCCCGCTTCTAGAATGCCTGGAGTGTCCGTCACCCAAATTTCTCTATTCAATTTTTTCAGCTTCAGCTGATAGGTTGCTCCCACATCCGTCGTTCCCATCGGGGCTCCGACTTGCCCGACGACTCGACCAATTAAGGCATTCACAATCGAAGTCTTACCTGCCGAGCCCGTACCAAACACCACAACTCGCAGTTCTCGCCGGGAGAGGTTTTGCTCAATGGTGCGAGAACGGTTGATCAAGGCTTGACGCGCTACCTCATCCTGAATTTGCGCCACTTGCTGCCGCACCGCTCGTAAGTTTTTTTCGGCTACATCTGCTTTGGCGGTTGGCAGCTTGGGTTGGGGTCGGCGAGCTTGGCGCTTTTGCAGTTGTGGCAATACGAGCAAGTAGTAAACAAACGCAGCCACCAGCACCCCTAGCAAGACAATCAGCAGTAGGAGCAGTAGATTGGCTAGGAGAGGGGCGGTAAACGCGATCGTGTAGTAGAGCCGAGAGAGCGAATCAATCAGCCACAACATCAGCCCCAGCAATAAGGTGAGGCCGACAATCAGTATGATCAGGCGCGACGAAGGCATGAACTCAGCCTAACCTTGCTTGATGGCACGAACTCAAACGGCGCTCGCTCAGCAAATATGGCAACTGGCATGGCTACTGGCAGGCCGATGCTTTTCATTCTAATCGTCTCTAGTCGTGAGATTGGCAACCTCTGCTAATAGCTAGACGCGAAGTTATTCCGGAGCAGGCAAAATTTTAGACGAATGAGTGAACGGTCGCTTTGTCATGCAAGCGGCAGGTAAGAAGGCTAAGACCTTTGGGACTCAAGTAGTAGTTCAGTAAACAAGGAAAAACTATGGGACTTTTTGACCAAATCGTCAGCGCCATCGATAACCCCAACCAACAAGCTAATCATGGTCAACTAGGCGGCATTGTCAATGTCGTCCAGCAACTGAGCCAAAGTTCTGGCTCGAATCCGGCGGTGATGCAATCAGTTTTGTCTATTGTGGGCAACCATGTCCGCTCAGCGTTGCAGGAGAAGCAAGCGATCGCAGGTCCAGAGCAAGCTCAAGCGATCGTCAATCAATTCGGCGGCACCCAGGCAAATCCCCAAGCAGTGCAGAGTTTGTTTACACCAGGACAGCAGCAGCAAGTCACTCAAGAAACAGCTCAACAAACTGGTCTGAACGCTCAGACCATTCAAGCGATGCTGCCAATTTTAGTTCCTATTGTCTTAAATCTTTTGGGGAGTGGCACCAATACTCAGAACCCACAAAATTTAAATCCCGTGCTGGGTTCCTTTTTAGACACCAACCGGAGTGGCGGGGTTGATGTGGGAGATGTCGTTAACCTGGCGAGCCAATTTCTCGGCCATCGGTAATTAGCCGCCTTAATTGGCCAACAGAGCAAAACTTAGGGTAGGACCTTTGAACCCTAATCCTTGGCTCTTTAGTTCACTTAACTCTTTGTGCCCCAAGAGCCTTAATTAGACAAACTCGAGGGCACAAAGAAAAATTATTTGCGAAGCGCTACATCACGTCGACAACCTAACTGAGTCAACTCAATTTAGGCATTGCAGTCGATTGCTAAATTGGTCTGTAACTGTAGCGACTTAGTAGCGACTTCTCGAGGAAGCACCACTACTTTCCCGTGGCTTAGCTTTGTTGACTTTTAGCTCTCGACCCAACCACTCTGCTCCATCAAGCTCAGCGATCGCAGCGTCTTCCTTTGCGTCATCTTCCATTTCGACAAACGCAAAACCCCGTTTTCTTCCTGTCTCACGGTCTGTAGGGAGGCTAACTCGGCTGACTTTGCCGTATTCCGCAAAGATCTCCTTTAGATCCTCTTCAGTAGCCTGAAAAGCCAGGTTGCCAACGTAAATAGTCACAATTCTCTCCAAACCAAACGAACTCAATAGCCTGCTAGTTCTTATTAGGCAAGAGTAATAGTTCAAAAACTACATTCTCGTTCTAATACTGAATCTAGCTTCGGTAGCGATCATATCCGATCTCTTTAGAAATGCAGCCTAATGTTAACAATATCTATACAAAAACTTCTCCTTTATAGAAGTTGTGATAGAGCCGATCTAATAGGATTGATATCAATAGGCTAGAGCTTTTGTGGAGACAGACCGAGTTAACTTACTCTTAACCAAAATAGTGATAACTCCTGACCTAGGCAAGGACCGCTGCAATACTTAAAAATATGGTTCTACTGCATCTAATTTAAGAACTCACAATCACAATCTAAAAGTATCGAGGAATACTCCTGACGCTAATAAGAGTTGCTATTATTACGCGCTTTAAACTCATCGAACTTGAAGCATCAACAATTCAAGCGGCCTAGTACTTCGCTTGCTCAAGCATGAGGCATTGCTTCAAGAATCGCAGTCGATAAAAGCACAGCAAGCTAAGGGACAAGTCAGCGATCGCCCTAGTAGTTATGCTGCTTTTGGGCGATCGCTGTGTTCTACTTTCCCCGACGCTGCGTTATATTGGCTGGCCTCTGAGCGCGGCTACTCTGAGGTGCTCTATAGGCTGCTTAAGGCCGCTCAAAGTCCGAAGCGGGGCGGAAACTCTGTGCGGGTACGCCTCGAAGCGCTTGTTCCATGAAATCGCGCCAGATCGGAGCGACTAGAGTTCCCCCTGTGGCTCCATATCCGAGCGGAGCGTAGTTATCATTTCCTACCCAAACGGCTACCGAAAGCTGCGGTACATAGCCAACAAACCAAATATCCCGCTCGGAAGAAGTCGTGCCTGTCTTACCAGCAGCAGGGCGATCGAGGCGGGCTGCTGTGGCCGTTCCTCGCTCAATCACTCCTTGCAACACACTATTCAGCGAAGCTGAAGCCCAAGGGTCGAGTACAAGCTGAGGCTTAGGCGTATTGTCTAAGAGTAGATTGCCACTGCTATCCGTAACCTGAGCAATAAAGGTGGTCTCGGAGTGCCAACCATTATTAGCAAAGGTAGCATAAGAGCCCGCCATTTCTAGAGGTGTTAAATCAACTGCACCGAGAGGCAAAGAAATGACGGGTTCCATTGGGCTTTTAATGCCCAACGTCCGACAAATTTCAATCACCTTATTCAGGCCAATTTCTTGCCCCAGCTTCACCGCTGGAATATTTCGTGACATTTCTAGCGCCCGCCGCAGGCTCATCGCCCCTGCAAAGGTGCCATCGTAGTTCTGAGGCGAATAGTATTCGTAGCCATCTGGATAGCTCACAGGCGAGTCATAAACAGTCGAGTCAGCACCATATTTACCAGAGGCCAAGGCAGCATAGTAAACAAATGGTTTGAACGCGGAACCGGGCTGCCTCAGGGCTTGCACAGCTCGATTGTACTGGCTCTGTTTATAATCGACCCCACCTACCATCGCCTTGACAAAGTGAGTCCTGGGGTCAACAGCGACCAGTGCCATCTGATCGGCCATGTAGGAGAGACGATAGTGACCCCGGCTTACAGTATCCTCAGCAATCCGCTGGAGCTTGGTATCAATCGTGGTCTGCACCCGCATCCCTCCTTTGAGGACTGCATCGCGGCCAAAGCGTTTAGTTAGCTCCTGTACCACAGCCTCAGTTACATAGGGCATATTGCTGGCTTGGAAAGAAGTTATTTGCCCTAATTTCAGCGGTTGTTTGCGAGCTGCAGCCTCTTCTTGGGGGGTGATCCATTGCAGCTCCCGCATGCGGCGCAGGACTGTTAGTTGACGCTGCTTAGCCAACTTATAGCTAACAAAGGGACTATAGTTTTCGGGAGCCTGAATTAAACCCGCCATCATGGCGGATTCGGCTAGATTAAGCTCGGAGGCATGTTTGCCAAAGTAGCTGGCAGAGGCTGTTTCAATGCCGTAAGTGTTATGCCCCCAATAAACCTGATTCAAGTACATTTCAAGAATCTGGTTTTTGGTCAAAATCTGCTCTAGCCGTAGAGCCAGCACGCCCTCTGCCACTTTCCGGCTAAAAGCTCGCTTAGGCGACAGAAACAAGTTTTTGACCAACTGCATGGTTACGGTGGAGCCCCCCTCCACGGTTCTGCCCTGCTCCAAGTTAGCCATGAAAGCCCGGGTAACCCCGACTGGGTTGATGCCGTGGTGCGAGTAGAAGTGACTGTCCTCAATCGCGATTACAGCTCGCTTTAAGTCAGGAGAGATTTTGTCTAAGGGCACCACTTCCCGGTTTGCTTCTCCGTGGATGCTAGAGAGCAGCTTGCCCTTGATGTCATAGACGTGGGTGGTTTCGGTAGGCACATAGCTACGCAGTACTCGCACATCAGGGAGGTTACGGAAGCTAATCGCTAAACCAACTAACCCCCCAGCCAGCACAGAGCTAGATAGCATGGTGATTCCCAGGAGGGTGCCTCCTGTCACTTTGGCAACTGCCTGCACAAATTGCAGCATCGGTGCTGGGTTAGCCGGTTTTTTCTGTCCGATGGTGTTAGATGACACGGCGATTTCACTTCCTCAACACAAAAGGCGTTATTTAAGATCAAGCATTCCGAAGCGGGGGCTTCCGGAGAATTTTAACTGCGATCGCAGCTAGGTGAGCGTCTAAAGATCCCGACTTAAATCTGCGGGTTCAACTATCTTAGGTGAGACGATCAAAGCAAATAAGGAATAGATTAACCTCAATCTGGAGATTGAGAAGCGCAAATTGAAGTTCAAGATCAAGGTGGAGTCAAGGTAAGTATTTCTGAAATGTTGGCAATATAGTAGTCTGACTGTTGAGGCTTTACCACATAACGGTTGGGCACACAGTCTGCCCAAGTTTGCCCAAATCTAAATTTTTCGTATCTCCAGCCTTTTTATTCCAGTGAGTTTAGCGAACCCCGTTGCCACATTGCAAAGTATGACCTCTCTTGAAGCATCTCGTGTTGAGCAAAGCCTGGCATGGCTAGACCGGGGGACGAGTGAAATATTCCCAAGCCGACCCGATAGTAATGACCCAGATGAAAATCTAATCCAACGCTTAGCTCAAGCAGACAGGCCGTTGCGAGTTAAGTTTGGTATCGATCCGACTGGAGCAGAAATTCACTTGGGGCATAGTATTCCCGTGCGCAAGCTCCGGGCTTTTCAAGATGCTGGCCACACTGCTGTTTTAATCATTGGAGATTTCACCGCTCAAATTGGCGATCCGACTGGCAAGTCTGAAGTGCGCCGACAGTTAACGCCAGCAGACGTAGCTCAAAACGCTCAAACTTATCTGGATCAAGTCCGACCGATCTTGGACTTCGACACACCAGGTCGCTTAGAAATTCGCTACAACTCTGAGTGGCTCGCCAATCTTGACTTGTCAAAAATTTTGGAACTGCTCTCAACCATGACGGTGGGGCAAATGCTCGCAAAAGAAGGCTTTGCAGAACGCTACGAGCGAGGCAATCCAATTTATCTGCATGAATTTCTCTATCCCTTGATGCAGGGCTACGACTCGGTAGCAGTGCAAGCAGATGTGGAACTGGGCGGCACTGACCAGAAATTTAATATTGCTGTGGGCCGAGATTTACAACGCCACTTTGGACAAACGCCTCAATTTGGCTTGTTAGTACCGATTTTGATTGGCACCGATGGAACTCAGAAAATGTCGAAGTCTTTAGGCAACTACATTGGCTTGCTCGAAGACCCCTTGACTATGTACTCGAAGCTAGAAAAAGTACCCGATGCACTGTTACCTCAGTACTGCGAGCTACTAACTGCTCGCGCCTTAGATGAGTTGCCCGAAAATCCGCGCGATCGCCAGAAGCTCTTGGCGCTTGATGTTGTCAGCCAATACCACGGGTCAGAAGCCGCTGTTAACGCTCAAAAAGCCGCTTTAGATTTAATCGGTGGGGGCACCGCTCAAGGTAACGCGGTTCGAGAATTTTCTCTGACAGAAATCCAATTTCCTGCCAAGCTGTTCTACTTAGTTAGTGCCAGCGGTCTCTGCAAAACCAGCTCAGAAGCGCGGCGACAAATTCAAGGTGGAGCTGTCAGGCTGGAGGGCGATCGCGTAGATCAAGCAGACCTCACCTTCAGCTCCCCAGAGGAGTTGCACGGACGAGTGTTACAGCTCGGCAAAAAGAACTTTGTCCGTCTCGTACCGTGAGGCCCAATGTCAGTCACAGAAAAGTCAGTCACAGAAAAGTCAGTCGCAGAAAAGATTATTGTGCCTCTAGATGTACCCACCGAGGCAGAGGCAATCGCCTTAGTGGAACGCCTACCTCAAGTGAGTTTCTGGAAGGTGGGATTAGAGCTGTTTGTCAGCAGTGGCCCTAGCATCTTGACCGCCTTGAAAGAGCGGGAGAAACGCATCTTTTTAGACCTAAAGCTGCACGACATTCCCAATACGATGGCGGGAGCATGCCGAGCCGCAGCCAAATATGGCGTAGACTTGCTCACAGTGCATGCCACAGCGGGGAAAACCGCGTTAGAGGCATCTCAGGCTGCGGCTGAAGCAGGAGCGATCGCAGCGGGTCTACCTGCGCCGAAATTGATTGCAGTCACGCTCTTGACCAGCCTTTCATCCCGGATGTTAGCTTTTGAGCTGAAAGTGCCTTTAGAGCTGCCAGAATACGCCTTACAAATGGCTTTGTTAGCCAAGGAGAGTGGCTTGGCAGGAGCAGTTTGTTCTCCTCAGGAGGCTGAGCAACTGCGGCAAACTTGTGGTGACAACTTCCTCTTGGTTTGTCCGGGGGTGCGCCCCACTTGGGCAGAAGCAGGGGATCAGAAAAGAGCCATGACCCCAGCCGCAGCTTTACAGGCAGGAGCCAGTTACCTAGTGATTGGTCGTCCGATTACGGCTGCTCCTGACCCAGAAGCCGCCTTTGCCCGAATTTGTGATGAATTGGCAGTTGTGGCCTAGCGTGAGGAGATCCGTAGATGCGGTCATGGAGCGTCGCTAAGTTAGGAATCCTGATTCTTTGCGGGTTGAATTTTCAGCTAGGGGCGATCGCGACTGACAAACCTCCGAGTTTTCCTGTAGAGCAGCGCCCCTCGTCTCCCATTACGCTCCCTGGGCGGGCTGCTTGTCCGAGTGAATTTCAACCTGTAGTGGCCTTGCTCCTGCGCGATTTACCCGGCTATATGAACCGAGTCCACCAGCGGCTCTTCCGGCGCGATCGCTCTACTACCTCCGCTCCCTATGTCCTCCTCACTAGCCCCCCAGATTTTGAGCCCTTAGCTTTAGGGCCTGGGGTTTACCAGTCAGCGTCTTCACCAAAAGCAGAAGGAGTCCACCAGGTCTTCTTCACCACTCTAGAGCGCCAGTACACAGCTGGAAAAATCATTCAGTTGCAAGGTTATCATTGGGTTTTTCTAACCCAAACCGTGAGTGGCTGGCGATTAGCCATGATGTTTTCTCACTTTGGTCCCTATCCTGCCACCCGTCCGCCTTCACCCCCGGAAAATAGCACTCAAGGAGTCACAGGCCAAGCCATCCGCGCTTGGCTGCGAGACTGCCGTGCTGGACGAATTCGGCCTCTTTAACCTAATCTCCCGACTGTGGATTAATCGGCGCAGAAGTACCTCTAATCTCATCCAGCTTCGTCCGCACCACTTGAATATCCTGCCACATTTGCCACTTTGGGCTTCCCGGTTCCCGCGATGGATTGCGCAATAGATAAGCCGGGTGCAAAATTGGCATACAAAGATGGCCTTCCCACTCTAGCCATTGACCGCGAATCTTAGTGATGCCGCGTTTGTCGCCTGTGACCCCCCGCACCGCTGTAGCACCCGTCAACAAAATAATTTTGGGATCTACCATCCGGATTTGCTCCATCAGGTAAGGACGACAAGCTTCTGTTTCATCCGGTGTTGGAGTGCGGTTGCCAGGAGGACGACACTTGACCATATTGCAAATGTAGACATCTGCCTCCGTAGTCAAGCGCACCGATTCCAAAATCTTTTCTAGCAGTTGTCCAGCCCGCCCGACAAAAGGCAAACCTGTTTCATCCTCATTTTGTCCGGGGCCTTCACCAATGATCATGATGGGCGCTTGCAGATTTCCTCGCCCCACCACTGCATGGGTACGGCTAGCACCTAAATCGCAGCGTTGGCACTGGTTGCAATGGACAGCCATTTGCTCCATCGCGCTGTAGGTGCCCGCTGGAATAGGTACCTTCGCACTCGTGGGAATCAAGTCTGGGTCAAAGTCCGCAGGTGCAGGAGATGCGGGAAGACCTGAAACATCAAAAAGGCTAATTTGTTCTTCGCTGGACATGAATCTTGACGGCAGATGTATCAGAATTTTCCTATCCCAAAGTATCAGGATGGAAAAAATTTGTAAGCAAACTCAATTCACTTAAGATTTATAAATTCTAGAACCAATTCCTCACGCTTGAGAGCTGTCGTTAGGTGGAATGTCGAGCTTTAGCGTTATTTGGATCACTTGTAGATAACGGGTTACATCAGCCAAGATAGTGACAACACTAATGCCGAGCGCTGGAGGGATGAATGTTACCTTCTCCGCTATTTCGCGATCGCGAAGCAGTTGGCCATGAACTAGCCCTCGCAGTTTTCGAGGAATTCACCCGATTAAAAACAGCGGCAACCGAACTAGATTGGCCCACGCTCGCCACCGTTCAACCGATCGTTTACGGCCTACCTCGTGGTGGAATTCCAGTCGCTGCTGCGATCGCCGAAAAACTCAACTGTCCCCTTGACGTAGTCATTGCCAAGAAAATCACTCGCCCCGAAGACCCAGAGCTAGCCATCGGAGCCGTTGCCGCCACAGGAGAAGTCTTGTGGACTCAGCCTCGACCTTGGCATCTTCATCGCACCAAAATTTATCAGGCCGCCTTGCAAGCGACGCTAGAGAAAGCTCAACTACAGCTGACTCAATTTGGCCCCATCCGTCCCCAGGTCGAACCCCAAGGAGCAATCGCCATTTTAGTAGACGACGGCATCGCCACAGGCATGACCATCGCCGTCGCTGCGCAAGCCCTCCGCCAACAGCAACCTGCCCAAATCTGGATTTGCGCCCCAGTCGCCCCCCTAGAACTGGTAAATTGGCTTCACCAATGGTGCGATCGCCTGATCCTCTTAGCCACTCCCGCAGAATTCTCCAGCGTCAGCCGTTTTTATCAAAGCTTTCCCCAAGTAGAGCTAGACGAAGCCATAGCTTGCTTACAAAACCAGTCCCATAGGAGACTTTCAGCACAAATGAATACTTATCCCCCTAGCCCCCCAATGCTGGAGGAAGCAGAGAGGAAATTTTCCTCAGCATTGGAGGGCGAAAGAGAGCAATAAAGTATTTATACAGCGACCTAGCACGACACCAAGCAGCTAAAACCCCTTCTGGAGGAGGTCTGGAGGACGCAGCCGTCCTTCAGCGGGGGTTTGGGGGCGAGTGCCCCCAAGCTCTTGGCTCTGCCGGAGAACCTACGCAAAGCAACATAAATAACTCCCACCCCAAGGCAGGTAGCCAAATCAAAACAGTTGGACTATCCTACGGTCAGTTCTGAAACGCTTAACCCAAAACAGGTTCAAGCCATAATGAGCTGTAGTGATTAAAGTGGTGGCGAGATGAGACGCTGGCAATCCTGGTGGGACACCCTAGCACTGGCGAGTAGCAGTAACCCACCCCAATTTGTTGAGTTATTGATGCTCCTGTTAGCGATCGCCCTCCTACTCGTATGGGGAGCCAGCGATGTGGTCTGGGGCCTCACGAAAGGTTGGCCTTACTTAGTCCTGAGCTTAAGCTTCGCCATTGGAGCAGCCGTCTCCACTTTAGTCCGGGAAGCCCTCATCCCTTCCTCGCAACCTCGGATTACTCAGGTCACTGCCGTCTTATTGCTGATCATCAGTTGCTATAGCTTTTCAGATTTGATGCGCTACTTTTAAGCCTGTGCAATCCATTCACGAGCTATTTCAGCAAAAACTAGCGTGCGGTTGTCGCCAAAATTTTTTGGTAAGACTGAATCATTTGTTGAGCGATCGCAGGCCAGCTATAGTGCTGCAAAGCATAGGCTTTTGCTCGTTGGCCTCGACGTTGGCGCTCAGACGCACCCTTCAAAGCATCCTTGAGCAAATGAGTTAAAGCTGCTACCTCGCAAGGTCCGACCCAACCTGCCTCTGCCTGCCGCACTTCCTCACAGATATGCACTTGGTCTGAAATCACCACAGGCGTTTCCATTGCCATCGCTTCCGCCACCGCAATGCCAAAGTTTTCGTAGTAGGACGGCAGCACAAACAAATCAGCACTTTGCAGCAAGGCAGCTTTCGTTTCCCCAGAGGCAAACCCAGTTACCGTCGTGTGGGGAGCGAGCGAGGAAGCTTGAATTTGGCTCCGAATCGCCGCTTCATAATCTGGATCTTGGGGGTTTCCACCTGCTAGAACAAAATGAAATTCGATTTTTTCTGCCAGCAAATTTTCTAGAGCAGGTAACAGCAGATCCAATCCCTTTTTGGGGTCAATTCGGGACATGAACAAAACCAGGGGGCGATCGCTAGGAATACCTAACTGAGCGCGAATCGCTTCGGGGTGAGCAGACAGCTTCGGTAAGCTCACACCCAAGGGCATGACTAAATCTTTAGTGGTCAGCCCAAAGCGCTCAGAAACTTTGGCTTCTTGAGCACTCGTAAAATGTATTGCCGCAGCCCCTGCCAAATTAGGCCGCTCTAGTAACGCTGCATAAACCTGCTTTAGCTGCTTTTTCTTACGTAGGTCAGCAGGGTCAAGGGTTCCCAAGGGACGCAGTAGATAAGGCAACTTTTGCGATCGCGCAATTGTCGCTGCCGCTGTACTCACCGGAGAGAACAAGGCGTGAATATGGGCCAAGTCGAAGGAGTGAGCCTGTTGAGCGAGCCATTGCAGCAAGCCCAAAGAAAATTTGTAGCGGCGGAAGGGTGAGCAACGAAAGTAGCGGATGTGATAGCCATCTTGTTCTACAGGGCGATCGAGGGGCACCGCTAAGGGAGCCTGGCCCGCATCCCCATTAGAATCCGTAGTCAGGATCGTCACCTCTACACCCTGAGCTGCTAGGGCACCGGATAACCCCAACACCATCTGGCTGGGCCCTCCGTACACTAGCGAAATGGAAGGCACAATTTGCAAAACCCGCAGAGGCTGGTTCACGCGGCAAGCAACTCCTTGTAAAAGCTCAATAACTGGCTAGCCAAAGCGTGATTGGTGTACTGGTTAAGGACTCGTTCGTACCCTCGCTTCGCCAAGTTGGTTGCCAGCTCTGGTTGCTCCATCAACTGCCGCAAGCGATCTTGCAACGCTTCGGCATTTCCTTCCGGGAAGACCAAGCCCGCATCCCCAATCACATAAGGAATTTCTCCCGAATCCGAGCCAATCACCGGAACTTGGCAAGCCATTGCCTCAATCAACACATGGCCAAATTGCTCTTTCCAGCCCACCGAGGTTAAGGTTTTGAATTGATAGGTGGTTTCCGAAGGCAGCACCAAGGTGCTCATTAAATTGATGTACCGCTGCACCTGATCGTGCGGGACACTCTCCACCCAAATCAACCGATCTGCTAAGCCTTCTTGCTGGGCCCAGTTTAAGAGAGTATCTTTTAGTGGCCCTCGGCCTAAGAGCATCCATTTCCAGGGGCGATCGCGCAAACCTGCTAAGGCTTTCCCTAGGGTTAGCAGCCCTTTTTCTTCCACAAAGCGCCCGACAAAACCCACCACAAACTCAGACGGCTGAATGCCAAGCTGAGCCGCTAGTTCTGGTTGAGGTTGCGGTCGAAATAAAGTTTCATCCACTCCCAATTGCGGCATCACACGGGCAGGGCCTTTGTAACCATGTTGCTGCAAGATTTCCACGCCATCCTGATTTCCAGCCACCAACCCATCGGTATGGCGCAAGTTATAAGCCTCAATGGCGGAAATAGGAAACTTGAGGCTGTAAGGTAGATTCCACCAAGTAAAAAATAGGTTTTTAGCTTTTAGGCCTAGCAGACGGTTTAGCGTAATCAGTTGGCTATAGCCGATCGCCTTTGATCCCTGCTCTACTTGAATGATTTGGGGTCGAAACTGGCGTAGCAACGTGACCAGATCTTGACCAAAACAAAGCAGTCCTTGATTGTTCTGGCTCAAATTGGAAACCGGGACAATCCGGAACGGACCCTCTTGACGAGGCTGAGTTTCGATAATGGTATTTTGCACACCTCCAGGCCGCCAACGTTGAGGCACCACAATCGTTACTTCAACATCTGGCGCTAATCGGGCCAGCGATCGCAACTTCTCACAATTGAGATCAACGATATAGGTATGGCTAGCTACTAAAATTCTCATGGCTGTTTAGAATTTACTCGTTGAACCCTACCTTTACCTTTTAGCCTGAACCAAATCTGCTAAGACTTCATGGAGCTAACAGCTGTAGCTTGTTCATCTAACGATTGGTTGGCAACGGATGCTTGGGTCACTCTAGCGTTCTGATCCAAGCGTGTATAGGTTTGACCATCATCCCAGATAGATTTAATCAAAGTCCAAACAGCACTCAGGAATCCTAAGAAATAGAACCCCGCGCGACTTAGGATCTTTAGGGGAGAACCGCTCTTGTGGCAAGGTGGCCGACCTAGCACGTGACAGTCAAATAGGCGAGCGAACAAGCTTAGAGCTTGGATCGGGGTGAGATTCTTCAGCCCCAGCAAGAAGTGGTTGTGGTAGAAAGTGAGTTGATATTGCAGCGATCGCGTGCTGATATCGTGACAACCTCCCGTTTCTTCTCCTAAATGCACCAGATGAGCTTCTGGGTCGTACCAAATGCGGTAGCCCGTTTGGCGAATATGCAAGCAAAAGTCAGACTCCTCTCGCACAGCGCTACCTCGAAAGCGCTCATCAAAGTGCAGGCCATGCTGCTCAAATAACTCCCGCCGAAAGGACATATTACAGCCTCTCGCGGTCAACACTTGCTGAGGTTTAATCGTGTGAACCAAATCAATGTGATACCAGGCTATTCCTGGGTCCATCGCTTCGGGGGGCAAATATTCAATGACGCGAGTTTTCTTCGACTCAGTCAGCTTCATGCGATCGAAGACACGACCCGCCACAGCCCCCACATCTGGTTGTTCCACATAGTTGCGAGCATGCGTCGCTAGAAAACCAGGCGTAAGCTGCACATCGTCATCAATGAACAAAATAATGTCACCTGTAGAACGCCGTACAGCGTAGTTTCGCGCTCCTGGTAAACTCGCCCAATCCACCCGGAACCACTGAATCTTGCCTGCTGTGGTTAGTTGCTCCAAGTAGGCTTCAGTCGCAGGCTCGTGGGTACGAGTTTGGTCTACCACCAACACTTCAAAGTTAGGGTAGTCCTGCGCCATGACATCTACTAGTGTGTCTCGCAAAGCCTCCTCACGACAATAGGTGGGAACAATCACCGAGATTAAAGGCCAAGCCATAACATCTGAATTTTTCATTGCAGTTTCAGTTTGGTTGGTCATCTAAGCTTGACTACTCACTAATTTTCTAGTCTGTTTGCGAATAAAAACTTCTGTTTTAACAAATAAAAATCCATAAATAGTAAGTAACAAACCTACTACTAAAACAGAGAAGCCGAGTTGAAGATAAGGGGGCAAATCAAGCAACTGATTGAGTCTACGCAAAGCCACCACAAAAAGCGGTTGATGAATTAAATATAGTTGATATGAGTAAAGTCCTAATAACGAAAGAAAGCTCATACCCCACTGTAGCGATCGCCATTGGCTCAAGAATTGGAGAAGCGCATAAAGTCCCAAGAATAGAATTGGCGAGAGTAGCACATCAAACCCAAACATATAAGTGATGTTAGCTTTGCCCAAAACCATTCCGGCACAAATTACAATACCAATCACAAAAGTACCAATAGCCGCTAGCCAATCAATTCTCCTAAAGGATTGCTTCTCAAAGTAAACAACCCCCCAGTACAAACCAAGGCAAAGTTGAAAAAAGTAGCTACCCAAGAAGTTATTTTGCAATAAAAACCAGAAACTCGGTGAACTCTGAGGTAGAACCCAACAAAGAGCCTTAGTTAGGGCAGCAACTAAAATCCCTAAGCCCAAAATCTTGACTGTCTGCCCTCGGCAAAAATAGAAAATTAGAGGAATGCTTAAATAAGCTTCTAGGATGACTGTAAAAAACCAAAAGCCAGGGTTGATCGATTGAAACTCATAACCTGCCAAACCAATACAGCTCAGGATAAAGTTCTGAATCGAGTTGATTTTTAAGTGGCCGAACCACTGATAGAGCATCAAACTAGATACAACCGCCAGAAAATAAGTAGGATACAGCCGAGAGATTCGCTTCTTTAACCACAATTTCCAATCTACCGATATCTCAGTTAAATTAGCTGTTTTCAAAGCTGAGGCTAAAGCATAGCTGGTATTAAACCCAGCCATGACAAAAAAGATATCAACCGCAGCGTAGCCGAAACGAGCCCCATTTCGATCCAAAGCGACGACTAAATCAAAGCGCTCAGGGTAGTTTTGAAAAAAGTGGAATAAGATAACTGCTAAGATTGCAATTCCCTTGGTTTGGTCAATCCAATCTAATCTCTTTCTAACCACTTTAGTTTCACAATTCACGGCGGTTGATTTCCTTATAAAGTTGCTGTTGCTTTTTTCGATCGCCTACCTTTCTTCTTACTAACCAAATCCTCCGAGGCTTCTTTAAGTAATTTTTCCTGGCGATCTAATTCTGGCAACTTCAAAATCACGCCAGCAAAAAACCAGTAGTAAACAGCCACTGGGTCTACATCTAAGGGGTAGTAGTAAGTATTGAAGCTAATGAATAAGATGAAAACCCAGAAACTAGCTCCATAACTTCTCAAACTGCGATCGCGCACAGAGCGATAAGCCTTAAATGTAATAATGGTCAAGCTGATCGCTACTACCAAAAAAGCCAGCACTCCCAGCGGCCCAATTTCGTAAAGTAATTTAGGGTAATAGGTTTCAATGAGTTCCGAGTTGCCCAAAGAGCGGGCCGCATTCGTAGCTCGCCCCAAACCCTTGCCTAAAAAACCAGATCGCTCTGCGGCATATTCAAACTGCTGCATGATGAAGGCTTGAGGGGGTGAAGCTTCCCATCGTCCTTGAAAACTAGTAATCCGCTCTTGGACGACCTCCGGATTGGCTGCCATCGCAACGCTCAAAATCAGACCTAAGCCTGCGCCTATGGGAATAAAGCGTTTGAGGTTAGTGACTTGTCCCGTAAGGATTAGCAGAATCACTGTGGTCACTGGCACCAGTGCTAACGCAATTCTTTGGCCCGATAAGGTAGACATAATGAAGGTTGCTGCCATTGCTGACAACCCAGCATTTCGCCAAACAAATGAGGGATCGCTGAAGGCCGCAGCAAAGCTGATAAACCCGCTGGAAATGAGAAACCAACCCCATTGCCACGGGGCAACAAAGGTTCCAGGTAGGCGGATCTGCCCATGCTCAGGGCTATATAGCAGAGAGCCACCAACTAAGCATCTTGCGTCTAGAGAGGCTTTGAAGAGAGATGCTCCTGAGGCTATCGTTCCAGCACAACGGCCTGTCTTGAGGAAAGTGTATTGAATGAAGGCAAGACCGCAACATGCCAAAATCAACACAACATGCAGGCGCAGCAGGAAATGGAGGTCTTTTTTGTCTCGGATTAAGTAATAAGCACAGACGATTAAAGGGATATAGCCCATCAAAACCTTGAGGCCCAAAATTCCCATTGCAAATGGCTGCTCGGCTCCATTAGCCGCCATCTGTTGCGAGCCGTTAATAAAAGCTAGAACTAGTAAACAATAGGCCAACAAAATTCCCAATGCTGGCATGAGCTGCTTAGGAATTAGAAAAGGCAGACGCTCGCGCCGACAGTACTGAATAGTGCCAATGAGAGCTGGGATAAAGAAAGCGTCCTTAGCCAACTGGAGCAAAGGGCTATTGCCAATCGCATAGGTGATCGTTCCGCCAAAGGGTAGGTAGATGAGAAATCCCCACATTGCCTGACGCGGATACTTAAATGACAGGCTGAGGCAAAGCAGACCCACAGTTAAGCCAATTCCTGGCTTCGGATCTTCATTAATTACACCGAAACATAAGCCCGCAACTGCACACAGTAAAAGGGCAAAAATTGTGTAGTTAACGAGTTCTTTCCGGGCTTGGGCAGCTTTTCGTTTCTGAGCCAACCGCTCCTTCATCGTTAGCGGCGGGGCTTCGTCATTGAGAGCTTTTTGCTTTGACTTCAGTTTTGATTTGGGCATAGCAAAACTATGAGGCTGATCCTCTCCTTAACTTTGACTCGGAGCCTCGACGCGGAGCCACAACTAATTAGGTCAATCAATATAGTGGCATTTTCCGGCGGAGAAACTAGCGGTAGTTTCAGAGGCAATGTAGAGGGTTGTACCAATTGCGTAGATTCTTTCTGCGAGAACCCCAAATAAAGTTGAGAAACAGCTAGGGTATCGGCATCAGCAGTAGGGAGAGGGGCCTACCAATTGTGGCATCTGGGCTTCTGATCCGGCGACTGTTTGGCTTGGCTTTAAGAAGGCTTTAAACAACTGACCCCATTAACCTTAGAAAAACTTAATATTGACGTACTTTTTTGCACACAAAAAAGCTTTTTTCAAGATCAGACTCGGCAAATCCAAGAATAGAGGGTTGCTGTAGTAGCTTTCGCTGCTTTCAACAACCCTCTATTTCCTAGCAAACCATCGAGCCGCTACCAGTGCTGCAAAAAAAATAAACTCTGAGTAGTGCTAAGTCAAATGCTCTTGTACAGCTAAAACTAGATTGTCTGTCCAGTAAGATGCCAACTCGGCACTAGCCGCTTCTACCATGACTCGAATCACAGGTTCGGTTCCAGAGGCTCGAACTAAAATTCGGCCTTGGTCTCCCATATGGGCCTCGGCTTGAGCGATCGCATTCTGCAAACCATCACAGTTTTGCCAGTTCAAACGGCGATCGCGATCCTCAACTCGCACATTCTTTAAGAACTGGGGATAAGTTTGGAAGCTTTGATCGACTAAATCCGCCAAAGAAGTACCTGCCCCTCGCACTAGAGCTGCTAGGTGTAAAGCAGTTAGGAGGCCATCCCCACTGACGCTATAGTGCCGACAGAGAATGTGCCCCGATTGCTCGCCGCCTAACATGGCACCTTGGCGCAGCATTTCGGCGTGGACATATTGATCCCCTACGGCAGTACGCAGCAGTTTACCGCCTTGTTTTTCCCAAGCCCGCTCGAAGCCCAAGTTTGCCATTACCGTCGAAACGATGGTGTCGCCGGGTAACTCTTGCGCTTGACGTAGCGTTTGGCCCCAGAAATATAGAATGTAGTCCCCATCCACAGTGCGGCCTTGAGCATCCACGGCCAGCACTCGGTCGGCATCACCATCAAAGGCAAAGCCGATATGAGCGTTATGCTGCTTCACTGCTGCCCGTAGCGGGTCAAGATGGGTGGAACCGCAGTTAACGTTAATGCGATCGCCGTCTGGACTGTCGTGGAGACAAATCACCTCAGCACCCATCGCCGTAAATACCTCAGGCGCTAAGTTCGCGGCTGCACCCCAAGCGAGATCCAAGACAATCCGCATGCCTTGCAAGTTCACGGCTGGAAGTAGCGGCTTGTGTAGCGACTCCACATACTTGCTCAATAGTTCTGGCCGATGGTAGTGCTGTCCCCAGCGATCGCCACCCTGGAGTTGCGGCTTCACATCTACCGCATTACCTCGGATCGCCGCTTCAATTTGAGCTTGGACTGCTAGGGGTAGCTTGGCTCCATCCGGGCCAAAAAACTTGATGCCGTTATCTTCTGGAGGATTGTGGCTGGCTGAAATCATCACACCACCCAGCGCCCCGGTGGTTTGAGCCAGATAAGCAACACTGGGAGTAGGGCACAGCCCTAAATTCCAAACTTCTAGGCCAGCAGCGGTCAAGCCCGCAGAGAGCGCCATTGCTAACATGTCGCTAGAATTTCTGGAATCTTGACCTAAAATAATTGGGCCTGATCCAGTCGTGTGAGATTGCAATACACGACCTGCCCAAAAACCCACTTGTAGCGCTAAAGGAGCGCTCAACAAATCACCCGCATGGCCTCGAATCCCATCAGTACCAAATAGCGGAGTAGCTGGTAGGTTGAGTTGAAGCGGTTGTTTTTGAATTGTGGGTTCAGAGGGGGCAGACTGTACCTTTGAAATCGAAATCGAAGCTAGGCTAGGACGTTGCGTCCGGGCAGGGGATGTGACCATAAATTTAAGCACTCCACTCACAACACACTCACAGTGGAGAATAGCACTTTCCCTCAGAGGCTGCTCTACTGCCAAGAGCATAAAGTGTACAGTCCAGCTATGAATCTGTAGGATTTTTCAAAATATTCAGTTCATACGTTTAAGTAACGCGCTACCGAGTGCATTTCCGGAGAAAAATATTTTTTAGTCAAATAGTAAAGTTTGAACATTACTATTACCCTAAACCAAGGAATAGACGGTTGCTGTATGTGTCGTATTAGCTAGTGCAAGCACGATCTAAAACGCGATCGCCACTTGGATTAGGGTTGTAACCTGCATCTGCAAAGTCATTGAGGAGCGGCTTGGGTCGTCCCTAGCTTGTTGAGATCGCTTCAACAAATTCCTTCGCTGGCAATGCCGCTGAATTAGCAGAAGAAATCGCTTGAATTGGCAAGGTAATCATAAACTTTGCGCCTCGCCCTATCTCAGAAGCAACCTCAATTTTGCCGTGATGCTTTTCTATAATTTGGTAGCAAATCGCTAAGCCTAATCCTGTGCCTTGTCCCACGGGTTTGGTGGTAAAGAACGGATCAAATAGTTTGCTACTGAACTCGCTGGAAATACCTGGACCGTTATCTGCAATACAGATTTTTATTTGATTAAATTTCAGTACCTCAGTTTCAATGGTAATTTGCTTCCTCGCCTGATTTGATGGCGATACCAGTGCATCAGATAACAGTGCATCAATCGCATTATTTAGCAGATGCATGAACACTTGATTGAGCTGTGCTGGATAGCACTCCACTAAGGGCAGCTTGCTGTATTGCTTGACAATTGAAATCTCTGGAGCCAGCCGATGATTGAGGATTAACAGTGTGTTGTCGATACCTTCATGGATATCGACTGGCTTCATCTCTGCTTCATCTAAGCGCGAAAAGTTACGCAGCGATAGAACGAGTTGGCGAATCCGATCAGTTCCCGCTTGCATCGAAGTCAAAACTTTAGGCAAGTCATCCACTACAAACCCAACATCTAAATCAGCAATTTGTGCTTGGAGAACCGCAGGAGGATGAGGATATTGCTGCTGATAAAGCTGCACCAGGCTAATCAATTGCGTCATATAGGTGTTGGCATAGTTGAGGTTGGCTGCCACGAAAGTAATGGGATTATTGATTTCGTGGGCAAATCCTGCCACCATTTGGCCCAAGCTCGACATTTTCTCGGTTTGAATCAACTGAGCTTGGGTTTGACGTAGCTCTTGCAGGGCTTGATGTAGCTCATGAGCTTGAGATACCAGCTCGCCATTCAACTGTTGCAGGTGGTCGTGAGCCTCTGCCAACTGTTCATTCTTGCGCCAAAGCTCTGCTGTGCGTTCTTCTACTCGTTTCTCTAGCGTTTGATGTACGGTTTGCAGTTCGTGGGTATGCTCGGTGACGCATTGCATCAACCCATTCAAGGCCGCTGCTAACAAGCCGACTTCATCTTGGGTGGTAATGGGCGCTTGCAGCTCAAAGTTCGATTCCTTAGTGGCTCGCTGAGCTACCTTGGTGACAGACTCTAGGGGACGAGCGATCGCCCGACTCGTCAAAACTGCCAAAATAGCCGCAATGCTAACGGAAAGCACCATGCTCAGGGCAATGATTTCAGTCCGCAGGGTTTTGGCATCGGCTAAAGCCACTTCTGCCCGCTGCTGTTCCTGACGGTTGCTTTCAATCAGTTGAACTAAGTTATCTAAAAGACCATCAAACCTGAGCGAAGCTGCGCTAGTAGAAAACTGAAGCAACCAAGCCTGCCTAGCTTTGAGTTCTGTAGTTGAAAGCTTTTGGGGATTTGTCTCCCTTAGAAACACCTCCATTTGCTGGAAGTAGTCACGCACGATCCCCTGACTTGATTGCAAAAATTGGGTGAGAGTAGGTGAATTCTCAGTTGCAGCTACAGATTGCAGGCTTGGCAGAATCTTTTGAGTTTTATCAATATGGCTGAGGAAATGATCGTGCTTAGCCTCAAACAGTGCGGGTTTCTCTAGGAGCGGCACAAACTCGTGGTGGTGCAAGCGCATATGCAATACATTGCGTTGCAGCTCACTCAGCAGTTGCTCTTGCTTTACAGCGCGAGTGAGTTGTTTCTGCGCTTGGTTTTGGTAGTAGTCTCCCACCGTTAACCCAGCAGTTGTGCCTAGCAGGGCTACCCCGATCGCGACTGCATAGCCAGAGCCAATTTTGCGACGAATGCTTGCGCCATGCACCCACTGCTTCACCCTCTGAAAACTTGCTTCGGAAGTGAGCGATCGCTTGGATAGATGCGGCTGAGGCACCGCGATTTCGTAGCTATGAGGAGAACTGGGGTTTTGAACCTGCATAGGCCTTGAGGCACAGAAAGAGGTTAGAGCGTATCTTCACCCTACTTCGGAGGAATTACGGAAAATCCGTAAGTAATTCACCGATTCTTAAACTTAACTAGTTATCTTTACGTAAAGTAGCAAGCTAAACGCCTACCTGGGATAACAAAACCTGCATCTGATCCCAAGTTAGCCCTTGGGCTAAATAAACCGGGGATTGGGGTGTATAAGGGCTCTTTAGGCGATCGATCGCCACAATTTTGGCCCCCTCCGGTAACATCGGCACTTCGGGATCAAAAGCGGTAGGGCGCACGAGGGAACTGGAAAAGCCCTTAAAAATTGTAATTTCGTCTGGTTCTCCCTCAACTTCGGCATGGACAATCAAAACTTCTTGCGGGCGTTTGATTGTGTACTGCTCCAAACGGTATCCAATCGAATTCATGACTGCCTCTGCTACGAAAATGCGTTTTCCTGAGATTGGGAGATGTTTCTGCGGCCAAGGTAAAAAACTCTCCTAGAAGCCACTATAGGAACCATCAACATTTTCTGATGCAGTGAGCCACATGAATTAGCGATCGACTG
Source organism: Trichocoleus sp. FACHB-262 (assembly GCF_014696035.1). Lineage (NCBI taxonomy): Bacteria > Bacillati > Cyanobacteriota > Cyanophyceae > Leptolyngbyales > Trichocoleusaceae > Trichocoleus > Trichocoleus sp. FACHB-262. The sequence continues at coordinate 179,020 of NZ_JACJPK010000064.1, read as the reverse complement.
AACCCATAATGATGTCGATGCTGCCCAAAATTGCCATAATGTCAGCGATTTTGACTCCACGTAATAAGTGAGGCAAGATTTGCAGATTGTTGAAATCAGCGGCGCGAATTTTCCAACGCCAAGGGAAAACGCTATCATCCCCAATTAAATAGACACCCAATTCACCTTTACCGCTCTCGACTCGGACATAGTGCTCTCCGGCAGGAACTTTAAAGGTGGGAGCGATTTTCTTGCCAATGAATTGGTAGTCAAACTCATTCCATTGAGATTTTGGGCCTGCAGTGATTCTTTGGGCTTCTAGGTTTTCGTAAGGGCCACCGGGTAATCCCGCGATCGCTTGGTGCAAGATTTTGATCGACTCGCGCATTTCCCCTAAACGGACGCGGTAGCGAGCAAAGCAATCTCCTTCTGTCGCCCACTGCACGTCCCAGTCAAAGTCGTCATAACACTCATAGTGATCAACTTTGCGGAGATCCCATTTCACGCCAGTCGCTCGTAACATGGGGCCAGAAAGTCCCCAGTTCAACGCTTCGGCTCGACCAATCGTGCCCACACCTTCAACCCGGTGGCGGAAGATTGGGTTGTTGGTTACGACCCGCTCGTACTCTTCTAAGCGTGGCCCTAGGTAATCACAAAAGTCTTGGCACTTATCTATCCAACCGTAGGGTAAGTCAGCGGCCACTCCGCCGATGCGGAAGTAGTTGTTGTTGACCATGCGGTAACCAGTCGCGGCTTCCCACAGGTCATAAATCATTTCTCGCTCGCGAAAAATCCAAATCGGTTGGGTACCCAATCCTAAATCATGCGCGAACGTCCCCAGCCACAGTAAGTGATTGGCAACGCGGTTTAGTTCCAGCATGATCACCCGGATATAGCTGGCGCGCTTGGGCACTGGGATATCTGCCAGCTTTTCGGGTGCATTCACCGTCACGGCTTCATTAAACATGCCCGCCCCATAGTCCCAACGACTGACGTAGGGCACGTACATGAGGTTGGTACGGTTCTCAGCAATCTTTTCCATGCCGCGATGCAGATAACCAATCACGGGTTCGCAATCTACCACCTCTTCGCCATCCAGGGTTACGACTAAGCGAAAGCAGCCGTGGGTGGTGGGATGATGTGGCCCCATGTTGAGAATCATGGGCTCGGTTTTGGTTTCAAGCTTGACCATAATTAGTCAAAAACCTCTCTAAAGCCAGGGTTGAGGGGATCGGCTCAATGGGTCAACGGCACCAACGCTGTCCAAATCGCAACCAATCTTGCTTGGCTAACAGCTCCAACTCGTAGCGTTGATTCAGAACCATAGAGCTGTTGAAAATGAGTGCTGAACTAAAAATTAATACTTAAGTTCTATGACTTTCACGGGAGCGATCGCCTCACCCAGCTAGGTGAACCTATGGAACATTACTGAACCTTGACTTGAACTAGCGACAGGAAAAGCCACAAAAAAATGGAGCAGGTTTTTCACCCACCCCATGCGATCGCCGGATTACAGCGTAGAAACTAATGTATGACTGGAGAGTTAGCGATCGACCGATCCCATAATGATGTCGATGCTACCCAAAATTGCCACAATATCCGCAACCTTCACGCCACGGACAATGTGGGGGAAAATTTGTAGGTTATTGAAGTCAGCCGCCCGAATTTTCCAACGCCAAGGGAAAACCGTGTCGTCCCCGACGATGTAAATCCCCAATTCGCCTTTACCGCTCTCGACTCGGACGTAGTGTTCGCCCGAGGGGATCTTAAAGGTGGGAGCAATCTTCTTACCAATAAATTGGTAGTCAAACTCGTTCCACTCAGATTTGGGACCCGCAGACATCCGCTTGGCTTCTAGATTTTCGTAAGGGCCACCTGGCAATCCCGCGATCGCCTGACGAATAATCTTGACCGATTCGCGCATCTCTCGAATCCGCACAATGTAGCGGGCAAAGCAATCGCCTGCGGTTTCCCACTGCACATCCCAGTCAAAGTCGTCGTAGCACTCGTAGTGATCAACCTTACGCAAGTCCCATTTCACGCCAGAAGCCCGCAGCATGGGGCCAGAAAGACCCCAGTTAATCGCTTCTTGGCGGCTAATGGTGCCCAAGCCTTCAACCCGACGGCGGAAAATGGGGTTGTCGGTGATCAGGCGCTCGTACTCATCCACTTTGGGTAGGAAGTAATCGCAGAAGTCTTCGCACTTGTCTACCCAACCGTAGGGCAAGTCAGCAGCAACTCCACCAATGCGGAAGTAGTTGTTGTTGACCATGCGGTAGCCAGTCGCAGCTTCCCACAGGTCATAAATCATTTCCCGTTCGCGGAAGATGTAGAAGAAGGGAGTTTGTGCTCCTACGTCTGCTAGGAATGGGCCAAGCCACAGCAAGTGGTTAGCAATGCGGTTCAGCTCCAGCATGATCACGCGGATATAGCTGGCTCGCTTGGGTACGGCAATATCAGCCAGCTTCTCGGGAGCATTCACCGTCACCGCTTCATTAAACATCCCGGCTGCATAGTCCCAACGGCTGACGTAAGGGACGTACATGATGTTGGTACGGTTCTCGGCAATTTTTTCCATGCCACGGTGCAAGTAGCCAATCACTGGCTCGCAGTCCACCACATCTTCCCCGTCCAGGGTAACAACCAACCTCAACACACCATGCATGGAGGGATGGTGAGGCCCCATGTTCAAAACCATGGGTTCTGTGCGGGTTTCAATCTTTGCCATCGGTGAGCAGTCTCCCCTTTACGTCGTTTCGGCAACCGCACCTATCAGTGGTTTGTGGTTAGTGGCAAGTCAGCAGCGCTTCACGAAACAATTTGTCTCGGAATCGTTGCTAGAGCTCGTCACTAAGCGTGGCGGATGGGCACGGTCTGTTATGTACTCAATTTATTGCATTTTCTTAATTATAGAGAGTTGCGGCTCCCAAAATTGGCTGTGATTCAGCTAGCCCGATTGATTTTGTGAACTATCACTATCAAGCACGATTGATGGGTCAAGGCGATCGCAGCCCCATTCAGCAGTATCAATGCACCACCAATTCAGTAAATCCGCCTACTTGAATTGAAGAGTTGGCTGGGAAATCTGATGGAGGATTTCCGATTACAGTCTTCAGTTGCTGAGGCGAAGGAGGGGCTATGGCTTGGACAGAAGAAAAGTTTGAAGCATTAATCCAGCGTTTAGAAAAATTGGCTCGCCAGCAGCCTGCCACTTACAGAATGCGAGTGGGTTTGTTGGCAGTGCTGGGATATGTCTATATCTTTGCTGTAATTGCTGGGCTATTGGCTGTGTTTGCGGCGATCGCCTGGTTTATGTTTTTCAGCGGTCGTATTCATACCGCCATGATCAAGCTGGCAATTCTGGTATTAATTCCCGCTTTAATTGCGCTGCGATCGCTTTGGGTCACCTTTCCACCACCTACAGGCTTACCTCTGTCTCGACAGCAAGCTCCCCAACTGTTCGCGCTGCTAGACGAACTCACCACAAAACTACAAGCTCCCCGTTTTCATCATGTGTTAGTGACCGAGGAATTCAACGCGGCTGTCGCGCAAGTTCCTCGCCTAGGCATGTTGGGTTGGCAAAAAAATTACTTGCTGTTGGGTCTGCCGCTGCTGCAAGCCCTTTCCCTAGAGCAATTCCGGGCAGTACTGGCTCACGAACTGGGCCACCTCTCCGGGAATCACAGTCGCTTCTCAGGTTGGATCTACCGTGTTCGTAAAACCTATGCCCAACTATTTGAGCGACTACAGCACAGCGAACAGCAGGGTTCTTGGTTCCTGTTTGAACGATTTTTTAACTGGCATGCGCCGTTCTTTAATGCTTATTCGTTTGTCCTCGCCCGCAATAACGAATATGAAGCCGATCGCTGTGCCGCCGAGTTAGCAGGAGCGAATCATGCTGCCGCTGCCCTGATTAACGTCAATATTCAAGCTCAATTCTTGGAAAGTGCCTATTGGCCTAAAATTTACCGACAGGTAGAGCAGCAGATTGAGCCACCTGCCACCGCCTTTACCAACTTGACCACAGCCCTACGCCAGCCTGCGGAGCCTGCAACTGCTAAGCAATGGCTCAACCATGCCCTAGCCTGTAAAACCGATTATGCCGACACTCATCCTTGCCTCAGCGATCGCCTTTCTGCCTTAGGGGTCTCGCTCTCACCTGAGCACCCCCTGACACTACCCCAGCCTGTATCGGTCAGTGCTGCCAGAGTGCTGTTGGGGTCAACCTTGACTCAGCTCACAGCTCATTTCGATCGCCAATGGCAGGAGCAGATGGCAACTTCTTGGCGGCAGCGATATGCCCACCTTCAGGAATGCCAGAAACAGTTGCAAGTTCTAGAAACCCAAGCCCAAAGCCAGCCTTTGACGCTAGAAGCAGCTTGGGACCGAGCCAGATTAACTTTAGAAGTTCGGGACTCAGCCGCTGCAATTCCTCTGTTAGAAGCAGTGCTGACGATGGACCCTGAGCATGCTGCTGCTCATTACACCCTCGGGCAAGTGTTGCTAGAGCAGCAAGAAGCAGCGGGGATTGAACACATCGAAAAGGCGATCGCGGCTCGGTTCGACTGGGCCTCATCAGGATACGAACTGATTCTGAATTTTTTGTGCCAGCAAGGGCAAACAGAGCAAATTCAGATTTATCAGAAACGGGCGGAACAGCACTACGAAACCCTGATGTTGGCCCGACGAGAGCGTTCTTCTGTGCAAGCCAGCGACGAATTTCAAGCCCATGATTACTCAGCAGAGGCGATTAAATCTCTGGTAACGCAGTTAGCTCGGTATGATCAATTGAAAGAGGCATACTTGGTGCGGAAAGTGATGCATTACTTTCCCGAAGAAGCTTTTTATGTATTGGCGGTGAAGCGCCAGCAGCGGTTTTGGGAGACCAACAGCGATCAGGTCGATCAAAAATTTATTGATCAGATTGCCGATGGCATGGAATTTCCTGAGCAGACTTACATCCTGCTGCTGAACAAGCACACCAAAGATAGAGAAAAGAAACTACGCCAAGTAGCACCCACAGCGATCTATCGACGGTAAGGAATCGGCATGACCACGGACTCCCAAGAACTTCTCAACTCGGACACTCCAGCCTTTGTCCATGTCTCAGTGCTGAGCCGAGAACTGATTGCAGGCTTGGAAGTCCGAGCGGGGGGCCATTATTTAGATGTGACGGTGGGTGGCGGCGGGCACAGTCGCTTAATCCTAGAAGCCGCACCGGATGTCCGAGTCACAGCCCTAGATCAAGACGAACAAGCGATCGCCGCCGCGCAGGCAAATTTAGCTGAGTTTGGCGATCGCGTCCAGTTCTGCCACCACAACTTCGCCACTTACGACCCCGGAAAAGTGCGATTTGCTGGCATCATTGCTGATTTAGGCGTAAGTTCGGCCCAGTTTGATATTCCCGATCGGGGCTTCAGTTTTCGTCACGAAGCCAGCCTCGACATGCGAATGGACCAACGCCAAGACCTCACCGCCGCTGAGTTGATTAATTTTGGGGATGAGGTAGAACTAGCGAATATCTTCTATAACTATGGAGAAGAGCGGCTGTCGCGCCGGATTGCCCGCAATATTGTGGAGCGACGCCCCTTCCAAACCACGACAGAATTGGCAGAAGCGATCGCGCGTTGTGTCCCCCGTTCCTATCGCTATGGCCGCATTCACCCCGCGACGAGAGTGTTTCAAGCGTTGCGGATTGCGGTGAATCAAGAACTCAAGGTTTTAGAAACATTTCTTGACACTGCACCGGGTTGGTTAGCACCGGGGGGCAGAATTGGCGTGATTAGTTTTCATAGCTTAGAAGATCGACTGGTGAAACACAGATTGCGCGATTCACCCTTGCTCAAAGTGCTGACCAAAAAGCCCATCTTGCCCCAACCAGACGAACTGGAGAACAATCCGCGATCGCGTTCCGCAAAACTCCGGTTAGCCGAACGGCAGCCAGACTGACTTGCCCTTAGACATATGCAGCCTGAGCAGTTTTAACTCTTTGTGCCGCTTTTTATCTCCAAAAAGGTCATTGAGCAAGCTTTTCTAACAAGGTACCTTAAGAAAAACTCAACTTAAAAGATAACGGGTCGTATCGACGATCGCTCTTAGTAGCTAGCCTGCAACAACCACCTGCTCAACTATGCAAGCACAAGATCCGTTAACCTCTCCACTGGCTTTAGAGACTGCGATCGATCGGCGTCCTTTAACGGCATCTCCTGACACCTCAGTGGCAGAGGTAATTGCCATGATGAGCAAAGCCCAGAGTAGCTGCGTGCTACCCAGTTTAGAACTGTCGCGTAACATCGTTTTAATGGGTGAAGCCCGCGCTAGCGCCATTCTGGTAGTTGAAGGCTCACAGTTACTAGGTGTGTTTTCCGAGCGAGAGGCGATCCAGGCAATTACTACAAATCAAAACTTGGCAGAGACTAGGGTTGATCAGGTCATGCAGCGACCGGCGATCGCCCTAACTCAGACCGAGCATCAAGATGTTTTTACTGCCCTAGCGCTCCTACGGCAACATCAAATTCAGCATTTGCCCGTCGTAGACCCGCAAGGTCAATGGGTAGGGCTAGTCACACCTGCCAGCATTCGGAATGTATTACAGCTAGATGAATTGCTGAAATCCAAGCCGCTAGTAGAGTTGGCGGCTGCTCCGGCAGTTCAAGCCCCTGTGACCACTACGTTGCTAGATTTAGCCCAGCTCATGCTCGCACATCGAGTTGATTATGTAGTGTTGAGCGCAGCAACTCCCGTGCATGAGATGCCGACACCCGTAGGCATCATTCTGGAACGGCACATCATCCAGCTTTGGGCTTTAGGACTCGATTTAGCGCAGATCCCGACCCAAAAGGTTATGAGCGCTGCGCTACCATGCTTCCCGGCTTCAGAGTCTGTGTTGGTGGCCTACTGGGAAATGCAACAACAGCGGGTGCAGCGCTTAGGCGTCTCTGGTGAAGCTGGAGAGTTATTGAGCGTTATTTCCCCAACCAGCTTCCTATACAGCTTAGATCTCGACGAAATGCGCAGCGCTGTGGCACAGTTACAGCGATCGATTGAGGATTTTGAAGTCGAAAAAAACCAACGAGCTCAAAGTTGGCATACTGACCTAGAAACGCAGCTCTTAGAAAATCCAGCAGAGTTACTCGAGCAGTTACAGTGCAGCCAAATTCTGACTGCGATGGCACTCCATATTCGGGAGTCTCTCAACTTAAACGAAATTCTTCAGACTGCTGTGAATGAAGTCCGACGCTTTTTGCAGACGGACCGAGTGATTATCTACCGCTTCAATCCAGACATGAGCGGCACTGTTGTCGTCGAATCAGTGGCCGAAGGTTGGAGGCCTGCCCTCAACAGCAACATTCGAGATACCTGCTTCGGCCAAAATTACGCCCAAGCCTACAAAAAAGGACGCACTCAAGTCACCGAAGATATCTATAGAGCGGGTTTAACTCAATGCCATATCGATATTTTGGTCTTGTATGACATCCGCGCTAGCCTCGTAGTCCCAATCTTGCAAGGCGAGCATTTGTGGGGGCTATTGTGTGCCTACCATTGTGCAGGCCCTAGACGCTGGCGACAATTTGAGGTTGAGTTACTCAAGCAACTAGCCACGCATATGGCGATCGCCATTCAGCAATCTGAACTCTATCACCAAGTCCAGAACGAATTAGCTGAGCGCAAACGGGCAGAAGAACAGCTAAAGCTTTCTTTGAAAGAAAAAGAAGTGCTGCTGAAGGAAATTCACCATCGAGTCAAAAACAATTTGCAAGTCATCTCTAGCGTTTTGAGACTGCAATCTGATTATGTCAAAGATGACAAGATCTTGGCATTGTTTAACGACAGCCAAAACCGCATTCGCTCGATGGCACTGATCCACGAAAAGCTTTACCAGTCCAGCAACTTACTAAAAATAAACTTTGATGAATATATTCACGATTTGACAGAAAATTTAATTCGTTCCTATGTTGCTTTTGCTTCAACTGTTACCTTGACGACCAATGCTATCGGGGTTTGGCTAAATATTGATACAGCAATTCCTTGTGGCCTCATTATTAATGAATTAGTTTCAAATGCCTTAAAGCATGCTTTTTTGGGATCAAATCCAGACAATGAAATTCAAATCAGCATCACCTCAGGTAATGACAATCAATTCACTTTAATTGTTCGGGATAATGGCATGGGATTTCCGGAAGATATTGACTTTCGCAACACTGAATCCTTGGGTTTGGAGTTGGTGTGTGTCTTCACAGAACAGTTGGATGGGGCGATCGCGCTGGATAGAAGCAATGGCACAGCTTTTGTAATTACGTTTTCTGAAATAGGCAATATCGGAAGGACTGAGAAAAATGGCCAATGAAAGAATTTTAGTAGTGGAAGACGAAAGAATTGTTGCCAGGGATATTGAGAAAAGACTCAAAAAACTAGGTTACGTGGTGCCTATAACGGTTGCCTCTGGGGAGGAAGCCATTAAGCAGGCAGCAGAAATACGACCCGACTTAGTGTTGATGGATATTCAACTCAAGGGTGAATTGGATGGCATTGAAGCCGCAGAACAAATTCGAGCAGATTTTAATATTCCAGTAATTTATCTCACTGCTTACGCCGATGAAGCCACCTTGCAGCGAGCCAAAGCAACTGAGCCTTTTGGTTATATTCTGAAACCATTTGATGCCAGAGATTTACAAGTCGCGATTGAAGTTGCTTTACGCAGACGAATCTCGGAAGAAGCGATTCGAGTGGCTTTGGAGAAAGAGAGAGAACTGAGTGAGCTGAAATCCCGTTTTTGGTCTATGGCAGCTCACGAATTTCGGAACCCCATGACTTCTATCTTGTCTGCCGCCCAACTCCTCGAACAAGAAAAACACGATCTACCTGAGGAGCGCAGACGGGAGTACTTGTACGTTATTCAAAATGCGATCCGCTCAATGGATCAATTGCTTAGTGACGTATTAGCCGTAGGTCGAGTCGAGGGAGGGAGCCTGAAGTTTGACCCAGCTCCTTTAGATTTGGAAGAATTTTGTCAAATCGTTGTGGAAGAAATGCAATTTAATGCAGGTCTAAAACATCGGATTGTTCTTCATCAGCAAGGCGACTGTGTTCAGACCTTTTTAGACAAGAAACTACTTAGACACATTTTGACCAATATACTTTCGAATGCGATTAAATATTCGCCTGAAGGTAATGATATTTATTTCGAGCTGATTTGTGCGGATGAGACAGTAATTTTTCAGGTTAGAGATACCGGAATTGGTATTCCAGCAGAAGCCAAAAATCACTTGTTTGAACCATTTCAGCGAGCTGAAAATGTGGGAAATATTCCTGGTACTGGGCTAGGGCTAACAATGGTTAAAAGATGCCTAGATCTACATGGCGGCCAAATTTCTATAGAAAGCAACCCGGGTGGAGGGACCATCGTTACGATTCAACTCCATTTGAATAGCCGAGTAAAATCTCGCCAAGCTTAAACAGTTTAGCGGTGAGGGCTGACTTGACGCGGTAGTTCTACTCGGAAAGTTGAACCCTGCCCCACAACACTTTCGACTGTAATCGAGCCATCCATCATTTGCACCAACCAGTCTGTAATCGCTAGGCCTAATCCTGTGCCCCCATGTTTGCGGGTTGTGGTTTGGTCTACTTGGCGAAACTCTTCAAAGATGTGTTGCAAATCTGATTCAGCAATGCCAATTCCAGTGTCTTGAACCGCGATCGCCACGCAGTTGGCTGAAACTTCCCACGCTATCACCTTGACGCTGCCCGACTCGGTAAACTTAATCGCATTAGACAGCAAATTTACCAAGACTTGGCGCAACCGCATACTGTCATTGATAATGCCAGGATTCACCAAGTCAGTGCTGACCGACAAATCTAGATTCTTTTGCTCAGCTAGCGATCGCAACTCTTCGGTGGTCGCTTTGACTAGGTGCTCTAAGTTAATTTCTTCTAGTTTCAGTTCTAGACGGCCCACTTCAATTTTGGAGAGGTCGAGAATATCGTTAATTAGCGCCAGCAAATTCTTACCATTATTGAGAATTCGCTCCACCATGTCTTGTTGAGGGGCACTTAGTCTTTCCTGGTGCTGGCGGAGCAATAATTGTGAGAAGCCAATGATCGCGTTCATCGGAGTTCGCAGCTCATGGGACATAGTGGCTAGAAACTGAGATTTGAGCTGAGCCGCTTCTAAGAGTTGGAGATTTTGCAGTTGAATTTGTTGGCGTTGCCGTTCTAGCTCCGAGTTCTGACGAGCCAAAATGTCATTCTGCACCGCTAGGCGCTCTTCGCGTTCCTCCAAAACATTGATCAAACGAGCATTGTTGATTGCGATCGCTGCTTGCTCGCCAAAAGCCACTAACAATCGCTGATCTTCATCATCAAAGGCTTGAAGGTCTTGCCAATTGCCGATCGCTAATACACCCAAACGGCCCGCCTGAGCCGACTCGATCGCTACTGCATAAATGGAAGCAGGCATTTCCTCCGAGCCATATTCTCGCAGCGATTCACCTTGCAGGAGTAGCGATTCTCCGGTCAGAAAAACTTGGCCCAGAAATCCATTGCGAATGTAAGAACCATCGAGTTGCAGCTTTTCCATGCCCACACCGACTTTAGCGGTTAGCTCCAGCAGATCGCGTTGAGGGTTACGCAGCGCAATCAAGCCAAACTCAGCTCCGGGTATAGCTCCACAGACCGAGCGCACCATTGTCTGCAACAATCCAGGCAAGTCAGCTAAGCGCTGATTTAATAGATTTGTTAGCCGTTGCAACGTCCGCAACTGCTGTTGCTGCTCACCCAAAATCAGAATTGCCTGGCGTAGGTTTTCCCCGACTTCTTGGGCTTCTCGATACAGCCGCGCATTATCCGCAGCGAGAGCAGCTCGGCGGGCTAGATCTTCTGCCAAAGCCAGATCAGCTGGAGTATAACGCCGACCCGATTCTGCACTCACAAGCGAGATAACTCCCAAAGTGCGATCGCGAGCCATCAACGGCACTAGCATGGCTGAACTGAAGCCCACCTGTCGCAATAAGGCTAGATGGTCTGGATCTTGGGCCATTGCTATCAACAAGACATCGTCCATTTCTGGATAAAACTCAGATTTCCCCGTGCGAATCACGTTCGCTGTTCCTCTAGAAGCATTGGGGTCAGGGGGATAGCGCCGATATAACTCAGCCGCCCAGGCAACGTTCTTAGGGTTGGTATGGGCGATCGCCACTTGCTGTAGGGTTTGGTCCTCTGCAACCACATCCACTACACACCAATCGGCTAAACGCGGCACCAGTGACTGAGCCAAATTTTCCAGGGTGGTTTGATAGTCTAGAGAAGCCGCTAGTAGCGTGCTCGCTTCCGCCAAAAATCGCTGTGACTCCTCCGCTTGCTTGCGCTCTGTAATGTCGAGAAATGCACCCACACACCCTCGCACATTTCCCTGCTCATCAAACAGCGGTGCATCATATTCCAACAGCTTGATGACTCGCCCATTACTGTGGACAATGTCAATCTCTGTATCTAAAACCTCTCTACCCGTCGCGGCAGCGTAGCGCAGCGGTAACTCATGAGCTGCTAATTCTTGACCATTCTGCAAAACTCTAAATCGAGTAGACTTTGCACCAGTTGGGCTGCTTAAATTTGGACTACTTAAATCTGGACTACTTAAAGAAGTAGTACCATCCAACGGCATCTCTAGCAGCTTGGCAAAGTAGGGGTTGACTCGAATATTTTCACAGCTAGGCTCGTCTGCGATGCCAATGCCAATGGGCAGCACATCAAACAACGTCTGCAATTCATCCACCCGTCGCTGCAAGACGCGATTTAGCTCTAGGATTTTCGCTTCTCTGCGCTTGCGTTCTTTGGCAAAGGCGACGTGATTAGCAATGGTTTGGGCGAGTTGAATTTCCTCTTCAGTAAAGTGATGGGGTGTATCGTAGCAAAGCAGAAATTTACCCAACAATTGCCCCTGAGCGATTAGTGGCATAAAACCGATCGCACGAATGCCTTCTTGCAAAATCACCGACCGTAAAGGTTCTTCGGTTAGCTCAGTTTCCACATTTGCCACCCAAATCGGCTGGGGGTTTGCGGCATCGGGAGGCCAAGGAGAACAACCTTCAGTCGCTTGCCGATAGGTGTCCGATAGCTGTCGCCAGGCCTGAAAACGCATGACGCGATCGCTATCTAAAATCAGTACAGCAGTGCGATCGACTTTGAGGGCTTGTTGAAATCCCCCTAAAGCAGCTGCGTAAATATCTTCGAGCGCAGCCGCGTGACTGACTGTATTGGTAATGTGATAAATCGCCTGCAACTGCTCAAACTGCTGACGCAAGGTGGCTTCTGCCTGCTGGCGCTCAGTGACGTCGTAGAAGATCACGACTCCAGCCACAATATTGTTGTCGCGATCGCGGATGGGGCTAGAACTAACCCGCATCACGCCCCAGGTTTGATCTCCCCTTAGAATGCGAATTTCCTCGTCTGTGATGACTTCACCGTGAGCAATGGAACGAGCCAGTGGCCAATCTAGTGACTGATAGGGGCGGCCCTCCGCATCAAATCCTCGGTAGTCTTGATATTGCGCAATTTGCTCGGCAGGCAAAAATGAATGACGCCAAATTTGCTCAACTTGCTCATTGCCCAGCACTAGTTTCCCAGAGGGAGCCTCTGCAATAATCACGCCCGCTGGCATTTGCCTTAGAACTGCTTCCAATCGGCCCCGCTCGGTTTCTAGTTGCCGCAGCAGGTCTTCTCGCTCGGTTTCGGTCTGCTTAGTACGGGTGATGTCTAAGACAAAGCAGACGGTCTCCTGCCCCGACTCCAACAAGGCTGCCCCGATCAGCACCGAAACCCGACTGCCATCTTTGCGGATATATTCCTTTTCCCAAGGCGAGCACACTCCAGCAGTCTGCAATTGCGCGATCGCCCAAGCATCCATCTCTTGGTAGGCCAGGGGAGTCATGGCTGCCCAACGGACTTGGCCTAACTGCAACTCTTCTCTGGTGTAGCCCACCATCTCCAGAAAAGCTTCATTAGCCTCCGTAATCTCGCCGGTCAGTGTGGCAGTGATTACCCCAATCATATTGGCTTCGGCCAAGCGTCTAAATCGCCCTTCGCTTGCTCGTAACGCCTGCTCTAGCTGCTTGCGCTCAGTAATATCGCGCGAATTGAGAATGACTCCGCTCACACCTGCATCTTGCAGCAGGTTATTCGCCACCACTTCTATGTCAATCCAATGCCCCTGAGCATGCTGAATGCGGAATTCTAAAGGAGCCGCAATTCCAGGCTGGGCTAAAATCTGAGTAAAAGTGGTCTGAAGCCTAGCCACCTCGCTGGGATGAGTGTACTTAAAAGCTGATTGACCGATGAGGGTTTCAGGAGGGTAGCCTAAAATTCGCTCGATCGAGGGGCTGACATAGCGAATTGTGCTGTCCGCTTCCAAAATGGTGATGATGTCAGAAGAGTTTTGCACCAACGAGCGGAAGCGAGCTTCACTTTCTCGCAATTTTTGGTTGGCTGCCGTAGCCTGGATTTCAGCACGACACAAACGGATCGCATTATGGAGGCTACGGGACAAACTTTCTGGAGCTAGTTTCGCTTTAGGCAGATAATCGGAAGCGCCTGCTTTCATCAGCTCAACGGCTACTTGCTCATCCCCCTGGTTGGTTAGAACAATGAAAGCAGTTTGAACTCCTTGCTCGCGCGCGGTGCGGACTAAAGTTAAGCCATCGCCGTCAGGTAATTGGTAATCGAGGAGAACGCTATCGAAGGATTGTTGCTGTAAAAGCGCGATCGCGGCACTGTAACTACCCACCTCTGATAGCTCTAACGACAGACCCGCAGCTTGGAGCGCCCGACGCACCGCCATCCGGTCTGCTTCATCATCGTCAACCACTAAGATTTTGAGAATCTCTTCCATAACGATTGGCTATCAGCAATCCGCTCTTAGCTGGCTTTGGTTCAGTATCGACTATTCCTTGTCCTTGTACTAAATACTGTAAACAAATCGCTCAGCCTCAACAAATTCTGAACGCTTCCGGCTGTTTCACTCAAAGTCCCTCATGCTCTACAAACACTCCTTCGCTAGCCAGAGCAGGGACTCAAGGTGGATAGATCGGGTGATGTTAACTTCAAGGGATAACGAGTACACAATGAAGCTTAACCATACATTTTTGACAGCAAGATCTATTATCGGAATAGTTCAGCCCGTTCCTACTATCGATAGATAGATTATTTCAACGCCGGACGGATAAGCTTGAGCTAGTTCCTTTTGTGTGAAAAACTACTTTCACCTTCTTATTTATAAGAATTGCAAAGCTGATTATGAACGAAATTCAAGTTGCCCTGATTGAAGACCATGATTTGACACGAGTGGGCCTACGGACCGCTCTCCAGCAACGGGGCGCAGTTAAAGTTATTGGTGAGGCTGCCACCGGTACTGAAGGATTAAAGTTACTAGAAACTGCTAAACCCGATGTAGCAATTGTGGATATCGGCTTGCCCGATATGGATGGAATCGAACTAACCAGGCGATTTAAGCAAATGCTGGCCGAGTCAGATTCCCCTGAGCCATCCACCACTAAGGTCATGATTTTGACCATGAATGACAACGAGGATGCCGTTCTAGCAGCTTTTGCGGCTGGGGCTGACTCTTATTGCATGAAAGACGTGAATGTGGATCGGCTGCTAGAAGCGCTGAGAGTTACCAACGAAGGCAATAGCTGGATTGATCCAGCGATCGCTCGTGTGGTGCTGCAACAAACCCGCCAGCCTTCGTCTCAAACCGTTAGCAGCATCCCTAGCGAAATTCACACAGTTGCGATCAACGCTGCTGATGATGAATACAGCCAAATGATTGAAGCTTACCCCTTGACCGAGCGGGAGCTAGAAGTTCTAGAGCTGATTGTGGCAGGTTGTAGCAATGCGGCGATCGCCGAAAAACTCTACATCACGGTTGGCACTGTGAAAACCCACGTTCGCAACATCCTCAACAAACTCTGCGCGGATGACCGGACTCAAGCCGCAGTTCGCGCCCTCCGTTCTGGTCTAGTTGGCTAGACTAGCTTTTACTTTGTCTACTCTCCAGTCTGGAGCGACTAAGCTCAAAATTCCTCCAGGCGCGAGTTTACTCTTTGTCCTGCCCATTTTAGTGACGCGATCGCAGTTCGTTCCGGTTGGTTATGGGTGGGACTTTTTTAAGCTCAAGTTTGAGCTGCGTAACCCGTTTTAACCTATACCCATTTCTCTAGAATTTGGGTTTCATCTGTTAGGGTTCCCCTAATCTAGGGTACTTTTGAATTTGAGATGATGTGTGGCCGAGGTGCCGAGACCAGATTGCAACTCGCTGCTCTGTTCTGTCCGCTTGTTTGATTCTTAGTCGAATAGCGTTGCTCTGACTACTTTCAAGCCACCATCACAATTAACCTGTCAAGTGGAGTACCGCATGAGCCAGGGCAGTGGGGGCAAGCTCAAACTGATGGTCGTAGACGACGAACCCGACAACTTAGATTTGTTGTATCGGACCTTTCGGCGTGATTTTGAAGTTTTTAAAGCTAGCAGCGGTCTCAACGCGCTCCAAGCTCTAGATCAAGAGGGAGAGATGGCAATTATCATCTCTGACCAACGCATGCCTGGAATGAACGGCACGGAATTTCTGAGCAAAACAGTCGAGCGCTTCCCCGATACGATTCGTATTGTTTTGACGGGTTACACCGATGTTGAAGACTTGGTAGAGGCCATCAATACAGGCAAGGTTTTCAAGTACATCACTAAACCTTGGATGCCTGATGAGCTGAAAACAGTCGTGCAGCAAGCGGCAGAAACTTATCAAGTTTTGAAGCAGAGAACGAATGAGTTGCAGCGAGCCCTCAGACGCGAATCGCTATTTAATGCCATGACCAGTGCGATTCGAGAGTCGTTAGACTATCGCAGCATGCTACAGACGATTGTGGAAACCATTGGCAGTGGTTTTGAGGCGACTTGCTGTATCTTGCGGCCCGTTGAGAGCGATCGCCTCACCGCCGAATTCTTTTCCTACCAAGCCCCTACCCAAGCAGAGCTCTTGAGTTCGAGTCACTATCTTTCTGGCAGCCAAGCAGAGGCCGACTCACTCACTAATCAAGCACTGACAACTCGCCAAACTCAACTAGCCCCTACAGGGGTGACATCCCCTGAGCTAGCGCAGCTTGTTATTCCGCTGACTTATCAGCAAGAACTGCTCGCCGTCCTGGCACTTTACCAAGACAGTACAGCCTCTATCTGGCCGCCCGAAGACATTCAACTGATTGAAGGGGTTGCAGAACAAGCCGCTCTAGCCATTTCCCAAGCTAAGCTCTACCAACTCATTCAAGAGCAGACGCAACAAATGCGAGCGGAGCTAGAAGTTGCTCGCCAAATTCAAACCAATTTGCTACGGCAAAGCTGGCCAGAGGTTGAGGGAGCCAAGATTCAAGCCTGCTGCTATCCAGCTCGTGAAGTCGGTGGTGATTTCTTTGAAGTCTATGTTCATCCGCAAGGCGATATTTGGTTGACGGTCGGAGATGTCTCTGGCAAAGGAGTCCCAGCCGCTTTATTTATGGCTAGTGCTATTTCCGTGCTACGGCGAGAACTTGCTCAAGAAGCTCCGCCTGAACCAAATATCGTGATGCAAAACTTAAACAGCGGCTTGTCAGAGGATTTAGTCAGTAACAACTGTTTTATTACAATGGTTTTGGCCCGTTATACACCAGCCACGGGTCAGCTAGTCTATGCCAATGCGGGTCACGTTTATCCGCTAGTATGGTCTCACCAGGCCGTGATTTCAGCCAGTTCTTCAGAAACGTTACCAATAGAACCAACTTACTTAAAAACTCGGGGCGTCCCACTGGGCATTCTACCTATTTGGAAGGCGGCGGCAGGCAATGTAGTTCTGAATTCAGGAGAAGTATTTCTGCTGACTAGTGATGGTATTACTGAGGCAACAGTTAACGCAGAAGGGATCGGTGATGGCACTCCTCTGAGTGCAAGTTCGATGTTGCAGCAAACAGGCCTCTGGCAGCTTCTCACCCAAGAGCGAAATCCCTTAAACCTCAATACCCTCCTGGAGCGCATTCAAGCGCATAACCCCATTCAGGAAGATGACCAAACCATTCTCTCTCTGGAGGTTCTGTAGTCCATGAGAACTGAGCTTCACGTACCCAGCGACTTGAAGTTTTTAACTATTGTTGAAAACTGGCTGCTAGGCTCCTTAGAAGTTGAGCTAGGCAACCATGTGGATTGGCCAAAGCAGTCAAATCGCCTCCGTCTAGTGTTAGTCGAAGCGTATTCTAACGTCGTGCGCCATGCCCACCGCAATCAGCCCAACTTACCGGTGTTGATTCGCTTAGAACTCAAAGATCGCGACATTGCTCTAGAGATTTGGGACCACGGCAAAGGGTTTGATCTTTCCACGTATTTGCCCCCCACCCCGGAAGATAAGCAGGAAAGTGGCTATGGATGGTTAATTCTAAACCGTCTCATGGACCGAGTGGAATACCGACTTCAGGTGAATGGCCGCAACTGTCTCAAACTAGAAGCAAGTTTGCCTGAAGAAGCAAATTCTAAACTCAATTCTCATTTGAAAACGGATTGACCAAGCAGTTTATGCCTTAACGCTGAAGATTTAACAGTTCTTGAGGGGACGCCAAGAGCTTAACAGTAACGGAAGTAATTCTTTCTTGGGCGTCTAGAATAAAAAGCCAAGAGACGTTGACACTGAACCAAGGCGTTTGGACTTTGCCAGCTACTTGTGCTTGAAGATAGTTATTGTCTACCTCCTCAGTAATTCCTTGTTCAGGCTGTAGCACCATGCCTGCTGCTTCTTTTTGCAGATAAGCAGCGATCGCTTCTGGTCCTACCAGCGGTGGCTCAAACGGTGCATTCATCACACCCTCAGCCGCAAACAACTGGCTTGCTGCTTCAAAATCAGCCGCATTGAGCCTTTCAAAGTATCGGAGAATTGTTGGTTCTGTAATTCCTGCAATTGAAATGGTTGCTTGATTAGAAGTTACTTGATTAGAAGTTGCTTGATTAGGAGCAGTGGAATTAGACATAGTTAAACTTATAGATTCAGTTGTAATCGCAAAGCTAGTGAAGCAAGCCTTCCTTACAAAGGCTGAACTACAGTAATCGATTAAATTCAGCTTCAAAGGATGCAACTAGACTAAAGAAAAGCAACTGACCAAAGCTTACCCCCGCAGATGGATTTCCCTAATCTCCAAGTAACAACAGGGTTTCAAATTACGAATTGCGAACTACGAATTACAAATTGATGTTACTTACCAAGTAGGCAGCCAACGGCGCAGTTGCCAATCGGAGGGGGACAGGGGGAGTCCCAGGTAGAGGGGTAGCCAAAAGATAAAGGCCAAAATGATCAGGAAAATGGCTGTGGCACCTGCGACTCGGAACCAATACTGGCGGCTGTGGAGCCAGCGATCGATGAGCCACGCGATCGCAAGTAATGAGAAGACGGAAGCACCCATGTAGTGGTAGAGAAAGGTGCAACGGCTGACTCGCATCCAGGGGATCACGTTGGCCCAATAGTTGACGACGATGTAAACGCCAATCCATAAGTCCATGGACCCAGTTATCGACCCAGGGGTTGATCGAGTGAGGGGAGGAGTGGCGATCGCCTGGTCGGAGGGTCGGTTCGAGGGGGCGTCAATGGTGTCGGCTTGTTTCACCCAGTTGTAGAAACGGGTTCCTAGCATCCACATCACCAACAAAATGCCAGCCGTGGAGAGCCACCAGAGTAAGGGGTTGCCCATCGCGTGAATGTCGTAAACCACTTTCACGGCTGCCTGGGGGAGGGGAGGCTTGGCAGGTACGATATCGCTGGTGGTTTGAGCAGTTTCGTAGAGGTAAACAATGGGACGCTGCATGAAAAACCAGCTGTGCCAGTCAGAGCAGTAGGGGTGGACTTTGGGGCCATTGCCAACCTGCTCGTGGTACGACAAAATTCGTTTCTGTACATCCCAGAAGTTGGGGCTGGGATTGAGTTGGAGATGAGGAATCCAGCTCAGGCTGTAAGTTAGAACTGGGACAACTGCCAAACTTGTGATGGCGGCAATCGGATTGAGTTGAGTCAGCTTGCGCAGAGGACAAATGAATTGCTTACCACTGGGTGTGACGGTGAGGTCCGCTGTTGCTCCCCAAAACTTGGCAACCAAGCGCATGATCCACGCGGTAAACCACAACAAGTAAGCGCCGAACAAAAACCATAAGCCATTCCACTTGACAGCAGCGGAAGCGCCAAAGGCAATACCTGCTAGGATCAGCCACCACCAGCGTTTTACGCCTCTTCGATCCAGCGATCGCAAGAAAAACCACTGCCCTAGCAAGCCAAAGCTGATTAGATAGACATTGACTAGGGCGTAGCGAGACTCAACTAAAAATAGGCCATCCAAGGCGGAGAGTAAGCCCGCAACCAAGGCGTAGCTACGACGACGGGTAAGCTGATAAGCAATGCCCATGACAATCAAGGGAATGAATGAACCCACTAGGGCATTCAGCCAACGGTAGCTAAAGGGGGACAGCAGCGAACCTGTGAGAGAGTTTTTAACCGCATTCGCGCCCCAAGGAGTAAGGTTGCCGAGCCAGATCCCAATAGCAATCAGGTATTTGCCCAGGGGTGGGTGTCCATCAAAAAAAGGCCGCTGGGTGAGGTAGTTGTTGGCAAAGGTGGCGAAGTAAACTTCATCGAAGACTAGCATGTTGAAGCGACTCAGGCCCCAGAACCGTAGCGCGATCGCCAATAAGAAAATGCCAACGGTGCCTAGAATGAACCAAAGCTGAGGCTGCTTAGACAACTGCTTAGACCAGGCCATAAACCAACTCTCAATCCCCTAACTTCTGCTGCCTTGCTGTAAGGCTTAAGCGATCGCAATGAACTTTGCTCCATCAACGATACGTCAAAAGCTTGTCTTCTCCTACACTTCGCTCCCTTAGATTTTTAGAGAAGTGATGCAGAAAGGCAAAATGTAGGCGATCGCTTAGAATTCCTTAACCCAAAATTGTTTAGCTAGGCATTGTGCATTAACGTCGGAACTTAACTTTTTTCGGACCCGCCTCAATTTGAGGAGGGTTGCGCTTCAAGGCCAAATAAAGCTTGCACTTGGGCTAAAGGTAATTGCCAAAGCTGCTCTGGTTGCCAAGTATCAGGCTCAAGGCGCGATCGTTGTCCTCGCTGGTAAGCTTGCTTTAGCCGTTCCCAAGGCATTTGGCTAAATTTTAGATTTTGGTTTTGTGGAAGCTGCTGGTAAAGCAGGCGCAGCAATCCTAAACCAATCAGGAGATTGGTGCTGCTGAATTTGGTTCCGAGCAGAAAGGCCTGCACTTCGGCCTCCCCGATTGAGTCACTGCCGTAGCCTGTCAGAATATGAATGCCGTCATGCAGTTGTTTGCGCCGAGAACCTGTGGTGAGTGGTGATAGGCCATGCTGGTCTAGAAAATCGGCCCAAGCTCGACCAAAGGTGCCCGCAGGCAGCGATCGCAAGGTTGTCAGATTCACAATCGTTGGGACGTTGCGCCCTCGTAGCTCAGCGATGCGATCGATTAATTTAAAGAATCTTTCGACTCTAGGATTCGATGCGGGTGTGGCAGCAGTTTGGGCATTCATGTTTGTGTTCCAGATGTGTTCCAGAGACTGTCGGCTTAAAAATGCAGGGGCGAACCAGCGATCGCCCCTGGCAAAATCAACAAAGGTTTAACGGTTTAGAGCGCTTAACAATCCAACTTTCATGGCTAGAGTGCCTAGAAGTTATTGCTGTTGCCCTTGGCGTACTTGCTGTCGAGTTTGCTTCAGTTCATTCAGCTTTTGCCGCTGCTCCTCAGTCAGTACTGCTTCCATGCGTTGACGGGAGGCTTGCCTAATTTCTTGGATGCGAGTTTGTTGCTCGGCTGAGAGATTGAGGTTGGCGAACGGGCCTCTGCGCTCTCTGGTTTCTCCTTGTGGTCTAGCTTGGCCTTCTCTGGCTGCTCGTCTTTCAGCTCTGGTGGCTTGTCGCTGTTCCTTGGCTGCCTCCAGTTGTTGCCGTTGCTCTGCGGTCAAAACTTGCTCGATTTGAGCTTTAGTCGCTTCGTGAATTTGCTGCATCTGCGCCCTTTGTTCCGCAGATAGATTTAAGGTGTTCATGCCTTTCATGCCTTTCATCCGGTGACCGCTTTGGCTCGGCGTTCCTGTGTTGGACTGCGCCTGAACGACTTGGGTCGCAAGTGGAGCAGCAGCTAGAGTCATGGCGATCGCGCCTGCTAGCAGAGGAATCAGTTTCAGTTTCATAGTTGAAATCTTTTGTGAGGTAGCTCAGTCATTTGTGGATGAGCCAATCATAAAAAATTGGTTCTCCACACACCTGAGGAGAAGGTCATGAAGTCGGCATGACTTTGGTCATGGATGATGGCGTAGGACTAGGTATAAAAGCAGTAGTTCAAGGAAAGGTAGTGCTCTTACAGTAGAAAGCAGCACCCTTGATTTTGCTAATCCGCAAACTTCCGTGAGTCAGCCGCTAAAAGTTCCAACTCATCCATTTCCCTTCTTGCTGTATCTAGAGTGGGCTCTGCTCGGTGTCGCCATACTTTCGGAGCTGTTCTTTGTGCCGCTGCCCCGGATGCGCCAGTTTCCCCTCACGACGCTCTTGAGTATTGGCGGCTTGTGGCTGATGGGGCTACGACTGCCTGTGGGCCGACCTGGATGGCTGAAGCTGCTGTATACAGGGTTAGAGTTTAGTTTAATTGTTTTGGCTGGAGGCTTGAGTCCACGGGGAATCCGGGTTTTTCCGTTTCTCTATTTGGTTTTAGTTATTCGCAGTTGTTTGCTGTTTAAGCTGCCTGGACGCTTGATGGTGACAGGGCTAGCGTTTTCTTCCTTCCTGCTGACGCTGCTCTACCGCATGCAAACGCTGAATCTGCCAGGGCGACCGATGGTGCAAGACCGCATCCGGTTTCTCATCCTCAATTTGACGTTGAATGCAGCTTTGCTGTTTGGTCTGATCCTGATTTTGGTGTTGTTTTTAATCAATGCGCTGCTATCAGAGCGCGAAAGCCGAGAAAAGCTGGCGATCGCCAATGAACAACTGCGCCAATATGCCCTGCGAATTGAAGACCAAGCCACGCTGCAAGAACGCAACCGCATTGCCCGCGATATTCACGATTCCTTGGGCCATGCTCTCACCGGGCTGAACATTCAACTGGAAGGAGCCTTAAAGCTTTGGCAAACCAACCCCATCAAAGCGCAAGCCTTTCTAGCGGAAGCAAAACGGTTGGGATCAACAGCATTGCAAGCAGTCCGACAGTCTGTAGCAGCTTTGCGCTCCGATCCGCTGCAAGGGCAATCTGTAGAGATGGCGATCGCCCGCCTAGCCCAAGAATTTCACTGTACAACCGGAATTTTGCCAACTTGCGAAATCGAACTGACGCGATCGCTGCCGCTAGAAGTCAAAACTACGGTCTACCGAATTGTCCAGGAATCTTTGACTAACATTTGCAAATACGCTGCGGCCAGTGCGGTGCAAATTCAGCTCAGGACGGCGAAAGACATCCTGCTCTTACAGGTTCAGGATGACGGCAAGGGCTTTGAAGTGAATGAAAATACCACTGGCTTTGGAATTCAGGGGATGCAGGAACGGAGTTTGGCATTGGGCGGTCACTTTACCATTGAAAGTCAACTAGGATCGGGTTGTCGCATTCTAGCCAAGCTGCCTTTACCGAAACTGCCCTCATGATCCGCGTTCTACTAGTCGATGACCAAAGTATTCTGCGCCAGGGTTTGAAAGCACTGCTGGAGCTAGAGCCAGACCTGGATGTGGTGGGAGATGCCAGTAACGGACAAGTTGCGCTCCAACAAGTAGAAGCACTGCAACCCGATGTGGTGCTGATGGATGTGCGGATGCCTGTAATGGATGGGGTTGCCGCTACCAGAAGCATCTGCCAACGCTTTCCAGCAATTAAAGTCTTGGTATTGACCACCTTTGATGACGATGAATACATTGCTGAAGCCATGCGAGTGGGGGCGATCGGCTATCTGCTTAAAGATACGCCTTCGGAGGAGTTAGCCGCAGCAATCCGAGCTGTTCATAAGGGATATGCCCAATTTGGTCCTGGCATTTTTCAGAAAGTGCTTTCTCATATGGGGCCGAAACCGAGTACGAGTGCTAGCTCACCTGCTGAGCTGATACCTCCTGGCCTAAGCGAACTCACGCCCAGAGAACGGGAGGTGCTGCGCCTGATTGCGGCGGGTTCCAGTAATCGCGAGATTGCTCAAACTTTGTTTATCTCAGAAGGTACGGTCAAAAATCACGTCACTAATATTCTGAATCGGCTGAATTTACGCGATCGCACTCAAGCAGCTATCTTCGCCAATGCCTATCTAACGTTGCTGGATGACGGAAGTGGTAGCCTGTAAACTCAGATCGGCAAATTTTGGTTGAGTAGAAAATTGGTGCCCACTGCTACGACTTATGTGACCTACCCCAAACGCAATTCTCAAGCCCGTTTGCGGCTATTTTGCTTTCCCTACGCGGGGGCGAATTCTTTCATCTTTCGCCCTTGGCTGCATAGCTTGCCAGCAGATGTTGAGCTAGGCGCGATCGAGCTACCTGGGCATGGCACGCGCATAGCTGAACCGCTATTTACTCGAATGACTAAGTTGGTAGAAGCGATCGCTTCATCTCTCCTGCCACATCTAGACAAGCCTTTTGCGTTCTTCGGGCACAGTATGGGAGCCTGGGTGAGCTTTGAGGTAGCTCGCTGGTTACAAGCCCATCATGTGTATCCGGTGCATCTCTTTGTGTCTGGGGCACGGGCTCCTCAATTGCCTAGTTTGCGATCGCCACTACACCAGTTGCCAGAGGCAGAATTTGTCGCAGCGCTGCGTCGTCTGCAAGGCACTCCAGAAGCGGTGTTAGATCATACCGAACTTATGGAACTGATGCTGCCAATCCTACGGGCTGACTTTGCGGTGCTAGAAACCTACACATATTCACCCCAAACTCTCCTACCTTGCCCGATTACCGCCTTTGGAGGATTGCAGGATGTAGATGTGTCTCCGGAGATGTTACATGCTTGGCAAACCCAAACCAATGCTAGTTTTTCTCACCGAATGCTACCAGGTAATCACTTCTTCATTCACTCAGACCAACCGTTGCTCCTACAACTGTTGACCCAAGAACTCACTCAGATTGTCAGCCATCTACCTGAGTATGCCCCTCTCAAATCCCCGCAAGATTTGGGGAGTTAGGAGGGCCAAATGCAGCATTGTAAGGACAATCCTTGGCAGTCGCCCCCCGCCGATCTGAAGTTAGCTCAGGATGAAGTGCATGTCTGGTGTATGGCACTCGATCAAGATCCTGCGTTGGTTGAGCAGTTCCAGCAAACCCTATCCAGCGATGAACAGGAACGAGCCGCGAAATTTTATTTTCCTAAAGATAGGCAGCATTTTATTGTGGCTCGGGGGCTACTTCGCTTGCTTTTGGGCCGCTACCTCGACCAAGCACCCACTCAGCTACGTTTTGTCTATAACGCTTATGGCAAGCCCAGCTTAGAAGCTCCTCCATCGCTACATTTCAATTTATCTCACTCGAAGGGATTGGCTCTATTGGGAGTGTCGAGCGATCGCGAACTAGGAATCGACCTCGAATACATCCGCACAGACTTTCCTTTTGAACAGGTGGCTAAATCTGTTTTCTCAGTTTCAGAGCAAAATATTTTGCGATCGCTACCTGATGCCCTCAAGCCTGAAGCATTTTTTAATGCCTGGACTCGTAAAGAAGCCTATATCAAAGCTTTGGGCCAAGGGTTGTCGATTCCGCTCGATCAGTTTGATGTGGCTTTCGTCCCTGGCGAACCTGCGGCTTTGCGGGACGTGCGGGGCACTTGGGCCAACGGCAACAATTGGACTTTTCAGCACCTTACACCTGCACCAAACTATGCAGGTGCGATCGTAGTCGCAGGCTCAGGCTGGCAGCTTAAGTGTTGGCGCTGGTCCAACGGCTGAAAGGCAAGTGATAGGATTAAATCCAGCATCGCTAAACTCTGAAGTTTATTGGTATTTAGGTGCAACTCAAAAACGTCATTATTGCTCACAAAGCAGGAGATGCGACCAGTCGGCGCTGGGCTGAAAAATGTGCTCGGCAACTAGAAGACCGAGGTTGTAAAGTGCTGATGGGACCGAGCGGCCCCAAAGACAATCCCTATCCCGTCTTCTTGGCCTCAGCCACTCATCCAATCGATTTGGCTCTGGTCTTGGGCGGAGATGGCACAGCGCTCTCAGCGACCAGGCATTTAGCTGCCGATGGTATTCCGATCTTGGCGGTGAATGTGGGTGGTCATTTGGGATTCCTCACCGAGTCCTCAGAGGAGCTAAGCGATTCAGAGCAAGTTTGGGATCGGCTGCTAGAAGACCGCTTTGCGGTGCAGACTCGGATGATGGTACAAGCAAGTGTGTATGAAGGACATCGTACCAATCTCGATCCGGTGAGCGATCGCTACTTAGCCCTCAATGAAATGACGGTGAAGCCTGCCTCTGCCGATCGCATGATTACTTCCATTTTGGAAATGGAAATTGATGGCGAGGTAGTGGATCAGTACCAGGGAGATGGCCTGATCGTCGCCACACCCACAGGATCTACTTCCTACACCGTGGCTGCTAATGGCCCGATTGTGCATCCAGGGATGGAAGCGTTGGTTGTGACCCCAATTTGCCCTTTAAGTCTTTCTAGTCGCTCGATTGTGCTGCCGCCTGGTTCCGTCGTGAGCATTTGGCCCTTGGCAGACAACGACCTCAGCACTAAGCTCTGGATGGATGGCGTGATGGCAACCTCAATTTGGCCAGGGCAGCGAGTAGATGTGCGCGTGGCAGACTGCCAAGCCAAGTTTATTATCTTGCGCGAAAACTATTCTTATTACCAAACTTTGCGAGAAAAGTTGCAATGGGCTGGCGCTAGAATTCGCTACAGCAACAACCACCGTAACTGAACACCGGAATTAAAGCGAGGGGGACAGATTATTAGGTGGAACATAGGTTAACTCAACAGCTTGGATGTGTCGTTACGCTTTATACAGTTGCACCCAATCGATTGAAAAACCCCTCCAACCCTAACGACTCAATCCTTCTAGCTTGTAGTCTGTGCTGATTCGTTCCTAAGAATAACGGAATCAGACAAAGTGAGCTAGCAAATTTTGTCCGTTGCTTTACGGATGGCAGGGGGAAGCAATTGGCTGAATTTGGTGGCCCTCAAAAGTTCTAGGGAACTCTATCAACAAATAGCCAGCATCTCAGTCAGCTAGGAATTGCAATTGCCCGATCTCGTGAATTTTAACTATGAAAAGTCACCTTGTGGCGATCGCAGAGTTACCTACTGCCGATCGCGAGGCTATGTATGGCCTATTAAGCACTCATTTTTCCGGAGTCAAGCGAGCCGTTTTTGAAGCTGACTTGAATACCAAAAACTGGGTGATCTTATTGAAAGATGAGCGATCGCGGACCCTCAAGGGTTTTTCCACAATTCTGATGTATGAAACTGAGTTTGAGGGTGAGGAGTTGACGGTCGTCTACTCTGGCGACACGATCATGGACCCTAGCGCTTGGTCTAGTTCAGCGCTTTCACGGGCTTGGATCGCCTCTGTCAATCAGTTACGGCGCAAATATCCTCGCGGCAAACTGTATTGGCTCTTGATCTCCTCTGGCTATCGTACCTACCGCTTTTTGCCTACGTTTTGGCAAGAATTTTATCCCCGCTATGATGCTCCCACATCTCCCACAATGACTAGATTAATGCAATTTCTAGCGCAACGGCAGTTTGGCGGCTGTTATGACACGACAACTGGCATTGTCCGCTTCCCTCATCCGCAACAGCTCAAGGGTCAGCTTCAGGGAATTCCAGAAGAGCGCTGCAAAGATCCCCATATAGATTTTTTTGCTGCCCGCAATCCACATCACGATCAAGGAGATGAGTTGGTGTGCTTAGCAGAGATTACCGAAACTAACTTAACGCCAGCAGGACGGCGGATGTGGTTCGCCACGCTAGAACCTGCGGCCCTGGTGTAACGACTCATGAGTAGCAAAGCTGGGACGTGGACAGAAACCTTTAATCATCCCGATCGCTTTATCCAAGGGTGGCATTGGGCACTGCGATCGCGGGATCTCAAAGTGGGGCAGGTCAAACCTCTGCAGCTGTTGGGGCGAGAGTTGGCGATCTACCGCAATCAAGATGGCCAGGTGGTGGCTCTAGATGCCTACTGCCCACATATGGGGGCACATTTGGCGGAAGGCAAAGTAGACGGCATAGGCATCCGCTGTTTCTTCCATAACTGGAAATTTAATTCTCAAGGGCATTGTGTGGATGTGCCTTGCTTAGGAAAAGCGATTCCTGCCCAACTTTCCAGTTGGCCCACTGCTGAGCATTACGGCCTGATTTGGATTTGGACGGGAGAGACACCTCAGCAATCTCTGCCATTTGTGCCAGAGCTAGAACATACAGACTGTGACGTGATGTTTGGCTCGCATTTCTTCAAAAACTGCCATCCTAATGTCCTGCTGATCAATGCGATCGATGCCCAGCATTTCAATACGGTGCACAACTTTCCGATTCAGATTGTGTTTCGCACAGAGACGTTGCATCGCAATGCCATCACCTTCAGTAACACGACTCGAGGTGGCGATGAATCTTGGCTGATGCGCTTGATTCAGCCGTTTTACAAAAATGAGGGCACCTACAGCATGTGCTACTGGTATGGCAGCACAGGCACAGTGACGCTCGGCCCTGATTTTCTCCACTTCTACATCATGTTTACCCTACGGCTGTTGGAAGGTGGCAAAACCGAAGGACAAACCGTTTTAATCACCAAAAAGCAGCCTGGTCTTCTGGGTTGGTTGTTGAACCGAGTAACTTTATTCGCTACCCAATTAGTCGGCAACTACTTTGCCAAAGGTGATACTCAAGTCTTCCAGACAATTAAATTCAACCTCAAAACTCCAACCAAAGCGGATCAATCTATCGTTCAGTTCATGCAGCATGTGGAGCAACAGCAACCGCTCGCTTGGGGAACCTGGGAGCCAATTTTAGAACTAACACAAGCATCTGTGACAGAACAGCCACAGACTAATTCTGGAGTGGAACCTGAGCCAGAACGAGTTTGGGAGGCCGTATGAAAACAGTCCTGATTACAGGCTGCTCCTCTGGATTTGGACGCGGCATGGTAGATGAGTTTCTCCGCTGCGGTTGGCAGGTGATCAGCACAATGCGTCATGCTGATCAACGCCGAGAGTTATTGGCAGAGCCGCTAGAGAAGTATGGCAATCGCCTAACTATTCTCACTCTGGATGTAACAGATCCAGCGCAACGAGAGGCAGTAGTAAAGTATGTACGCCAAAAAGGAGATTTGGATTGTCTGGTAAATAATGCAGGCGATCGCTTTTTCGGCCCTCTGGAAGATCTCAGCGAAGCTCAGCTGCGGCGACAAATGGAGGTAAATTTCTATGGTCCCACACTTCTGACGCGAGCTTTATTACCTGAGATCCGGACAGCGCAGGGCACGATTATCTTTGTCTCCTCGACGTTTGGTTATACAGGTTTCCCGCTGACCTCCGCTTACTGCGCCAGTAAATATGCTTTGGAAGGCTTGGCTGAGAGCCTGTATTACGAACTAAAGCCGCATGGCGTGCATGTTGCCCTGATTGAACCTGGAGCCAGCCACACTAACTTTGGTCACGATCCGGGTTGGGCAGAAGGAGACTCGGAAGTTTATCAGTTACAGATGCAGAATTATCACTTGCTGAAGGAGCGATTACGGGCCAAATCCCCCAACAACACAATCCAAGTGGCTCGACAAGCGGTGGCTTTGGCAGAAGGGCGATCGCGGCGATTACGAGTGCGGGTCGGGTGCGATGCGACGTTAGTGTATTTCTTTCAACGGCTCGTACCTGATGGGATTCGTCTGCCTTTATCTGACTTGTTTTACCGTCGGATCTTTTTTCGGAGGCCAGCTTGATGAACCCGAACATTGCTGGATTTGATCTACCTCTGCTTGATGAAGGAGATAAACTCAATCGGATTTTGGCTTCCGCTTTAGGTGAGCGCCTACCCGCAGCAGCACAGCTTTCCTACTCCTACCAGTCAATCACACCACTGCCCTATTGGGATGCGACACATTTCGGTTTGGAACAAGTCGCCATTTTTCAAGATGCGAGTGAGGAAGATCAGCGAGCGATCGCGCAAATTGCCAGCCAAGGATTGTTAGCAGAAGCCTACTTTGTGGAGAAAGCGGGCATGGGCTATATGGCTAAGATGCTCTTGCTAGCAGAGACCCTAGAAGAACGGATGCTCTACAGCCTCTTTGCTGCTGAAGAAGCCACGCATTTAGCTCAAATTCAGAGCTTTTTTACACAAGAGCCTATTGGCACCGACGATCCGTTTCTCCGGTTTTTGTCTGATTTGCTAGAGACAGAAGATAAAGCCATTTTGTTGTTCATCATCCAAGTAGTGTTGGAAGGATGGGGATTAAGTCACTATCGTAGTCTGGCTAAAGGGTGTTGTCACCTAGAGTTAGGTCAATTGTTTGAGCAATTTCTGCAAGCCGAAGCGCGTCATCATGGTTCTGGCTTGATGCTGTTCAATCAAATATCTTTAGCAGAACCAAGCCAAAGTGCAATTATCGAGGCATTGACGCTGTTTCTACAAATGGTGCAAGTAGGGCCACAGCGAGTTTTAGGTGCGATCGCTCAAGTCAAAGGAGATCTATCGCGATCGCAACAAATCCAGGTTTTGCAAGAGCTAGAAACCGAGATCCAGAGCGGGGCGCGGTTGAGTTATTTACGCTCTCTGATGCAGAAAACCACTGCTCATGCCATTGTTCAAGAATTAGAGGAACGTGGTTCTTTCCAACCTTTCCCAGCGGAGAAATGTATATGACCAATTTATTTGACGAACTTCAAACAAATACCTTGCTGGAGAATCAAAAGGTTTACCGCAAGCTACAAATTAACTACCAGCGTAACCAGCAGCAAGACCAAACTGCCGCGATCGATGCCGCTGCTGCCAACTTTAAATATGACCAGTGCAAAGATGAATACTGGAATCCAGAGGAGTTCTCTCTGCTTTACGGCACTCCCTTGTGGGAACAAGCGAGTCTCAGCCAACGCATCGTGTTGAACCATCTCTATTGGGTGGCTTATTATTCGCAAATTGTCTCAGCGGAGATCGCGACGATTTTCTTTAACCAGACAAGCGCGGCGGGTCTCTATGCTCAAGAAGATTTCCGCTTGGTCTGTGACACTTTGGATCTAGAGTCAGCCCAAGAACGAGCCCATATTCAGGCATTCAGAACCATCGCTAGCCAGACAGAGGCAGCCTTGTTCGGTCAACGGGTTTTTACGTATCCCATGCGGGGACCGTTTGCAGAGACAATGATCTTTGCCGATACCAACGCCCTAAAACGCTGGTGGAAGCAGGTTCAGCTCAAATGTTTTGGCTTGTTGTCTTCAGATAACACCTTTCTAGCGTGCCAATATTTCACGGTTCGGGGAGTGCGGACACTGAACGGCAAATTGGTGCAGCACAAACTCAGCGCTTACTACCAAAAGCATCCTGATCCAGATGATGCACCGATTCCTAGCCAAATTTCCTACTATCACTTCTTGGATGAAAGTTTCCATTTCAACAGTTCTACAATTTTGTCTCATGATGTCGTGAAGTGCCTGAAGCCTCCGACAAAGTTTGAACAAACTGTTGCAAACCTAGGGTTACGGGGTTGTCAGCGTGATCATTATCATTTCTCAGCAGCGATCAACGGCATTTTTTGGTATGACCCAGAGCTGTATAGAGCGATCTATCAAGTGCTGCGATCGCCTGTATTTGAAATGAGCGATCGCGAAGCTAAGGAGATGATGGTGGCTTGCTTTAGCCAAGAGTCAGAGGGGTTGCATCGTAGCTATCAGACGCATCAAGAGGCGATGGAGTCTTACAAAATATATCTCGATAAGCTCGATTATGTTTGGCAGAGCAATCGCGAGATGACATTAATGGCGGCGAATTCTCTCCCTCAATATCTAAAGACGCAACAACGAGCCATGCAGAAATTTTTGGCTACGGGAGAAGTTGGTTCTGTGCCGCGATCGCAGCCAGCTTTTACCCCCGCTCTTCCCCAGGCTCAGGCTGAAATGCTGGAGGAGATGAGTTAAATATGCAATTCATCCCTTCCTTGGCTGATCTCAAAACCCCTGTTTTTAACAATAGCGATGTCGTAGCTCAAGGATGGTATATCATCTGTGCGAGTCGTGACTTACCAGTGGGTCGAGCTAAATCGTTCGATCTGTGCGACCAGAAAATTGTTGTTTATCGGGGCATGGATGGTAGCGTAAGGGCTTTAGATGCCTATTGTCCTCACTTAGGTACTGACTTGAGCCTAGGACGAGTTGATGGCAGTGTAATTCGTTGCTTTTTCCACCACTGGGCTTTTGATAGCACTGGCCAATGTCAGGATATCCCTTGCCAAGAGCATATTCCAGCTAGAGCCAAGGTTCAGGCTTATGCGACCGATGAGAAATATGGCTTTATTTGGGTGTACCCCGACAGCCAAGCGCCAGAGCCTGTAGTTGAGTTTGATGAGTTAAAAGGTAAATCTCTAGTAGTTTGGACTGATAAGCCCTTGGAGCGCCATTGTCATCATCACATCTGCATGATGAACGGCATTGATGCTCAACATTTGCGAACGGTTCACAAACTTAATGTTGCAATGGAATTATCTCTCGATCGCAATGCCACTGGCAATGTGATTAATTTCACCATGCGGGGAGAGATTCCTGGCAAAACGTGGCGAGAAACAGTGCTTCAGAGATTTTTAGGCAAAAGATATGAGTATTCCATGCGCTACGCCGATGGCTGCATGGGATTGCTAACTATGATGAAAAATGTGCGTTTGGTACCAGCGCTACACATGATTTATGCCTATACACCGATCGCACCGAATAAGACTCGCGTTCAACCAATCTATGTGGCAGAGAAGAGAGCAGGGATCTGGGGTTGGATGGTGACGCGATCGCTCTTACTACTCACTCGCCTGAGCTACTATTTCCTCCGTGATGAGGATGGCCTGATCTATGACAACATCCGCTTCAATCCACAAGTGCTTTTGAGTATTGATGCGCCGCTGGTTAATTACATGAACTATGTGAATCAACTCAAACCTTCCCTCTGGTCAAAATATTTCTCTAAGCAGAAATTATCCGAAGATTGAGCGTTTCTATGTGTATCTCCTTATAGGGGGTAAGGGCGAAGCATTCAGTAGATATTCCTCGAACAAATGCAACAACTATTAGCCGAATGTTACGCCCCTACAGGCGTAACCCAAATCATTAATATTTATTTGACCCACGATTTTTATGAATGCATCCTGTTGTGTAATTCACTTTCCAAATTCAGATTATGCGCCCCTGGCTCTAGAGCCCCGCCAACCTTTAGCCGAGCAGCTTACAGTCCAGAATTCTCCAGTGCTATTTGGTTGCCGTACAGGACTTTGTGGAACCTGCTTAGTCACGGTAACAGGAGATTTCTCTCCACCTAGCACAGCCGAGCAAGAAATCCTCGATATGTTGGCACCTGGAAATTCTCAAGCAAGACTGGCTTGCCAGCTAGATGTGATGGGGGAAATTGCGATCGCGCCTCTGACGGAGGTTATATGAAGTTTGAAGATTTCTGGTATGTGGTGGCTCAAAGTGAGCAACTAAAACCCAATAAAGTTCTATCTCGGACTGTGTTGGGAGAATGGCTAGCAGTTTTCCGAGATGAGAACGGTGAACCTGTAGCTTTGCGCGATCGCTGTATGCACCGCAACAGTAGGTTGTCCAGCGGTCAAGTATGTCAAGGACAGGTACATTGCCCTTACCACGGTTGGGTATATGACAACAATGGAACTGTGGTGGCAGTTCCTGCAGAAGGAGATGACTTTAAGCACCTTCAAACTCGGCGGGTAAAGCGTTACGATACCTGTGAACAAGATGGTTATATTTATGTACGCTTAACCAGCAAGCCGAGTGAGGAGCTAGAACCTTTCCCAATGCCCTATTACCAAGAACCTGGCTGGGCA
Organism: Trichocoleus sp. FACHB-262; assembly: GCF_014696035.1. Lineage (NCBI taxonomy): Bacteria > Bacillati > Cyanobacteriota > Cyanophyceae > Leptolyngbyales > Trichocoleusaceae > Trichocoleus > Trichocoleus sp. FACHB-262. The sequence goes on along the minus strand of NZ_JACJPK010000064.1, from coordinate 145,987 downwards.
ACGGTGCGAGTGATCAACCGCTTCCGCAATAATGTCACAAACTGTGCCGAAAACTTTATCGACATCCCGCATACGGCTTCTGTGCATCCGGGTGTCTTTCGTACGCCCCGAAGACAAAAGTTGGAGATGACCGTAGAGCGACAAAAAGGAGCAGTACGGGCAGAATACCGGAACGAGACCACAAACTTGGGCTGGTATGCCAAGTTTCTCAATCCCAAGGGCGGCAAGATTCGCCATACGGATTATTTCTTCATGCCCAATGTCACCAGCGTCGAGTATGACATGGGGCCGTATCGCCAACTGTGGATTACCAGTCAATCCGTCCCAGAAACAGAAGATTCCACCTTGGTCTATACCGATGTTACTTACAACTATGGCATTTGGAATCAATTGGCGCGTCCCTTCATCCATTGGACAGCTCAACACATCATCGGTCAGGATGTGGCAGCGTTGGACTTGCAGCAAGAAGTGATTGAGAAATACGGTCAGAAATTTGCTAATACTCCGGCGGATACGATTCATACATTCGTGGAGTCTATTCGCGATCGCATTGCCGCTGGAGAAGATCCCCGTCTGTTGCCCGATCAGTCGGTTCAAGTCACGTTCTGGGTGTAGGGATGGCGATCTTTGCTGCTTTTGTTACTTTACTATTGTTGACCGTAACTCGCGATCGCCACTCTAATTTCCTATGGCAGAAGAACCGAGAAGATTGGCTGCTTGATATGTTAGGTTTATTGGTTCAAGGAGTGGTAATTCCTGCTCTACAACTACTGTTGGTTTATCAATTATATCAATGGTTTTTACCTGCCTGGAAAGGAGTTTTAGAGCTATCTCTTGGGCTAGGGTTTCTGCTCAGCTTTGTTTTCGTAGATTATCTCTATTATTGGAACCATCGCCTGCTCCATCATCGCTTCTGGCCTTGGCACCAAGTTCATCACACCGTTACTCAAATGGACGTGTTGGGCACCTCTCGCAATACGCTATGGAGCAGCTTTTTTATTCTGTATCTGTGGATTCATCCCTTGTTTCTCTTTCTGTTGCAGCATCCAGCAGGTTATGTTTTGGGAGTCACCTTAACTGCAATTTTGGATCTGTGGCGACATAGTGCGATCGCTCCTGCTCCTCAGAGTTTGATTTATTGTTGGCTTTCACCTTGGCTTGTTTTGCCCCAAGACCATGCTTGGCACCATGCCCAAGTTCAGGGCTGTAATTATGGAGCCAATTTGAAGTTGTGGGATCAACTGCATGGAACTTATTATGAGTGCGATCGCGCTCCAGAAAATTTAGGAACTCAAACGAATCTGACGTTGTCTCAGAAGCTATTTTGGCCTTTTTGATATAGGAATAGAGAGCTCATTAATGGAGACTAATCAAGCGGAAATAGACCTACCCCCCCAGCCCCCTTCCCTGCTAGAGAAGGGGGAGTTGAATGCAAGCCAAACGATGAAGGTGGAGCGGCAGGGAATGACATGGCTTAGCGCTATATTGGCCTGCTTTCCGGCGCTGGTGATGTTGTTATCAGGAGGTTCTTTTCTGGCAATCTGTATCTCTCCTAGCGTTTGGACTGTTTTACTGGTGCTGTTTTCGCTTTATGGCATACCGCTATTGATTTACCGCATTCATAATCACTTTTATCCTCAGTTAGAAGGCATTAGCTATCTGCAAGGAAAAGAGTATTCGCCTTGGTGGGGGAGTCATCAAATTCAGGCGATCTATGTTGCCTTTCCTGCCTTGGAAACTGTATTGCGTTTAATTCCCGGTGCTTTCTCCCTTTGGTTGCGATTATGGGGTTCAAAGGTCGGTACAGGCGTGTACTGGACGCCTCATCTGGAGATCGCCGATCGCGGATTGTTAGAGATAGGCGATCGCGTCATTTTCGGTCATCAGGTGGGTCTCTATCCGCACATTATTAAGCCCCGAAAGCAAGATTTGATGCTGTATGTCAAACAGATCAAAATCAGAGACGGTGTGTTTTTAGGGGCTTGGAATCACCTTGGGCCTGGGGTTGTTGTACAAGCAGAAACATACATCCCCGTTTTTACGCATGTGTACCCTAACCAAACGATTGATCAGAGCAAAGTTCAAACTCTTTTAGCCAAACAGCAACATCAACCCTCAAAACTTGAGTAATCCTAAAATTTTATGACTCATTACGGTCTGTTATGCCCTCCCACAACTGGGCACCTCAACCCCATACTAGCTCTAGGCTGCGAGCTGAAACAACGAGGCCATCAAGTCACTCTCTTCAATATCCTCGATACAGCAGCAAAGGCAAAAGCGGTTGAAATTAACTTTTGGCCCCTTGGTAGGAAAGAGTTTCCTTTAGGAACTTTGGGAAATTTCTATGATCATTTGGGCACATTACGAGGTTTAGCGGCTTTTCAGACCACCCTGAACTTCAGACAACAAGTTTGGGCTACTGTGTTTCTGCAAGAAGCTTCTGCTGCAATTCAAGCCGCAGGGGTAGAAGCTCTGCTCGTGGACCATGTGATTGTTGTTGGAGGAGCGATCGCCGAACGATTATCTCTGCCCTTTGTTTCTCTCTGTAGTGCCCTCTTAATGCAGCCCGATGACAGTGTGCCTCCCTTCTTTGCAGGTTGGCCTTATGACCCAGCACCTTGGACACGGTTACGAAATCGGTTTGGTCATGCTCTGTTGGTGCAGTATTGGCGCATGGTGCATCAACCTGTGAATGAGTACCGCCAAATGTGGCGATCGCCGCTATATCTTAATCCCAGTGGTGCGCTCTCACCCCTAGCCCAAATTAGCCATCAACCCACCGAGTTTGAATATCCTCGTCAACATCTTGCTCCCTACTTCCACTTTACTGGGCCGTTCCACAGCACTGTGAGTCGAGAAACCGTCTCCTTCCCATTTGAGAAACTAACGGGTCAACCTTTGATCTATGCCTCAATGGGAACGCTACGAAACCGTTCGCATCGGGTGTTTGAGCAAATTGCTGCCGCTTGTGTTGGCTTAGATGCTCAGTTGGTAATTGCTTTAGGGAAAGGTCTTGCTCCGGAAGCTCTTGGGGCTCTCCCTGGCGATCCGATTGTGGTCGGTTATGCTCCCCAGTTAGAACTTCTGCAACGCGCCACTCTAGCCATCACCCATGCAGGCTTGAATACTGCCCTAGAATCTTTGCAAGCAGGAGTGCCGATGGTGGCGCTCCCAGTCACAGATGATCAGCCAGGAGTTGCAGCTCGGATCAAATGGACAGGCGCTGGAGAAGTAGTTCCAAAATCTCGCTTGACCACAGCCCGTTTAAGAACTGCGGTTCAACAAGTCTTAACTTGCGAAACTTATAAACAAAACGCAGTCAGATTACAACAAGCGATTGCCCAAGCTGGCGGAGTAACACGGGCTGCGGACATTGTGGAACGAGCGATCGCAACTGGCAAGCCTGTCTTGGCTCAAGATTTCTCCAAACCTAAACCTGAACCATGCGCCCCATTATTCAACTCTTTGCCAAGCTGTTAAGCCCGGAGGCCCACAGATTTCATCAAGCTCTGCAAGACCCACAAGCCGCTCAACAAAAAGTTCAAAAGAAGATTTTTGAGTGCTTCGTTGCCAGTGAATATGGCAGATCTTTAGGGGTGCGATCGCTAGAAGATTGGCACAAGATTCAAATTGTGAATTATGCCGATTTGGAGCCGTGGATCGAACGCCAAAAGCAGAGCAAAACAGCACTTTTGACTTCAGAACCTATTCTCTTTTATGAGAAAACATCAGGGAGTCGTGGACCTGCAAAATGGATTCCCTACACGCGATCGCTGCGCCGCTCCTTTAGCCAAATGTTTTGCATCTGGGCGCATGACCTGATCACAAATGGCCCTAAATTTTTTACAGGACAAGTCTACTTCTGTATCTCCCCGCAACTCACTCAACCCACACAGACAGATACAGGAGTACAGGTTGGACTAGCAGATGATGCTGAATATCTAGATGGTTGGTTGCAGTGGATATTACGACCTTTTTTGGTGGCTCCTGCGGGTTTAAGTCGTCTTCGTGATCCAGAAGCGTTTAAAGAACAGCTCTGTTTAGCATTATTCCAAGCAGAAAAGCTAGAGATTATCTCCATTTGGAGTCCTAGCTTTCTCACCGTGCATCTCGACTACATCCAGCAACATCGCCAAAAGCTTTGTGACCAATTGCGCTATCGCGTCTCTCCCCAACGCCTCGCCTTGCTCTCAGATCCCACAACAACTTGGACAGAAATTTGGCCCCACCTAAAGCTGATTTCCTGTTGGGATAGCGTCAATGCTGCCGACCAAGCTCAAGCGCTGCGATCGCACTTTCCTGGTGTGATGGTGCAGGGTAAAGGACTTTTGGCGACTGAAGCCCCGATGACAGTGCCACTGATTGCCGCTCAGGGATCTGTGCCGCTGCTGAATGAAGTCTTCTTTGAATTTGAGGATTCCACTGGCAAGATTTATCTTTTGCACGAGCTAGAGCCAGCCACAGAATACTCAATCATCTTGTCCCAAAAAGGCGGGTTGTATCGGTATCGCATGGGCGATCGCGTCTGGATGACTCACACCTACCTGAACACGCCTTGCCTGGAGTTCTGGGGCCGTGATCAGATGACCAGCGATTTAGTTGGCGAAAAACTACATGCTGCGTTTGTGGCTCAAGTCCTCGATCACCTAAATTTGGGGGGCACAACGTTTAGAACTTTAGTTCCCGTCACTCAACCTCAGCCCCATTATGTTTTGTTGCTCAATCAGGCTGATCGGGGAGATGCGATCGCCCAACGACTAGATGCTGCCCTCAGCGAGTCTCCCCACTATGAACATGCTCGGCTTTTAGGACAACTAGCACCTGCTCAAGTTTGGGTATCGCCAGATGTGCCTGACCTGGTGCTGCGACAGAAATTGCAAGCGGGCCAAAAGTGGGGAGATATCAAGCATGAGGTCCTAGCTACGAAGCCTGTCGAAACCTTTCGAGTTTTTGAGTTTAGTTCCAGCAGTTCCGGTAGGGTGGGTTAGGCTAGCCGTAACCCACCGAGCAAGCAAAACCGAGAGGCAAAAGTTATGCCTCGACTTTGACACCGCGCCAAAAGGCGATATAGCCTTCAATGTTTTTGGCAGCCTGCTTCGCCTCTGGATAGTACCAAGCCGCGTCTTTGTTCACTTGGCCCTCTACTTCAACGTTGTAGTAGCTGGCTACACCTTTCCAAGGACAAGTGGTATGAGTTGAACTTTCTTTAAAGAATTCGCGATTGATGGCATCTGGGGGGAAGTAGTAGTTATTCTCTACCACTTCGCAATTGTTACTTTCGGCGAGGACTGCACCGTTCCAAACTGCTTTTGCCATGATTCACTTCCCTCGTTTCTATTCAAGTTCGCTTGTTTGGTCAATTTTGGTTAAGAACGGACAGATTGAATCCTGTCCTAAACCAGTCTTTCTCTAGACTCTAGTCAGGATAGCGTGGAACTATAGCGGGTTGTGCGAGGAAAGTTTATCTGTATCTTTTTGTCCTATATTTGGTAGCCATGATGCCTAGTGCTGTATCAAGCAATTTTTGACCGGTGATGTAGTACACATCATTCAATCAAACCCTTCAATTACAAATTGGCAGATTACCAGCTATTTATGCTTAATTTCCTATCGTTTTTGAGGTAAAGAGCGACTATGAACCCTCCTAATGCACCTAACCTCCATTTAACTGAGCCAGAGCGCGCTAACCTCAAGCGCTTAGTGGACTATCAAGCTGTTGAGTCTTTGCCAGCGATTTGGCCAATGGTGGCTCAGAAATTTGGCTCGATTGTGGCCCTAAAAGATCCCCATGCCAAACCGGAAGTGTCGCTGACTTACGCGCAGGTATATCAGCAAATGCAACACTTTGCCGCAGGGTTGCAGGCATTAGGGGTGGAAGTGGGCGATCGCGTGGGCCTAATCTCCGACAACAGCCCCCGTTGGTTTGTGGCGGATCAAGGCATCATGACGGCTGGAGCAGCCAATGCCGTCCGTAGTTCTCAAGCAGACCGCGAAGAACTTTTGTTTATTCTGGCTGATAGTGGCAGCACCGCGTTGGTCGTTGAGAATCAAGCCACTCTCAAGAAACTACGTTCTGGCCTGGATGGGCTAGCAGTCCGAACCGTGGTGTTACTTTCCGACGAGGAACCACCCGTTGATGAAACGCTCAAAGTCTTGAACTTTTCTCAATTACTGGAGCTGGGTGCTAATCACTCGTTGCAACCGGTGCAGCAAAATCGGGAAACCTTGGCTACTTTGATCTATACATCAGGTACGACAGGCAGACCAAAGGGAGCCATGCTCAGTCATGGCAACTTGTTGCATCAAGCCACCATGCTAGGGGCCGTTGTGCCGCCACAGCCCGGTAATATTGTGCTGAGCATCTTACCTAGCTGGCATGCTTATGAGCGAGCTTTTGAGTACTTTGTTTTAGCTCAGGGTTGCACTCAGGTCTACACCAGTATCCGTCACGTTAAGCAAGATCTGAAAACATACAAACCCCAATACATGGTAGGAGTCCCCCGTCTGTGGGAGTCGATTTATGAAGGGGTACAGAAGCAGTTTCGGGAGCAGCCAGCGAGTAAGCAACGGCTGATCAACTCGTTCCTGACGGCTAGCCAAAAATACATTGCCGCTCAGCGCATTATCCAGGGTCTGAGCCTAGAGCATCCCCATCCTTCGGCGGTTGAACGCTTAGCAGCCGCTGCAAAAGCTGCCGCTCTGGCTCCGGTTCATGCCTTGGGCGATCGCCTGGTTTATCGTCAAGTCCGGGAGGCAACTGGCGGCAAAATCGAGTTTTTGGTGAGTGGAGGTGGGTCTTTTGCCAAGCACCTCGACAACTTCTTTGAAATTATTGGAGTCACCGTTTTGCAGGGCTATGGCCTTACAGAAACTTCACCCGTCACGAATGTGCGTCGGCCTTGGCGCAATCTCAAAGGCGCTTCTGGTCAGCCCGTACCAGGAACGGAGATTCGCATTGTAGACCCAGAAACTCGTAAACCTCTACCCCCTGGAAAGCGGGGTTTGGTGCTGATTCGGGGTCGGCAAGTGATGCAGGGGTATTACAACAACCCACAGGCGACCGCTAAAGCGATTGACCTGGAAGGGTGGTTTGATAGCGGCGACTTAGGCTGGGTGACGGATGAAAATGATTTGGTGCTGACGGGACGTGCCAAAGACACGATTGTCTTGACTAGTGGCGAAAACATCGAACCGCAACCGATTGAAGATGCTTGCATTCGCAGCCCTTACATCGACCAAATTATGGTGGTTGGGCAAGACCAGCGATCGCTGGGTGCCCTAGTTGTGCCTAACTTGGATGCTCTACAACTATGGGCCACTCAGCAAAACCTATCTCTCAACTTGCCTGATCAACCCGCTAGCACCAATCCTTCCGGGGCTACGGCGATCGCCATAGACGACAAACGCATTCAAGATTTATTCCGCCAAGAACTGAATCGGGAAGTGCAGAACCGCCCAGGTTATCGCCCCGATGATCGAGTGGGGCCATTTCGCCTAATTGTGGAACCCTTTTCAGTCGAGAATGGCATGATGACGCAAACCTTGAAGATTCGGCGACCCGTTGTGATGGAGCGCTATCAAGGTATGATCGACGGGATGTTTGCCTGATCGCTGGGCTGACGCACCGTATACAGACGCAGTATCGTTTTTGACAGAATCGTTTCTTGCAAAAACGTTGGCGCAAGTACGCGTTGTTTCCCAAGCGTTGCCCATCCTCAAACTATTTTCCAAGTGAAATGTTTATGGACGTCTCCAATTCACAATTACTCCTGAAACGAGCCATTACAGTTAAAGCGATCGTCACCCCTCGGTGGAAGGAGGAAGCTCAGCAGCAACTCCAGGCGCAAATTAATCAACTTGACAGCCAATTGCAACAGTTGGAAATGCAAGGGCAGCGGATGATTGCTGAAATTCAAAAGCAAAGTCTGCAACCCCCTGGCCCTCAAACAGTGCAGCAGATTGACAATATTCAAATTCAGGTCAATCAAAAGAAAAGTGAGCTGCTAGAGCAAAAAAACCAAGTGCTCCAGCAGTTGCAGCAAGTGCAAATGCTAGAACTCAACCAAGAAGTGAGCCAAGGCCAAATCGAAAGCTTCTTCCGGATCGAGCCGGGTGATAACTTGGTTGAAAAGATGCAAGTTGAGGTTTTATTGCGGGATGGCATCGTCGAAGAAATTCGGGGCGATGTCTAAAGCTTGACTCTCTAACGATGGGTGCGATCGCTCAGAGCACTCAGGTTAGGTGCGATTTCTAACTCTCTTGAGGTTTCCCACTGTTACAGGTGGGAATTTTTGTAGGGTCGGTGAGGCGATCGCAGCAATTCTAGTCAACTTTGTTCTGTGTGATAGCCCTGGTGGCATCTGTCAGGATAAAATGCGATCTGGCTTTGCTCCAGTTTTAACGATTTATTGATTCAGAACCCAGCCCATGATCAACGAAGTTTTCATGCCTGCCCTCAGTTCTACGATGACTGAAGGAAAAATTGTTTCCTGGACCAAGTCGCCAGGTGACAAAGTTGAGAGAGGCGAAACCGTCCTAGTTGTCGAATCCGACAAGGCAGACATGGATGTGGAGTCCTTCTATGAAGGCTATCTCGCTGTGATCATGGTGCCTGCGGGTGAGAGCGCTCCAGTGGGACAAACGATCGCCTTCATTGCCGAAACGGAAGCTGAAATTGAGACAGCGAAACAGAAAGCAGGGGGTCAATCATCTACAACCACGACAAATCCTGCGGCTGTGTCTGCGCCTGCGGATGCCTCCACCCAAGCCCGCCAAGCAGCGATCGCGACAGAAGCTACAGTTGCAACCGCCGCCAACGGTAACGGCTCCAGCGTTAGCAGTGGCCGCACCATTGTTTCTCCTCGTGCTCGCAAACTGGCAAAAGACTTAAAAGTGGATCTCGCCGGATTAAAGGGCAGTGGCCCTCACGGTCGGATCGTCGCTCAAGATGTGGAAGCGGCTGCGGGTAAATCTCAACCTCCTGTTTCTGGTGGGGGCACAGTTCCACCTTCTCCAGACAGGCTCGTAGATCCAGTTCCTCCAGGTGTAGGTTCTAAGCCTAAGTCTGTTCCAATTTCTCCACCTGCCCCTGTAGTTCCCGGTCAAGTGGTGCCGTTGACCACGCTGCAAAACGCGGTCGTCCGCAACATGATGGTGAGCCTCAGCGTCCCCACCTACCATGTTGGCTACACGATTACCACCGACAACCTAGACAAGCTTTATAAGCAAGTGAAGTCCAAAGGTGTCACTATGTCGGCTCTGCTGGCCAAAGCAGTGGCAGTGACACTACAAAAGCATCCTCTATTGAATGCCAGCTACACCGAGCAAGGCATTAGCTATCCTTCTGCGATCAATATCTCTGTCGCAGTGGCAATGGAAGATGGTGGCTTGATTACCCCTGTGCTAAAAAATGCCGATCAATCGGATCTCTACTCGTTGTCTCGCACATGGAAAGACTTGGTCGATCGCGCCCGTGCCAAGCAACTCCAACCTGATGAGTACAACAGCGGCACCTTCACCATTTCTAACCTGGGCATGTTTGGGGTCGATCGCTTTGATGCGATTCTGCCTCCCGGTCAAGGTTCGATCCTGGCGATCGGAGCTTCCAGACCTCAAATGGTAGCGACCGATGATGGCTTGTTCGGCGTGAAACGGCAGATGCAAGTGAATATCACCTGCGATCACCGCATCATTTACGGCGCTCATGCGGCTGCTTTCTTGAAAGACTTGGCAACCTTGATTGAGACCAATACTCAGTCGTTGACGCTGTAGCGTTCGCTTAATCAGGATACCTAAATAAAATTAAGAGGCGATCGCTCCTTCAACGAGAACAGCGATCGCCTTTTTTGTAGTGCAGGTGTTCCCAATTACGAATTGGCGATTCGTAGAGATTGAGCGATCGCTAACAATTCGTCTGGTTGACCAATCAAGAAATCAGGATTTTGTCTCGCTAAGGCTTGCCTAGAATTAAATCCCCAACTTACAGCCACGGACTTGATTTTGACTTGTTTGGCTGCTTCAATATCTCGCGTTTCGTCACCCACGTAGATGACAGTATTGGGGTTGATTTGTTTTTGTAATAGCAGCCGACTTAAAACCTTATTTTTGCCGAACAAGCTGCTTCCTGAATACACGAAATCAAACAGCTCATATAAATCGTGATGCTTCAAGAAGGTTAGAACGTTGCTCTCAGCATTAGAGGTAACGATCCCGAGCCGATTTCCATCTTGCTTCAACGCCCATAAAGCTTCTTGGATACCGTGAATTGGTTTTAGATGCGGGATTTCTTGTTTTAGCTCGTTTTTAACTCGACGCATTAAAAAAGGCAGCTTTAAGATCGGAATTTTTGAATATCTAATGATTTCTTGAGAACTTAAGTTCTGAAGTTTTTTGACCTCTTCAGAATTAACGGCTTTGTAACCAAATTCTATGGCTAGGCGATTAGTGATTGCCACGATCGCCTCTAATGTATCGGCCAAAGTTCCATCGAAATCGAAAATAATCACTGACACAGCTACAAATACAAAAATAACTATTAATTCATGAACCAAGATCACAGCCGTAGTCTAACTCAGATTGGGTGTGGGATTGAGGGGCGATCGCCAATCTCTCATTTCCAAAACGATGGGTCAGAGGAGCAGCCTGAGCAATGCCTTCTCTAGTATTCTGATGAAGGAGCTGAGTAACATTTATCTAAGGCGGTAGATTAGCAATTCTTGCCTATTCCGCCGTTAGCTCCAGTGATGCCTAACTGTTTACTAAGAGAGCAACCGTGAAAGCAATTTTGATGACAGCCCCTGGAAGCCCGGAGGTCTTGCAACTTCAGGAAGTGCCTGATTTAGCAATTCAAAAACCCACCGAGCTATTAGTGCGGCTCAAAGCTGCTGGCATCAACCCAATCGACACCAAATTGCGACAACGAGGCACGTTTTTCCCAGACCAAATGCCCGCAATTTTGGGATGCGATGGCGCTGGAGTGGTTGAGGCTGTGGGTGCAGAAGTCCAACGGTTTCAGGTGGGCGATGAAGTGTACTTCTGCAACGGCGGCTTGGGTGGGCATCCGGGCAACTATGCGGAGTTGGCAACGATTGATGAGAAATTTGCGGCTCGCAAGCCTGCCTCACTCAGCTTCGAGGAAGCGGCAGCGGCTCCCTTAGTGTTGCTGACCGCTTGGGAGGCGTTGTGCGATCGCTGCAATTTGCAACCAGGGCAGCGGGTGCTAGTCCATGCAGGTGCGGGAGGCGTTGGTCATGTAGCGGTACAACTGGCGGTAATTAAGGGAGCGCGAGTTTGCAGCACGGTGGGTACAGAAGAAAAAGCTCGCTTGGTGCGTCAGTTGGGAGCTGAGTTGGCGATTTTGTATCAGCAAACTGACTTTGTCCAAGCGGTGATGGATTGGACCGAGGGCGAAGGGGTAGACATTGCCTTTGATACCGTGGGCGGCAGCAATTTTTTTAAGTCCTTGGAGGCTGTCAAGGTATACGGAGAAACAGTGACAATTTTGGACTTCGATACCACTAACGCTAACTGGAAGACTGCTAGAATGCGGAATTTGCGGGTCAGTCAGGAACTGATGCTGACTCCAATGCTGCAAGGGTTAGTAGCGGCTCAGCAACATCAAGCCGAAATTCTAGAAACCTGCGCGGCTCTGTTTGATGAAGGCAAACTGAAAATTCATCTGCAACAAGCCTTGCCTTTGGCTGAAGCGGCTACGGCTCACCGTTTGCTGGAAGCTGGCTCCATGACAGGCAAATTAGTTTTGGTGATTTAGCCTAACCGAGAGCTGTAAATTGGGGTAATAATTCTTGCGCTGGCTATTTGGGGATTGCTGGGAGCATCGTTCTGAAAGGGCGATCGCCTCCCGATTCATTCGTAAAATCATTCGCTTATTGCTGCTGTGCGGTCTGTTGCTAGGGCTGCTATGGCCACAGCCAAGTTGGGCCGCTGCCCCACCAGAACGCACCCTCCTAACCTTAGATCTGTTGCAGGAACGGTTGCGATCGCCAGCCCAAAGTGAGGGGATTCGCACAATTGATTTGCGCCGCCTCGACATTGATCTGCGACCAGAAAATGCTACATTTCGCGATCAATTTTACCGTTTGTTGCAAACTCAGTTGCAGCGGGCAGGATCGCCTTTGGGCTTGGATCTGAGCTATTCGGTAGTTCAAGGAGAGTTTGCGGGCAACCAGTTGGGCTTGAGAGCGCCGATGTATGGGCAGGCGTTGTCTCCCATCTTTACTACGGCTGAGCAAGAGCAACTACGACGCGATCGCCGCCGTTTATCGCGCTTGAGTGAACTGTCGCGATCGTTGATTACTACCCCAAATGTGGGCACGCAAGCGCTTGCCCCCTTACAAATTGCCGTATTTCGCGGCCCGCTGAAGCTGTCTCAGACTCGCTTTGTGGGAGCGGCGAACTTTAGTAATACCTTCTTTCTCAATCGGGTTGAAGCTCAAGGGACTTGGTTTGGCCAGGAAGCCGATTGGTCGGGCACCCGCTTCAGCCAGCCCAGCAGTTTCGCCGGAACGACTTTTAATCAAGAAACTCGCTTTCGCAGCAGTATCTTTTTCGATCGCGCAGGATTTAATCAGTCGCAGTTTCAGGGACTCGTTAACTTCCAAAGTAGTGAATTTCAGGGCACAGCCAACTTTAGCCAAGCCATGTTTCGGCAATTTGCCAATTTCAGTCGCGTGCAGTGGCAAGGGACTGCAGACTTGGCCCAAACCCGTTGGCAAGAAGCGGCTCAGTTTAATAAAAGTCGATTCGTGCAGTCCTGTTTTCTCACGGAAGCGGAGTTTGAGCAACCTGTGAGCTTTCGGGAAGTGCAATTTAGTCGTCCGGTGAATCTGCGCGGGGCAAGTATTCTGGAGCAAGCCGACTTTAGCGATGCGGGCTTTAGTAAAGCGGCTTACCTGAATGTGCCAGGGTTAAAGTTTGATGCTGACCATGCCAAGTTTCTCGGTAATCCAGGGCAAATTGGGCGATCGCTTTCGGTTCCGGTGCTGCAAGGCAATGAAAGCTTATTGCGGAACTTAGTGCGAAACTTTCGCCAACTAGAACAAATTAGTGACGCCAATCAGATTGAATACAAAACTGAATCTTTGCGGCTGCAAGAATTACGACAACGACTTCTAGGCACAAACATCAACACCGCATCGCTGCCACGTTTAATCAAGATTGGTTTTTCTGCGGCTCAAGCCGAAGCGATCGCCCAACGCCGAGTCGAGCAACCCTTCCGCGCCCTCACCGAACTGCTCACCCTCGACAGCATTGACCTGGCTGACTATATCAAGATTCGCGATCGCGCCATAGCCGCCGATTCCCGCAACTGTGTGGGGTGGGTGCTAGACGGATTGCACTGGCTCTGCCTTAGCCTGCTGTTGCTACTGAGTCGATATGGCACCAATTTTTGGTTGGTGTTTGGGGTGGAAATTGTCGCGATCGCTTACTTCGGCGTGCTGTTTTGGCTAATCGATCGCCTGCGTCGCTTACGACCCAAGCCCATTGTGCCGACTCTTTACGAAACGATCGCGGTGCTGAGTAGCTTTAGTGTGCTGTCTTTGGGCGGACTGGTGACGATTTTTCAAACCTCCGATAGCCCTTGGCTCACCTTAGCTTGCCTCGCCGTGGTGATTGTCCCAGTTCCTTTGTTGCTCTTGGGACGGCTATATCAGCAGGGTCGCTACCACAACTTAATGGATGTCAGCTATTTTGTCGAAGAAGGTAGCTTGCGGCAATTGCGCCTCCTAATTGGGCGAATGCCAATCATGCCTCGCTTCCCGTTGTTCCAGGAGCGCTACGTGCCGCTACTCTGGGATCGCCGCTGGAACTGGCTGAACTATTACGACTTCAGCTTCAACAACCTGCTGCGCTTTGGATTTAATGACATTCGTCTGCGCGATCGCGATATGCCTGGTTTAATTACGACCCTCGTTTGGTACCAGTGGAGCCTAGGCATCCTCTTCATTGCCTTGCTACTTTGGACCCTGTCGCGTACTATTCCAGGGCTAAACCTATTGATTTACTTCAAGTAGCAAGAATCTGTAGCGCCTACCATACTTGTACTTAGCATCAAATATTACCTTGGTGTGATTGTTTCCTAGACAAATCACGAATAAGCTTTATAAAAATGCGGCACTAAGCATAAGCGACAAACGTCAACTTACAAAGTTAGTAGTTTGATGTGCTCTAGCTTTGACTAATTTTTTTCATTAATCTCCGTTAAACACAAGTAACTTTAGCAACATTGCTAAGGTTCGTGCTAAATCAGGCGTGCATCTTCAGAGTGGAAAGATTTCATCCAAAACTTTCTACCACCATGACTCCAACTCCCTTAGAAGCAATTTCCGTAGCAATTATTGCCTCACCTCTTAGCTGTTTTTATAACAACTCCGAGCCATAGATGAAGACAATCGAAGAAATCAAGCTTCAAGCGGAATTGCCTGTTTTAGTAACTGATGAGCAGGGACTAATCATTTACGCAAACGAGCCTTTTAGAGCAGTTTTCGGGTGGAACGACGACGAAGTGTTGGGACAGACACTGGAAGTAATAATTCCAAGAAGCTTCCACGATTCTCACCACCTTGGCTTTTCGCGCTTTGCCATGACTGAGCAGTCGAAAGTTCTCAACCACCCCTTGAAACTAAAAGCAGTCAAAAAAGATGGCACAGAGATTGAGGCTGAGCATTTTATTACGGCTGAAAAGTTAGCAGGAAATTGGTTTTTTGCAGCCATACTTCGTCCCCTGGATGCCTAATCACCTCATTGCTGAATTCCAAGGATACAGATGGTGGCTAACTCAACTGACCTAGTCAGCAAATTGCGCACAACTCTGGGAAAGATGGAGGTGGCGCTGGGAGCAATTACAGAAGCGATCGCCTGGACTGATGAACTAGGAAGAGTTCAGTGGTCTAACACTGCATTCGATCACCTAATTGCCAAAAATCGATTTGAAATTTTAGGCACCAAGCTAATCAATTTGTTGCCTTTAATCCAAAATGGCGAACCTGTTTCTGTGGCGACCCATCCAGTCACAATGGCCTTCAAACGTCAGAGGGATTCGACTGCCTGTTATGAATTTCGGCAGGATAATACCACGTTAGTTATAGAAATTTCTTGTACTTGTATTCATCTCAAAGACGCAGACAATGGTGTTGTAGTCGCGATTCGCAATATTACGCAACGCCAACAAGCAGAAGCACTCTCAAAGCGACACCAAGAACAATTGCAAGACTTGGTAGAAGAGCGAACAGCAACCTTGTCGTTTATTAACAACCAACTGCAACAGGAAGTTTGCGATCGCCAGTACACAGAAGCAGTCTTACGCGAAAGTGAGGCTAAAAATCGCGCCTTGGCAGAAGCTGCTACCCTCCAAGCGCAACAGCTCAGCCAGACGCTGTTGGAACTGAAGCAAACCCAAACCCAACTTGTTCAAAGTGCCAAAATGTCCAGCTTGGGCCAAATGGTGGCTGGCATCGCTCACGAAATTAACAATCCCGTCAACTTCATCTACGGCAACTTAACTTACACCGATCAATACACGCAGAACTTGTTGGCTTTGCTGCAACTTTATCAGCAAGCTCATCCCCAACCTAACTCCAAAATTACCGAATTTAGTGAAGCGATCGAACTCGATTTTTTAATCAGCGATCTGCCGAGAATCTTAGCTTCGATGCAGATTGGGGCCGAACGGATTCGAGAAATTGTTTTGTCACTAAGGACATTTGCGCGACTGGATGAAGCAGAACGCAAGGCTGTGGATATTCATGCTGGAATCGACAGTACTTTGTTGATTTTGGAAAATCGGCTGAAGGCCAAGGGACGCGATCCAGAAATTATCGTAGTTAAAAAATATGGCAATTTGCCTGAGGTGGAGTGCTACGCCAGCCAACTCAACCAAGTATTTATGAATGTGCTCAGTAATGCGATCGATGCTTTAGAAGAGCAACCCGAACCGCGAGTCATCACGATCAAGACCTCAGTAGTAAGCTCAACGGCTGCACCTGACAAGACTCAACCGTTGGGTGACCAGAGCGATCGCGTGATTATCCAAATTCATGACAACGGCCCAGGTATCCCAGAAGCAGTGCAGGCAAAGCTATTTGAGCCATTCTTTACCACTAAACCCACGCAACAAGGCACTGGACTAGGGTTAGCCATCAGCTACCAAATTATTGTAGATAAACACAAAGGAACGCTCCGATGTACTTCGGCACCGGAGCAAGGCACAGAATTTTGGATCGAAATTCCGCTTCAGGACGTGGCTGCGGATGCCTAAAGCTTGGCTTCGAGAGACTTCAAGTATTCAGTATTGACTCCAGACTCGCGAGTTAAGGCAATTTTTCCGGTGCGGGCAATTTCGCGAATGCCAAATTTATTCAACACTTGCACGATCGCCACCATTTTGCCCGGATCGCCCACAACTTCTAGAGTGATGGCATCTTCCGCCACATCTACCACCCGCGCCCGGAAGATTTGCGCCAGCTCCACAATCTCCGAACGATTGGAGCTAACCGCGTTCACCTTCAGCAGCATCAGCTCTCGTTCGACACAGGGCACTTCGGTAATGTCCTGCACTTTGATGACATTGATCAGCTTGTAGAGCTGCTTGGTGAGCTGCTCAATGCTGTTGTCATCACCCGGAACCACCATCGTAATTCGAGAGACTCCCATCTGCTCGGCTGGGCCTACGGCTAAGCTTTCAATGTTAAAACCCCGACGGGCAAACAGACCAGCAATGCGGGTTAGAACTCCCGCTTCATCTTCAACCAGAACAGAAAGGGTATGTTTCATCGCAGTAATTGTCTAACCAAAATGCTGGTAGCAACAGCACAGTAGACCGCCATTTTATCGCGCTCTCTCTCGATTGGAAAACTATTAATTCATCAAATTAGATTTGTGAGGTTGTGCTGCACAGGCTTTGCCACCCAACTAGCAACTCGATACCTAGACTTGCAAGGCTGTCTTGAGCTGATGAAACTTGCCCAACCAGCTAGGATTTCTGACCGGATCAACTAACTATGTCTCTGTCAATAGGGTTAGCGCTGCTCCTTGCGGACCTCTTTTCCTGGGCAGATGCTTGACTGGCCTGAAATGTTTTTAATCAAGTTAAGTAAAGATTGATTCGGAGCAAGATTATGGGTTGGTTACAAAGACTGTTTGGCGTTAAAAAGCCTCAGAATCCTCAGCAGGCAATTAATGCAACTCCTGCACCCCAAGCAGCGCCCCAAAGCGCACCCGCAGGACAATCCTACGCTGCCCCTTCTGCAACTGAAGCAACTCCCCCAGAGCGAGTGGGCCTAAATGGTGAGTACGACCAGAGTGGTCTAGCAAAGCGTGTCGCTCTAGCATTTGACGAAGATGACCAGTTGGATGACATTGAGACGCTGTATGTGGCTCAGACTGGCGGCACTGTCGTACTGAAGGGCAAAGTACCCAGCCAAGACATTCTCAACAGGATGGTTTCAGTCGCTAGAAATGTTAGCGGTGCAACTGGCGTAGAAACCGACCAAGTCACGATAGGCTAAGTCATCGTAGCGTGACAAATTCAAAATTTATCCTGTACTGCTGTTTGATTTTATCTCTCCTAATTTTGATCTCTACTGAATTCAGTAGAGATTTTTTTATGAGCCGTTACTCCTCAACAGCAACTGGTAGCGCTGAAAATTCAGCCGTTTTAGCTACACTCCAAGCATCAATCCACTCCAAAATCGCCTGATTCACTGCTTCGGGACATTCATCGTGCAGGCAATGACCGGCGTTGTCTACTTCAACAAACTTGAGGTTGGGGTTGTAGCTGATGAACTGCCGCGCCAAGCTATAAGGAATCATCCGGTCCTGCTTCCCCCACATCAGCAGCATGGGAATTTGCAACGTTGGCAGCATAGACTTGACGCTAGGGCCAAATTTGGTGCTAGTCATGGCTTTGAGGATGGCACAAAATGCTTGAGCAGAGCCTCGGTCTTGGGCAGGTCCAGTCAAAATATCTACGAGTTCATCGGTAACAGCTTCTGGGTTGGCGTAAGCAATTCTGGCCCAGGGCTTTACGACTTGAGGCCGACGCACGACTCGAAATATGGTTTTGAGCAATAGCGGAGAGGCAAATAAACCTTCGAGAGTGGCGATCGCGGGTCGGAGAAATTGAGGAATCGCTTCTTCGCGGGCAGAAGGATCGGGCAAGCTGAGCATGGCAATCCCCGCGACCATATCGGGGTGAGCCGCTGCTGCTGCCATACAAATCAGCGAGCCAATGGAGTTACCCACTAACACCACAGGCTGGCGAATAAAGGTTTTCCAGAAGTCATAAACTTGCTCGACCCAAAAAGCTGCGTTGTAGTTAGCCACTGCTTTCTCGGAAGCTCCAAACCCCAACATATCGAGCGCATAAACAGTGTGGGATTGGCTCAGCACTTCTAGATTCTGCCGCCAGTGCCCAATTGACGCGCCAAACCCATGCAGCAAAATCAAAGGGGTGTTGCTAGTAGCTCGCTGCGCCGCTCGCATGTAGGTGTAGCGAGTTTGCCACCCCCGCCAAACCCAATCTCGCTGATTGCCAACCCGCTGATGCCAAGGCAAAGAAGTGACCACGCTGACCTCAAAAGTTGCTCCTAAAGCCTATGCTAAGCCAAAAATTTTGTTGCTTGGGTGCGTGAGGGGAAAGGGGAGGGGCGATCGCTATACAAACCTGTTAAAGAACTACGTGCATGCAGAAGAGTTTATTGCAATTGAATACAGATTCAGTTTCTGCTGCTGGGCAATTAAGATGCTATGTCAGATGTGATGCTAGCAGGGCTTTGGTTGACTTGCATTAGATATCACGCCTTATGCTTTTCTGCAAATTTGATTTCCAGGCTTTTTTCAAGAAAAGCTTTGCAGAGCAGTTTATCTGTAATAAATTTGAAAGCAAGGTTTTGGTACAAATGTATTATGAAAAGCAATCGTAAACGACGCAGAGAAGCGATTTCTAATACTGGACTCAGCGTTATGTTCTCTGAAAAAGCCCTTATTGCACTGTTGTCTGTGGTTCTAACTCTCGGTGTTGCTCACTTACAAGTTAGAAGCTCGGTTAGTCAACAAGCTCCGATGAGAGTCTTACAAGATAAACAAAGTTAGTTGATTGATCTAAGGGAAGTTCAAGAAATTACAAAAATTTGTACAGAGGATGATTACTTATGCCGAGCGGCGGTTCTCGAAAAGGATCAGGTCGAAAATATAAATTTGGAGAACCATCTGCGGATATTGGTGTTCCTAGATCAATTAGTAATGATTTAGCCGTAGCAATAGAGTACTTGTGGGAACAGGGAATAAGAGGACAAGAACTAGTCCAGATCTTACGTTCAGCGAAGTTACATCGGATTAGAAAGTACGATTATTCGGTGTCAGCGGGTGCGAACAGTACATCCAGCGTCGGAGGGGATTCAATGAACACCGATTATGAGGAAATTGACCTCTATGACGCACTAATCGAGGAACCGAGCAAAACCATCATATTGCCCGTGATAGGCGACTCAATGATAGGTATTGGTATTTATCCAGGTGACTGGTTGATTGTTGAACAAATTAACCCTCTATATCAGAAACCTCAAGAGGAAGACATTGTTATAGTCTCCATTGATGATGAAACCTTAGTTAAACGCTACAGAAGGGAAAAGGGAGAGGTAGTTCTGGTATCAGAGAACGAGAACCACAAACCTATCAGGCGTACTGAAGGTTCGATTTACATCTCAGGAATTGTGAAAATAGCTATTCGTCGTAACTTGTCAAAACTGTAACTTCAGCCCGATCACACAATGAAGCAATTCGGGATTAGATAGTAGATCTGGTGTTGAATTAATAAGCTAGTTGGCTAAGACAATGCCCACGCTTGTCCACATCACAGACGAAAAAAATAGCGCCCGAATCCAAGAGTCTGGCATTGCGCTAGGAAAATATCGTAGCGTCATCTATTTCATGCCTGTTGTACAGGATCACTTTATATCGCATCAGTGGTTACGGGAACTTCGGCGTAGGGGTGCACGGGTATTGGTTGGTGTTTACTTTCGCTTGCCATCAGATGAGCTTGTTTGGGCAGGGAAGTACAGCTCAAAACACCAACGTCTACCCTTAGGGCAAGCCATCCGTGACTTTTCTGCACTTGCAGATCCATTGGGTTATGAGATGTTCATCGAGAGAAAGATCGATGCGGCAGAAATCACCAAGATTCGTCATTTACCTCAAAAAATCGGTTGGCGTTATCAGCCCCACGCTCATAGAAAGCCACCATGCGGATGTCCAGCATGTTTAGACTACGGCTCCTATGGGTCAAGAAAGATTCGTGAGAAATATGATTCTCCGCCTATCCCAGTTCCCTACGAAATACTTAAGGCTAGGATTGCAGAGTCTAGTCAGATAGATGTTTTGTTGGACTGCTTATGGGCGCTGTGCAATAAGCGCCGAACTGCCGACCCTTCCTTTCTTGAGCATCTTCTGACTATTGAGGACGCCGAACTTCAGGAAGTGCTGGCTCGCACGCTTGCACATTTTAGACACGAAAAGACGAAACGCATATTGCTGGGGCTGTGTAAGCATGAGTCTGCTGAAGTCAAGACAGCTGCCATAGAGAGTCTTGTTCAACTCTATCGCCAGGACGCGATCGCCGTGCTAGGCCCATTAGTGGATGATCCAGCAATTTCAATAGCACTGGCTGACAGTTCGCTTGAATTCTTGTAAGGGGTGATTGGCAATCCTAGTTGATTCGCCCTAATTCGCGATCGCCTCTCCGCAAACCTGAGTAAACCCATTAGGTGCTGCTTTCGCAAGATCAAGGCAAACCCGCGACTTTACGTAAAGGTTTGTTAAGTTTTGTGAAATTTAGTGTTATTCTCTTAACAGATTGCTGAAGCTTCAGCGTGGAAACGCTCTGGAGTGCATCTCTTTGTCAGTTGTAAATCTCATCAAGGTTAGGCCCGTACTATGCCGATTACGATTGACTCAGCTCGCGGAATTTTTCCTCAAACTCTATTTGCTGATGCAGTACCAGCTACGATCGCTAGATTCAAACAACTCAACGCCGAAGACCAACTAGCATGGACTTGGTTTGCTTATCTTGAGATGGGCCAGACCATTACCGTTGCCGCTCCTGGCGCTGCCAGCATGCAGTTTGCAGAAGCAACTCTAGAGCAAATTCGGAAAATGACTTTTGCTGAGCAAACGCAAGTAATGTGCGACCTGGCAAACCATGCCGACACCCCCATTTGTCGCACCTACGCTGCTTGGTCTGCAAACATCAAGCTAGGATTTTGGTACAAGCTTGGGCAATGGATGGATGAAGGAATTGTGGCTCCCATTCCAGCAGGCTATCAACTTTCCGCCAACGCCTCAGCAGTACTGCAAGCGGTTAGAGAATTAGATCAGGGCCAACAAATTACAGTCCTACGCAATTCTGTAGTTGATATGGGGTTTGACCCAGGTAAGTTGGGTGACTACACCAAAGTTACTGAACCTGTTGTTACTCCCAAAGAGATCTCACAGCGTACTCAAGTCACTATTGAAGGGATTGATAACCCGACGGTGCTGAGCTACATGAACAACTTGAATGCCAATGACTTTGGCGCTTTGATTGAGTTGTTCGCACCCGACGGTGCTCTTCAGCCTCCTTTTCAGAGACCTATTGTGGGCAGAGATGGCATCCTGCAATTCTTCAACGAAGAATGTCAAAATCTGAATCTGATTCCAGAGCGAGGCGTTTCTGAACCCGCAGAAGACGGTTACACCCAAGTAAAAGTCACTGGCAAAGTCCAAACTCCTTGGTTTGGTGCCGCTGTAGGCATGAATATGGCTTGGCGATTCTTGATCAATCCCAAAGGCAAGATTTTCTTTGTCGCAATTGATTTGTTGGCTTCTCCTAAAGAATTGCTGAACTTGATTCGCTAAAGAAGTGACCCTGTAGATAAGCTCTGAACGATTGTGAGCGCTCTCCTAAAGGGCGCTCAGCTTTGTCTTGACCAGATGATATAGAAATAGTGCAAATGAGTGACGTTGAGTGGTCTCAAGTAGAGAAAGAAGTAGCTCAGGAAGCTTTTGAGAGAGCCTACGAACGAGAAATTAATGCTTTGATAACAGAGGTTCGTGAGAGAGCTAGCACGATTACAAAATTGGATGATACTTGGCTGTTACACGATTTTTTAAGTGCAAGAAGACACCAATTGGATGGCAAGTACGACTATAAATATTCAGTGCTGATCTTTGTGTTTGCTCAGTTGGTTAAGGAGGGTTGGTTGCATCTCAAGGAGCTAGAGGGGCTAGAAAAAGATAAGCTGACCAAGATAGCAGCTCTTACCCGGATGTGAGAAATGCCCTGCCTAAGAACCTACATTGAGACAAGAGCCATCGCCCAGAAACGATAGCGGGTTACTCATATCTTCTGCAAAGCCAAGGATGCCGCGATCGCGATGTTCGTAGAGCAATTCTCCCTGAGCATTGAATAGAAAGGTGCCTCCTCGTTGCGTCATATAAGCGGCATCTGGCACATAGGTGTTCCAATGGCTCAGCACTTCTGTCATATTTCGCAGTCGCAAAGTGGCAAGCTCGAAGGGGCGTTGGAATCCTTTGCCGCCTGCCAGCTTGAAAAATGAACCTTTAAATGGTGGGAGTGGTTTAGCTTGCACCACTTCTTCGTCATCAATCAGCTGAGGAGCTTGGCGATCGCCCCGATAACCCCGAAACACTTCGGCCAGTGTCCCAGGGCTACCAATCCCGGCGCACATCAGCATCAAGTTCATCCAGGCATTCTGAGCCGAGGAAAGACTGGGTACTTTGAGCGAGAGACCCGAATAGAGGCCGAGTTGACGGTGCAGTTCTGCGGTCGGGTCAATGAATAAGCAGCCAGCGGGAAAACCTGTGTAGTCGCAAAATTTCTGACCAGAAGCGCGATCGCCAATTCCCACGGCTCGAATTATGATGTTCTGAGCTTGGAGCTGTTCTGCTTCTCGTTGCAGCCACCAGGCATATTCCAAACTGTCAAAGTCTCCCAGTTGCGGCCAGACTAAGACCAACTGTTTGGCAGCATGACAATCGCCGAGAATCGGTGCGATCGCTCCATCGCTTACCCGCTGCCGTTGAGTTTGCTTGATGATGGCGTAAGCATCCATAAAATTGGTCTAATCAGAGAAGAAAAACTAGAAAAGTATAAATGATTTAGTCAGGTAGTCTAGTTAGGAGTGAGGTGAAGGACGATCGCCTATTTTGAAGCTGCAGCCATCAAGAAAGCTAATTAGGGTCATCACAGGGACTGAGCAGTCTTGCTTAGAGTTGGGGCTGATCTTCCCCTACAATACAATCAGCGAAGCGTGGGATCGCAGGTAGATCAGGGGTATAAGGATCAACGCGATCGCTAGCTTGGTAGGGAATAAAAAATTCAGTTAATTAGGTCAGATAAGGTGTCGGCTATGAGCACAACAGAGACTTCCAGCGCTAGCAAGAGCAAAGCTAAGAGTGATCAACCAGCAACTTTGGAACTTGCTGACAAGAAAAAAACGGGTAGTGTGACTAAGGCTAGAACCTCAGGATTGGCGCTGCAAACCTATCATCCTAGCCCTTTGCCCAATAACCGCCCCATTGGGCCCAGCACTCTAAGAGTGGCCCATGTAGGTTCTTTGCCAGGTGGCCGTCCGATTTTTGAAAGTGACCTGCAAATTGTAGAGTTTGGCGGACTCCATCAAGATCGCCCCATTTTTGCTAGCACCTTAGAGGTTGCCGACTCCGACTCTCTCCCCAATCACCGACCGATTGCAGTTAGCAAGTTGGAAATTTCAGCGTTAGATTCCCTCCCAAACCATCGCCCCATTATGGTGAGCCAATATGAAGGAGAGGAAGACTCAATGGGTTTTATCGATTAAACTCGTGACAGCAAGTTTGTGTTCCAGACAGTTCCGCAGGGGTTATTGGTTGAGCCTCCTGCGGAATTTTTTATAGCCTTAACAACCGATCGCGCACCAGTAAGAATAGTCGTCTGTAATCTCGCCTTCTGAAACCCGCATCCCCAAGCCTCCAGCCACGAGGCGATCGCAGCCATCGTTGTAGAGCCACGCGCCCCAAACGGCGGTCATTAATTCGTCAGCAATAGTTAGTTGGGGAAACTCTAGGAGTTCTTGGTAGACGTAGGGCTGCTCGGTGTACCAAGGGTCGTTGTTGTGGCTGCGGTTGGCAATCGCCCCTGCTTCAACGGCAAATCCCCCTTCCCCTTGGCGGCCCAAAATTGGTTTGGCAAAGTAGTCGCTGCCCAGCGCCTCAGTGGTTAAGGAAGTTTTGGGGAAATAGTCGATTACAGCGGCAGCATCGCGATCGTCAAAGAATTCTGATCCTAAATCGTTTACCAGGGCAAAAACACTTTTGGGTTGCAGCAGAAACGCTGAAGCAAAGTTCACAATCACGACTTTACGCTCCAGAATTAGCTGCTCCAAGGCAGGCCAGAGGCGCTCTCCTGCTTCGTCGGTATCGTGAATCGCCCACTCGACCGGATACCACATAAACAGAATGTCAACGCGCTCTCCAGTCCGTTCGTGGAAGAGGCGATCGCCGTTTTGAATCCGTAGAAATTCCAACGGAAACACGGTGCTCTTACCAGAATAATGCTGGCTCAGCCATTGCATGGTGCCGACATCTTCAGGGTTGTTGAGAGCGGTAAAAGCAACATGACAATCTGAGAGGGGTTTCTTGAGATAAGCTGCGGCTCGCTTGAGGTGTTGATTTAAGCTGGCACGAAGCAAATTTTGGGCACCGGGAACGGGGTCTTGCAAGCCAAAATGCTGGGCAACATGGCCATTGCCTTCGGTACATTCAAACCAAAAGCTGGGCGTTTGCGGATTGGTTTCGACGACTTTTTTCAGGCTGACAGCGGGATTCCAGCACCAGTCCAGCCGCATACAAAGGGGAGGCAGTGGATCGTACTTAACCAAGCGAATAGTCTCAACTGGGAAGCCGTAGTCGAGCAATGTGTCGCCATCCAACTGCCGAATCACGGACCACATTTTCATAAACACGCGACCCACCGCTTCAGAAGCTTGTTGCATCTCCCGCACAAAGTCAGGTGAAACTGGGTGGCAGTGGTAGAGCGCGTAAGGCACTTGCTCAGAGGCGATCGGCAAACCTGTTTCGCCGTCAATCGGACACAGGTTATACCAGTTGAGCCGCATCGACTTAAACAAGTAATCGCGTTCTGGACTGTCGAAAATCTTGCTATTCATGGTTGCCTAGCCCATACCGCCCCAACGACCAAAACTACCAAATCCACCTCGGCCACTGCTGGAACTAGAGTGGCTACTGCTGCCGACACTTGAGCCTTTGCTGCCAGTGGTGGCAGGCACTTGCCGTAAGGTGCTACTAGAACCGGAAGTATAAACTCCCGAACCACCGCCGACATAAGTTCGGCTGCTGCCATTTGAAGAGTTGGTGCATTCGCGGTTGGCTTGTCTAACAGCAGGGTCGTTGCAGTTGAGATTGGTGGCGCTAGGATTGGTCGTGCAAGCGGCTAAGAATGATGCCATTAAGGACGACATCATCAAGAGAGTAATCAGTTGTAATAAGCTAGGCTTCAATTTCATGCCAGTGTCCCATCGGACTAAGTGAGAAAAAGCTACAAGATTTGCGTGCAAGTTTACGGAATGAGGAATTCCTGAGGTTGTCAGTGTTTCTCCTGGTTGTGGGCGATCGCGTTTCTAAAATTCCCAGGATGGAAAAGAAATGACTCCTGAGTTAACAGCAGCATTGCAATTTATCGAAAAAATTGAGCGAGCCAATGCAGATCAGTCTGTCTATGAGATTGCCAACAAACTGCGGGGCTACACCAAGCCTAGCTACACCACGCCGATGTGGAGTACGGCTACAGGCTATAAGCAGCCTTACCTAGAGGGTGAGTTTAAGGGCAAGCTAAATCAAGAATTGCTGCTCAGCGGCGAGAAAACTGACTTTGGGCATTTCATCGCAGCACTCTCCGATCATGTGAATCAGCCGGGAGTACGTTGGTCAGATTTGACGAGTTGGACGGCTGATCATACCTCTTGGGCAGGCGACATTGGTTCCGCGATCGCCACGTTTCACGCACAGGGTAGTCAGCAGAAAATTCCTACAGTACTAGAATCGCTAAATCGCTACGCCTCTGACTCTGACTACGCGGCAAATATTGCAGCTTATGTAGTTGGCGTAATGCTGAATTCTGGTAAACAAGCTTTAATTTCTCAAGCGATCGCTCAGTATGATGCTCAGCCTTATGCCGAGACTGTCCGATGGTTTCTGCAAGAACGGTTTAAGGGAGCGATCGCCAACAATCAACTGCAAAATCCGGCAGAAGTGGAAGCAGAAATCCGCCGTGCGATCTCAACTTATATTCGCCTGTCACCTGATTCGGGTTTGTTTAAATCGGTCAAAAATTTATTGAAGTTGGACCCACAAATACAACGCGAAGATTTTCAGCACCCAAACGCAACTGAGTTATTGCAAGGGTCACTGCACTTTCTGACGTATCTAGTCAAGAAATCTGGACTAGAACCCCTTAAATTCAAACCTTATCAATTGCCCAAGGTACCTTGGTTGGGAACAGTCAGTTATGAAGTGAAAGTACCATTTGTTTGAGCGATCGCCCTACATTGTCTTAGCGGCTTGGCGGTGCATCATGGCAGAATTTAGTAGTGTTAAGCATCTGTTCTGATTAATTTATTTAGTCTGCCCTTCATGACTGCAACTATCCCGACCCTCGCCAGCCAGTACGACCCCTCCACAACTGAATCTAAGTGGCAAACAGCTTGGGAGCAAAACCAAGTCTTTAAGGCTGACCCCAATCATGGTGGAGAGCCTTACTGCGTGGTGATTCCGCCACCCAACGTCACGGGTAGCTTGCACATGGGGCACGCCTTCGAGAGTTCCCTGATTGATACTTTGGTGCGCTATCACCGGATGCTGGGTCGCAACACCCTCTGGCTGCCTGGTACTGATCACGCCAGCATTGCGGTGCAAACGATTTTAGACAAGCAGCTCAAGGCAGAAGGCAAAACTCGTTACGACCTGGGCCGTGAGCAGTTTCTAGAGCGGGCGTGGCAGTGGAAAGCTGAGTCTGGCGGCACGATCGTTAACCAATTGCGGCGCTTGGGTGTCTCGGTTGATTGGTCACGGGAACGCTTCACGATGGATGAAGGGCTGTCTCGTGCTGTCTTGACCGCGTTTGTGCAGCTTTACGAAGAAGGACTGATTTATCGCGGTCAATATTTGGTTAACTGGTGCCCTGCCACCCAGTCAGCCGTGTCTGACCTAGAAGTAGAACCCCAAGAAGTGAATGGGCATCTCTGGCACTTCCGCTATCCGCTCTCGGATGGTTCTGGTTATGTGGAAGTCGCGACCACTCGCCCCGAAACGATGTTGGGCGATACAGCCGTGGCGGTCAACCCCAACGACGATCGCTACAAGCATTTAATTGGCAAAACCCTCACCCTGCCAATTATGAATCGGGAAATTCCGATCATTGGGGATGAGTACGTCGATGCCACCTTTGGGACGGGTTGCGTCAAAGTTACCCCTGCTCACGACCCCAACGACTTTGAGATGGGCAAACGCCACAACCTGCCTTTCATCAACATCATGAACAAAGATGGCTCGCTGAATGAGAATGCGGGGCCATTCCAAGGTCAGGATCGCTTCGTGGCTCGTAAGAATGTGGTCGCGCGTCTAGAAGAATTAGAGGTGCTTGTCAAGATTGAGGACTACAAACACTCCGTCCCCTACAGCGATCGCGGCAAAGTTCCGGTAGAGCCGCTACTCTCGACCCAGTGGTTTGTCAAGATCAAGCCGATGTCCGAGCGGGCGCTGGAGTTTCTTAACCAAAAACAAGAGCCAGTCTTCGTGCCCGATCGCTGGACGAAGGTATACCGGGATTGGTTGGTGAGCTTGCGCGACTGGTGTATCTCACGGCAACTTTGGTGGGGGCATCAAATCCCTGCTTGGTACGCAGTGAGTGAAACCAATGGCGAGATTATGGACAACACGCCCTTTGTGGTTGCCCATAGCGAAGCAGAAGCGAGAGAAAAGGCGATCGCGAAATTTGGCGCGGATGTCCAACTAGCACAAGATCCGGATGTGCTAGATACTTGGTTCTCGTCAGGTCTGTGGCCGTTCTCGACTTTGGGTTGGCCAGAACAAACGGCAGATTTGCAACGCTACTACCCCACCACAACGCTCGTGACTGGGTTTGACATTATCTTCTTCTGGGTGGCCCGGATGACGATGATGGCAGGGCACTTTACCGGACAAATGCCGTTTGAGACCGTCTACATTCACGGTTTGGTGCGGGATGAAAACAACAAGAAGATGTCGAAGTCAGCCAACAACGGCATCGACCCCCTGTTGCTGATTAACAAATACGGCACTGATGCCCTCCGCTACACCTTAATCAGGGAAGTTGTGGGTGCGGGTCAAGACATCCGCTTGGAGTACAACCGCAAAACCGACGAATCCGCCTCGGTAGAAGCCTCCCGCAACTTCACCAATAAGCTGTGGAATGCCTCCCGGTTCGTGATGATGAACCTGGAAGGTCAAACCCCGCAACAGTTAGGAGTTCCTAGCGAGAATTTAGAGTTAAGCGATCGCTGGATTCTCTCTCGCTTCTATCAAGTCGTGCAGCAAACCCGCAACGACATTGATAACTTCGGGTTAGGTGAAGCGGCTAAAGGTCTGTATGAGTTTACCTGGGGCGACTTCTGCGATTGGTATATCGAATTGGTGAAGCCTCGCTTGCAAGAAGGAGAAAATGCAACTTCCCGCAAAGCGGCTCAGCAAACCTTAGCTTATGTGTTGGAAGGCATCCTCAAACTGTTCCATCCCTTTATGCCGCACATCACTGAGGAGATCTGGCACACCCTAACTCAAGCAGGTGAAGACCAATATTTGGCAGTGCAAGCGTATCCGGAAGTGAATGCCGCACAAATTGATGCTGAACTAGAGCACCAGTTTGATCTGTTGATCGGCACCATTCGCACCATCCGTAATTTGCGCGCGGAAGCGGATGTGAAGCCAGGAGCAAAGGTACAGACCATTCTGCAAAGTGAGAGCGATCGCGAACGCCAAATCCTTGACCAGGGTCAGTCCTATATCCAAAACCTCGCCAAGGTGGAAACTCTCAGCATTGTGGAGAAGCTAGAATCTGCCCCAGAAGCGATCGCAGGTGTGGTTGGAACTGTGCAAGTTCTTGTACTGCTCGCAGGTGTGGTGGATGTAGCTGCACTCAAGGCCAAGCTGGAGAAAGACCTCAAAAAGGTAGAAGCCGAGATCGCCGCTCTTTCTGGTCGTCTTAGCAACTCTAAGTTTGTGGATAAAGCCCCTGCCGATGTCGTCCAAGGTGCGAGAGATACCCTAGCCGAAGCCGAAAAACAAGCCGAGATCCTCAAAGCTCGATTGTCTCAAGTAAGTTAACCTCTCCCCAAACCCCTCGCCTACAAGGCGAGGGGCTTGGAATATTTCTCCCCTTCCCACCCCTTTGGGGAAGCAAGCTACAGCAGGGAAGGGGCTGGGGGTTAGGTTTCATTCTGATTCCCGCCAGTCAGCTCGATAAATTGCCTGAGATCGATCGCTAAACTCCACCAAAAACGCGATCGCCTGCACATCACTGAAAGTGAGCTAGTTTTGAACAAAGGCTAGTGTGCCAAAGGAGCAAAACGATGACAAACGGTTTTTTGTTGAGTCGAATTGTTTTGCAGTTTAGTTCTAAGTTTCAGGGGGTTTCTGAAGACCTCTCAGCGGTGATTCACACAAAAGATGGGCACCTGTGGGTTGCCTCCGATGAAGCGGCCACAATCGATCGCTTGTCCTTTGCAGAGCCTTATGTTTACAAACACGATAAGCAATTCGCCCTTGCTGATCTGATCAATCTACCTGATCGCAAGAAGGTTGAAGTTGATATTGAAGGTATGGACTATGGCGATGAATATCTTTGGGTCGTCGGCTCCCACGGTACCAAACGAAAGAAAGTCAAAGCCGAAAAAACTGATGAAGAAAATCTGCAACGCTTAACCGAAGTCGAATTTGACCCCAACCGCTACATTCTGGCTCGAATCCCACTCTGCAATGGAGATTTGGTTAAGTCCTGTCCCCATTCTCAAGACCCCAGCCAACAATTAACCGCTGCGACCTTAGAACTCACAGCGGGCGGCAATGTCTTGATTGATGCCCTCAAATCTGACCCTCACTTGGGTCCGTTTCTCTCCACCTATACCCAAGCTCAGGACCAGCCTTTACTATTGCCAGGAAAAGATAATGGTTTTGATGTTGAAGGGTTAGCAGTTTATGGCGATCGCATTTTCGTTGGGTTACGGGGACCCGTGTTACGCGGTTGGGCAATTATTTTAGAGATCGCCGTGGAGCAGAAAACTCCCGAAACTTTATCCCTAAAACCCATTGGTAAAGAAGGACAACTCTATAAAAAACACTTTTTTGATTTGGGTGGGTTAGGCATTCGAGATCTCCATTTTCAAGGCAAAGATCTATTGATTTTGGCTGGCCCAACGATGGTACTCGACGGCTCTATTCGAGTGTTTCGTCTCACCAAAGCCCTAGATTTGGATGAAAACAGTCTGTGTGAGCAAGCAGAGGGAGAGCTAGAACTCTTATTTGATATTCCCTACGGTATTGGGTGCGATCGCGCCGAAGGCATGACCTTGTTTACCTGTATTAGCAAC
The DNA here is from genome assembly GCF_014696035.1 of Trichocoleus sp. FACHB-262. NCBI lineage: Bacteria > Bacillati > Cyanobacteriota > Cyanophyceae > Leptolyngbyales > Trichocoleusaceae > Trichocoleus > Trichocoleus sp. FACHB-262. The sequence continues at coordinate 115,295 of NZ_JACJPK010000064.1, read as the reverse complement.
TCTCCCTCGCTGATGGTGGTTTATGATGCGCCTTCAGAAACCCGCAAACGAGATCTAAACGGCGTTTTGGCCGATGTTTTCAAACTGTGAGCTTAGTCTTGCGAGTACTCCTGAGGGCCAGAGATTTCGTTGAGTAGGTGCTCGGGACTTTCGCTCTTGGCCTTCCGGGTTTGCCATGCTGCATAGAAAAATAGAATCGCTAGCAAACAGTAACCCACGGCCCAATCCCCTCCAGCGCCCCAACCCAAACGGATGATCGTATCCGCGATCGCCCAGTTGTAGCTGTGCATCAACCCCAGCCAAGAAAGTACTGCTGCCGCTAACGACCACAGTGCGGCCTGCTTAAATTTGCGCTCAATAATATAGACGGTGATCCCTGCGAGGAGCATGGCCGAAAAAATAAATCCTTGCTCCAAGGCAAAGGCTCCATCGATAAACATGCCGCTGTTTTGGAAGGATTTAATCAAATTGGGAGTAAACGGCTGAGCAGGTGTACCCAAACCCGCAGCTCGCAGAGCATTCTTGGCAACCAGTACTCCCCAAGCCGCGATCGCAGGAAGCAACCCCACAACCACAGCAGGAGCATGGCGCAGCGGTGTAGCTGTGAAGCTTTGGGCCACAATCACAATCGCAATCCACAACACGATCGCCATTCCCGCTTCAATGGGGACAAAGTAGGCCAGCAAGCCGACCGTTCCACTCAAACACAACAGCGCCATCACAACGCCATTGAGCGTCGAATACCCAACTCTTGCACCCAGCGCTTTCCAACCGGGATGCCCAATGTAAATCGTTGTAGGGAAACAAGAACCACAGACGGCTGCCACAATTGTGCCAATGCCATTGACCGCCAAACAAGGAGCAGATGGGTAAGAGTCTCCAGCGGCTTCCGCACTTTCCAAATTCTGAATGCTGCCAATTAAGTTAAACAGGCCCATTGGCAAAATCACGCTCAAGTAATCGATCAAGACCGATCGCCCTTGCCACAACTCGCCTAACCAAAATCTTGGTAAGTAAACGCCAATGGGTTCTAAAGCCGTTGCGAAGCGAGTCGCATCCCAACTGACCAATCCTGTGCCCCAAGCTAGCCCTATCCCCAGTAGTACCGCTAACAACCCCCCTGGAATTGCAAAGCGCACTTGCCCAAAATAAGTCAGAAGAATTACACCCAGCGGCACTAACCCCACAATTGGACTAGCAAACGTGCGAAACAAAAAGTCCATTGCGATGAAGGTTACGGCAATGCCACCTAAGGTTGAGAGCAAAGCGGCTCTCGGTGCCAGTCGGCGCAAACCTTCCCCAATCCAAGCACCTGCTAGTTCGATTAAACCGGAGCCTAGACAAGCGACTAAACCTGCCTGCCAAGCTAGTTCTGCTGCCTGCTCTGGAGGCACACCTTGAGCGATCGCGGCTAGTTTAACGGGCAGCATCACCAGAAATACATAAGCAAAGAGACTAACGGTGTTGATGCCGTAAGGCAAAGCAGTAATGTCATCCCGTTGCTCCCGCTGGCCTTGTCGGTACGCCAGCCAAGCATAGTAAAAGTTACCAACAATTAAGCTAAGCGCCACACCAGGTAGAATGCGGCCATACAAAATTGTGCCTGGAAAATTTAAGACTCCCTGGCACAGGCTCACAATCACCAAAATTTGAATGAAATTATCGAGAGCTAGGCCAAAAAAGCCATCAATATCTCTGCGGACAAACCACCGTGGAGAGTTCATTGTTTGCATGGGTATGCTCCAGCCTCTGTAGCTAAGAGTTCAGTGTCAAAAAAGCTACAATTCGCTAGTATCTCAGACCAAAGCCCTTATGCTCACAAGCGAATAATAGTCCTAGCTCTTGTAGAGAGTGATATTCGAGGCTACTCTGCCACTTTTGCAAAAAATGTAATTCTTAATACCAACTTTTTTGAAAGGCACTGTTTTTTAGCCAGCTCATCATCTGCCACCTATGCCCTGTATTGGTGTTAACAAAGTTTCATAAACCAACAACTGTCGTAAGATGGATGGTTAATCTTGTTAAATAATTCTTTAATCAACTAACATTCTGATCAAGCTCCAAAAGACGTAGAACTTATGGGTTCATCACCAACGACCTTAGAACTTAAGCCAGAAAAAGCTACTACCTCAAGCCGTAGCCAAGTTTTTGGCACCGTGACCACTCAGACCTGCTTACTTCAGACGATTCCTCCAGAGCGGGTTGGCTTAAATGGTGAGTACGACCATGGCGGTTTAGCTAAGCGGGTCCAGTTAGCGTTTCAACAAGCCTTCAGCTCTGAGCAGATTCAGGCTCTTTCTGTATCCCAGCGCGGTAGAGTGGTTGTGCTCAAAGGGCGGGTTTCCCAAAGCTTACTGCAAAGGATAGTGGAGATCGCTGCCAAAATTCATGGAGCCACCGATGTTGAAACTTATGCGGTGACTTCCATTGAAGACTAAAGCTAGAGCCATCGTCTCAGCGATCGCTCTTTCCAGCTTGAGCAATTCTGAGCGATCGCCCTTCGCGACTAGGCTTGAAATTAGGCTTGAGAATTGGGCTTGAAGATTGCGCTTGAGGACATCTTCGTAAAACGAGATATACTGTCTCTCAAGAATATGCTTATGTTTAGCTTGAGTTGCGATGCTGCATTTAGCCCAAGTGCAAAAAAAAGGATTTTTAGGAAAGGCTGAGTTGCAGTTGCTCGCCCGTCAAAAATCTGAAACAACCTGGGTCTTAGCGGCTAAAGAGGATGTGGTTTTATCTGCTGAAGCCCATGCTTTTGGTGAAGGCACATTAGTTCTAGTTGAAGTGGCAGAAGATCGTCAAGTGACCAACGTCCAAGACGCTACAGAGTGGGTCCTTGAGTTAGTTCAGAAATATTTGATTGCAGGCCTGACTCCTGCTCTTCTGCAGCAAGAAGCAGAAAGGGCTGAGCAATGGCGACAGTCTTTGACCTTACAAAGCCAGGAATTAGGCCGACGCACGCTAGAAGTAGAAGCGCGACGTGAGCAGATTCAGGAACTCGAAGAAAACTTGAAGCGCGAGAAACAAGAGCTAGAAGCATTAGCGCAGCAGCTAAAAGTTTCTCTACAAGACGGGTCATAGCAGAGCGAGAGATTGTAGCTAATCTTACAGAGCGAAAAGTCCTTCTCAAGGAAGAATTTTCACAACCCAACTCTAAGTTAATTTGAGATTAAGAAATATTTAACAATAGAACTTAGTGTCGCTACATCACTAAAGGGTGGCTATGGCAAATTGTAATAACGCAGCTAAAGACAACTTTTTTTATCCTAGGAGCCATTACTACGGTGCTTTTACTCCTGAAACGTTAGCTTTTAATGCCAACCTGCAAGAGTTCTCCCAGAAGGTGGCCTATATTTCCGCTCTAGAGACAGGTGGCAAACTTCCTCCTGAGCAGGCCTATAAGCAAGTTAAAACTCTGTGGAAACAGTTAAAGCGCAGTCGTAAGGCTTTAGGAATCAGTCCCAATCTATACCCTGACAACCAGTAATTGCGTGAGCCATAGAAGCCCTAATAGATTCCTCTGTCACGGCTACGTCTGTACATAAGCATCTGTAGCAGAGTTACTAGGAAGACCCTAAAAATAGCTCTCTACTAAAGGCCCTCAAAATTAAAGCGATCGCCTAACTCTTATTTTCTGGAGTTAGGCGATCGCTTTAATTCAGTTAATTTATCGGCTAACAGCGGCGGGTAGAGCCAGATGAGGAGATGAGTTACCGTTAGCTTGTCTTGAGAAGCCATTCGTTGCAGAACTGGGAGCCACAGGAGCAGCCTCGTCTTTGAGTAACACTTCACGAATGAAGCGAGCTGCTACACGTTGCGCTAAGCCACTGGCGATCTGCTGTCCCATGTGCTGTGTCTCTGGCTTAGCTAATAGCCGAGGAATTAAGGGTAACAGTTGAGCCGCATCAAAACCTTGGGTTTCGCGCAAGATACCCCAAATTCGTTTGATATGTTCCAAACTCTGTTGCTCATCAGCAGGAACAGCGCCTTGCTGGTTTACTGCTAAGCCTACCCTTTCGCGCACCATATAGCTGAGGTTGTGGAAAGCATTGCGGCCCAGTGCATCTACCCCTTTAATAATTTCATCAACTAACCTATTGCGAATAAACACGCCTCGCTCGGAAAAGAGAAAATCTACTGCCTGAGTCATGACTTGATTTAAGTCATAGTCTTGGCTGTCGCGAGCATTCTTGAGCAAGTTCTCTAAACGATTCCAACGGAAACTGCCATCTTTGAAGAGCAGATCACGCAGAGAATTCCGCAATTCCGGCGCTGGATCAGTCAGCAAGCGCTTGGAAACATAAGGATAAGCTTTGCTGAGAACCTTGAAATTAGGATCTACGTTGATCGCAATGCCTTCTAGCGTAACGAGCGATCGGATGATCAGTGCATAGTAAGCTGGCACTCGGAAGGGATATTCGTACATCAGCGCCGAAAATTCATCGGTGATGCTCTTGAAATTTAACTCTGCTACACTCGCGCCGAGGGCGTTACTGAAAACGTTAGCTAGAGCTGGAATGATCGGAGTCAGGTCAGTTTCAGGAGTGAGAAATTCCAGCTTCACATAATCGTGAGCCAAACCCTCAAAGTCCCGGTTGACCATATGCACCACGGCTTCAATCAGGCCGTAGCGCTGGTAGGGCTTGACTTCGCTCATCATGCCGAAGTCTAGATAAGCCAGCTTGCCATCGGGTGTGGCTAGCAAGTTGCCTGGGTGGGGATCAGCGTGGAAAAAGCCATGCTCTAGCAGTTGGCGCAAAGAACACTGCACCCCCACCTCAATCAGGTAGCTGGCATCAATGCCTTGAGCTTTGAGTTGCTCTGGCTGAGTCAGCTTGGTGCCGTTGATCCACTCCATCGTCAGCACGCGCCGCTGCGTATATTCCCAATAAATTTTAGGGACGTAAATATCTTGCAAGTGACCGTAAAGCCGAGCAAAGCGTTCTGCATTGTGCCCTTCGTGGATGTAGTCCATCTCTTCAAAGACACGGCTACCAAATTCATCCAAGATGGCAATGAGGTCACTCCGGACTTGTTTAATGTTTCGCTGTGCCCAACCCGCTAGACCCCTGAGTAGATACAAGTCCAGGGTAATATTTTGGGCCAATCCAGGCCGTTGTACCTTAACGGCGACCAGTTCCCCAGTTTTAAGCCTACCTTTGTAGACCTGCCCTAAAGATGCTGCCGCAATAGGTTGAGGCGTTAGTTCGGCGTAGATCTCTTCTGGGCGATCGCCGAGCTCTTCTTCAATAAACTGGTAAGCCAGCTCGTTGGGGAAAGGAGGTAGCTGATCCTGGAGTTGCGTCAGTTCTTCAAGAAATAGCGGCGGAACCAAGTCAGGGCGCGTGGAGAGAGCTTGCCCCACTTTTATGTATGCTGGCCCTAAGGCAGTCAAGACTTCCCGCAAGCGCACGGCGCGAAGGCGTTGATTTTTAGCTGCTTGTCCTGTCCGCTTGTCCCACCATAAGCTCAGCCCAAAGGTCAGAAATGGCCAAATAATGGTGAGCAAACGACCCCATACTTGCAACGGTTTGGAGCGGTAGTAGTCCGCGATCGCTACTGGGTCATAGCGCAAGCCAGCAACTTCTGGATCAAATTCCGCTTCAGCCACGGGTTCGGGCATCAGCATCTCTGGCGGCAAGGCGACTGGCTCACTTTTTACCGTGATGGTTGAAGGGGAAGTTGAGTTTGTCACTACTATTCCGGCTGGAATAACAGACTCTGGCTGAACTGGGCGTAAGTCAGTTCGCGTAGCAGTAGAAGATATCTCAACATTCTTCATGGGTTCAGGACTGATTGGGGAGCAGCGATGTTAAGTATTGTAACAACTCAATTGATCATAGCTCTGAGTTCATTTTCACTCTAGCTTTTGATTGAATTGCTCAATTCTCATTTCGGGGTAAGGGAAGCAGGGGTACGGCAACTCACACTAAACTAAATGGGTAGCCCCCTTTGATTCGATGTGATTTCCACCAGGAGACCTGGTTTTACCTGCTGCTTAGGACGCAGTATCTTCAGTGTCTAGGGAGTTCGAAGTTTTTTCCTCTTCCTTCAAGGTCAATTCTGCCTCATGTTGCTTTCTCTTCGGATTGAAAACTTTGCTCTAATCGATCGCCTGGAGTTAGAGTTCAGCACTGGTCTGAATGTCTTGACGGGTGAAACAGGTGCTGGCAAATCGATTATTTTGGATGCGATTGACGCAGCCTTGGGTGGTAAGGTGACGAGTCGGGCCATTCGGACTGGAGCCGATCGTGGTTTAGTAGAGGCTACGTTTGCTCTGGACCCGTCGTTAGCTGCTTGGCTGACGGAGCAAGAAATTGACCTCCTAGATGATGCCTCTCTAGTTTGTAGCCGCGAAATGGTGGCAGGCCAAAGCACCCTGCGCAGCCGATCGCGCCTGAATGGAGTGCTGGTGAACAAGCAGCAAATGGAAATTCTTCGCGATCGCTTGGTAGAAATCACGGCCCAAGGCCAAACCATGCAGTTAGGGCAGGCCGCCAATCAGCGCGAGTGGCTGGATGGTTTTGGGGGGCCACTGCTCCTAGAACAACGAGCAGCGGTGAGTAGTGCCTTTATTGCTTATCAACAGGCTTCACAAGCCTTAGAGAAGCGGCGACACTCCGAGAGCCAACGGTTACAACAACTAGACCTATATCAATATCAGCTGCGGGAATTGAGTACTGCCAGCTTGAGCGATGCTGATGAGCTAGAACAATTGGAGCAAGAACGCCAGCGACTCAGCCATAGTGTGGAATTGCAGCAGCAAAGCTATCAGGCGTATCAAGCCCTCTATCAAAACGATGCTGGGGAGCCTGCCTGTGCTGACCTGCTGGGCAATGCCGAAGTAATTTTGAACGATATGCTGCGCTACGACCCTGAATTGCAGCCTGTTCTAGACCTAGTAACCGATGCCTTGGCCCAAATTCAGGAAGCGGGGCGGCAAATTAATGCCTATGGGGAAAACGTTGAAACTGATCCCCAGCGGTTGCAGGATGTGGAAGACCGCATCGCTGAACTGAAACAAATTTGCCGCAAATATGGCCCTACCTTAGCCGATGCGATCGCCTTTCAACAGCGCGTGCAGTCAGAGCTAGAAGCTCTCACCGGAGGTGGTTTATCGCTAGAAGAGTTAGAGCAAACTTACCAAGAACGCCGAACTGCTCTAGTAACAGTGTGTGCCCAGCTGACTGAATTACGGCAAGTTGCCGCCCGTGAGCTAGAAGACCGCCTGATCCGAGAATTAAAGCCCCTGGCAATGGAAAAGGTGCAGTTTCAAGTGCAAATTGCGCCGATCGCCCCTACTGCCAACGGAGCCGATCAAATCACCTTCTTGTTTAGTCCTAACCCTGGAGAACCTTTACAACCATTAAACGAGACGGCATCCGGTGGGGAGATGAGCCGCTTTCTACTGGCGATTAAAGCTTGTTTCTCGCAAGTCGATTTGATTGGCACACTCGTTTTTGATGAAATCGATGTGGGGGTTTCCGGTCGGGTGACGCAGGCGATCGCTGAGAAACTATACCAACTGAGCCAGCAGCACCAAGTCCTCTGTGTGACTCACCAACCGATTGTGGCGGCGATGGCAGACTATCACTTCCATGTCGATAAGCAAGCGATCGCTGAGCCTGTGGTGGTGGCAACCAAAAATGGCAAACGCAGTCAATCTAAAGGCAAGCCAGCCGCAGATACAGATACAAATGCAGAAAATACAACCGTTGACCTGATCACCTCCGAAGCAGATTTAGAAGCCATCAGGACGGTAGTGCGTGTCACGACTCTAGACCCCAACCAGCGTCGAGAAGAACTAGCCCAACTTGCGGGAGGACGCTCAGCTCAAGAAGCGATCGCCTTTGCCGACTCTCTGCTGGCCCAAGCAGCCGACCTGCGCCAAACACCTGCAAGCACTACAACTGCCCCTGCGAAACCTGCTATGCCCGTGGAAGTTAACTCTAAATCAAAGACACGCTCAACCTCTACTCGGGCTAAAGCCTCGCGATCGCAAGCTTCAAAAAAAGCTTAGTTCATCATTTCGGTGTTATTAATATCACACGTTGCTTACTTGAGTCAGCACGGCTATTGAGTTGCAACCAATTAACTTCAAGAATTTGCATGCGTTGTTGAGCTTTGATAGCAACGTATATTTTTTTACTAGACCACGTTAAAAAATATATTTCACTATCTATAGCGATCCCAAATGGGTTTGGACCTCTCACAACCCGTCAATTTTAGAAATTGTTTAGGACTGCTATATGTTCAATGATTAAAAACTCAGCCATTTTGCTGAAAGTAGATACCAAACAGATTGAAAATTGAGGTTACTGAGAATTATTAAACTCATTTGGGCACACTGAGCGAGTGATATCGGGAAACCAATCTAGTCAAGCAACTAAATAGTAAACAGTGGTCTATGTGGTCAGACAGTAATCTGTTCGAGATTAGCTTTACTTACAACGTGGCGGAATATTTTTAAGCCATATATCGCATGCAAAGTCTTTTTACTTTGCCTTATAACTGTCCTTGAAGCTATATTTTTTAGTCATGACCATTATTCTTGAAACTAGTTGACAGTCTACAAACAAAAATTTATATCTGTAAACTTCTACTTAAAAAATCAACAGGTATAAATTAAAGACGAAAATCCTAAGAACTAATACTTCATCTACCTATTAAACATATTCGTAGGGTTGATATCATCCCTATCAACCCTAAAATCAGGGATTGCCAACATGACTTTAGCTAGTTCTCTCACAGACTTTTCTTTAGCAGAGCTGTTCCGAATGATTGACCAAGGACGCAAGTCGGGTCGTTTGACGCTTCTCATCGCTGGCGATGCTCCAACCTCTCAAGCGCCCGTTTGTCGATACATTTGGTTTCGGCAGGGACGAGTCATTGCTGCGGCTGACCGTTTAGATGGGCAAGGCTTAATTTCCCAAATTACAACGAGAGGATGGTTGAGCCAGCGAGTGATTGAAAGATTGGGTAATCTTGCTGGAGGAGAAACTCCTTTAGGGTTGACCTTAAAAACTCAAGGAGCGCTGCAAGCCGAACAATTAAATTTGCTTTTTTCAGCTCAGATGCAGCAAATTTGGAGCTTATTTGGGATTCAAACAGGGCGGTTTGATTTAGATGGTAAAGCTACTTTACCTAGCACTGAAATGACGGGTTTGAGTTTGCCAGCAATGGAAGTTGCTCTGGCAGGTTTGAGAGCCATGAAAGATTGGACTACATTGACTGACGTGCTACCAGAAGCCAACTCAGCCATCCAAAGCATCATTCCAGGAAAACCGCAATTCCGCTTGAATCCTGTCGAGTCACAAATTTGGGAATTTGCCAGTGGTTCAGTTTCTCTAAACGCGATCGCTAAGCAACTCAATCAACCCGTTGCTAAAGTTCAACAAGCAGCCTTCCGACTCATGCTAGCCGGTTTAGTAGAGGAGCTTCCTCTGATCACATCTGGTTCAAATGTCAAAGGCCCTCCAATAGTTCTCGATCCGATCGAGCAGTTTCCAGAGGAGCCCAAGAAGACAGAAACCGCAGAAAAATCCAAAGTGAGCAACTCCTTTCTGCAAAACTTGGTTGGCTTTTTACGGAGCAAGAGCTAATGGAAATTTTACGAATTGTTGTAACAGGAACAGTCGGGGCGGGAAAGACCACTTTCATCCGTACCATTAGCGAAATTGATGTGGTCGATACAGACCGTCGAGCCACCGATGAAGTAGCTGAGCAAAAGCGCAATACCACAGTCGCCTTTGACTTTGGTCGTTTGACTTTTGCCCCTGGCCAAGCCATGCATCTGTATGGCACACCTGGTCAATCGCGATTTGACTTTATGTGGGACATGCTGATTGAGAAAGCACATGCCTACATTTTGTTACTAGATGCCAATCGGCCTCAAGACTTTCGTTATGGTCGGCGAATTTTGGCTTTCATGAATCAGCGAGTACAAATTCCCATGATTATTGGGCTGACTCATATGGATTGCCCTGGGGCATGGGATGCAGAAAATGTTGCTTTGGCCTTAGGGTTATTAGATCCAGCTTCTCGGCCTCCTATTGTAACTGTGAATGCCAATGAAAAAGAGTCTGTATTCGAAACTCTCGTTACTTTAATTGAGCAACTGATGGGAGCTGCCGCTGTGAAGTAAAGAAATATCGTAGAGATTTGGTTTTACCAGGAGTTAGCTGCTCCAGGCTCTAAATTGATTCTCTACTAAATTCTTTCACTTCACATGTTATAAAGTCTTCTTCCTTGTGAAGAATAACTCAAGTAAAAAGCGCAAGAATTTAATTAGTAAATTTAATTAATAATTTATTCTTGTTTGACCTGTTATAAAGCCTCATTTCTTGTGAATAATAAGTCAAGCAGAGGGCATAAAGAGTTCAGTTAAGAGGCAATTTTAGCTACTGAATATATCACTTCATTCAGTGAGTTGTTATCAGAAAAAAGATGGATCAAACAGAAGACCAACCAGATTTGTTGCCAGCTTCTGGATGAAAATTTTAACTTCTCCATCTCGCCAAATACTCACAACACTACCATCGAGGAACAAGCCATGATTGTTGTTTCAGCTCTACAAGATGTTCTCCAAAATTTCGTTAGCGGCACCCCCGATGTTCAAGGTGCAGCTCTAGTTAGCCCCGATGGCCTTGCTTTAGCTTCTGCTCTTCCTGCCGGTTTTGACGAAGAAAGAACATCGGCAATGTCTGCGGCCATGATCTCTTTAGGCGAGCGAATTGGCCAGGAGTTAGCGCGGGGAGCAATTGACCGGATTTTTGTGGAAGGTGAGAAAGGCTACGGAGTGCTAGTGGGTTGTGGCACCGAAGCCGTACTCCTAGTCTTAGCTAGTTCTAGCGCCAAGCAAGGCTTGTTGAACTTAGAGATTAAGCGAGCGGTTGCCTCAATCACTCCTATGGTCAGCTAGAAATAACGCTTGACTCAACTGAAACTAAGTATTCGTCAATCTTCATCTTCAAAAAATTAGGGAATCATTCATGACTACATCGCGTGAACAACTCGGAGATTTCAGCAGTATCGTTTGCCTAAAGTCCATCATTGTTGGCATGGAAGATGCCTTAGGTGAGAAAGCAACTGCCATCTCTTTAATTGCAGCAGGTCGGGCTCGGGGCAAAAAGCTGGCAGCAGAATTAGGCTTGGTCAACTCAGCAGTGTCCTTGGAAGATGCTACCTCTAAGGTGGCCCACGCTTTGGGAAAGGATGGAACTCGTTTGCTGGTCCTTGACAAAATTGAGCGAGACGGTGGCACCATCAAAGTGTATACACAGGAGACTATCTGCTCTGCTGGCGAACCTCAAGGCTCAGAGCGAAAGTGCACTTTTACCCTAGGTGCTGTTTGGGGGGCATTAGAGGCAATTCTAAGTAAGCGCTTACAAGGTAAGCATACTGAATCTGTTCTGCGTGGTGGCACCCATGATGTTTTTGAATTTACTCAACTAGGATAAGCGTCAAAGCACAAAGGTACTCTTGAATAAGAATGAGCAGCGCCATGAATCAAAGTTCAATTGCTACGGCGTTGCTCATTTTTTACATGCTAAATAGTGTTTTAAACCTTCAGGGATGAGCAGATGATGAGTAGGAGTGGACAGGAAAGCATTCAAGCTGCGGCTGAATTGTTGGAGCAATACAGCTCGGGTAGAAGAGACTTTTGTCAAGCAGAGCTAAGCCAAGCAAATTTAATTGAAGCCGTACTCTGTGAAGCCGACCTCTCGAAATCTAATTTGACTGAATCCAATTTGATTCTGGCTAACCTCTCTCAAGCTAATTTAACTGGAGCAGTTTTAGTTCGGGCCAACTTGAATGGGGCAGAGTTAATCAATGCCAACCTTAGTCAATCTAATCAAGTCCAAGCTGGTTTAATTGGAGCTAATCTGAGCGGAGCCAATCTGAGCGGAGCCAATCTGAGCGGAGCCAATCTGAGCGGAGCCAATCTGAGCGGAGCCAATCTGAGCGGAGCCAATCTGAGCGGAGCCAATCTGAGTGGAGCCAATCTGAGTGGAGCCAATCTGAGTGGAATAGATTTTCACAAAGTATTTTGTAGCCTGACGACTTGTTTCCCTCCAGACTTTAATGTGGGGGCAGCAGGGATATATATTCTAAAACCCGATATCTCTCTACAGAATGTAGACTTAAGCCAAGCTAACTTAGATTGGGTAGATCTGAATTTTGCTTCTCTGCAAAAGGTTACTTTAGTCGAAGCAACGTTACGTCAAGCAGGTTTGTCTTGTGCCAATTTAAGCAATTCAAATTTAAGTAAAGCTAATTTAACCGCAGCCAATCTCAGCCAAGCTAATTTAGAAACTGCTAATCTGGCAGCCGCCATCTTAAATGATGCGAATTTAGGGCAAGCAAAATTAGCTAAAGCTAACCTCAATCAAGCAATTCTAGTAAACGCTAATCTAAGTGAAGCTAATCTAGAATTTAGTCATCTGATTGGGGCTAATTTATGCGGAGCAGATTTAAGTAAGGCTAAGCTTTCCCAAGCAAATCTGCAAGATGCTATTTATGACCAAGGTAGTGACTTTGCCGCCGGAACTCGTTTTCCGAAGGGCTTCAATCCTGAAAAAGCCGGAGCTTCGATTCGTAATGCTTAAGGCCTAATGATCTTTATTCTTTAAAGTAAAAGAATAATGTGATGTCAGGTATTGCTGAGGTTGGCACGGGCATTACGGCGTAACATCTCAGGTTTAATTCGCCGTAGGGCAGAAGCTGGAAAGCGGCGATCGCATTCTTCATCAGAAATGTTTGCCAATTCACTCAGCTTAGGAGCCACGTTCTGGGGGTAAGGCTGAAATTCAGTGGCGTCTGTGGCTTGAGCAAAACGTTGATTCCAGGGGCAGACATCTTGGCAGATATCACAACCTGCGACCCAGCCCTGCATTTTTGTCGCGATCGCTTCTGGGAGAGTTTCAGCTCGGTTCTCAATCGTATGGTAGGCAATGCAGCGGTTGGCATCCACTACAAACGGTTGAGCGATCGCTCCGGTGGGACATGCCTCCAGGCAGCGGGTACAGGTGCCGCAATGCTCGGTGTGCGGGCGATCGGGTTCTAAAGCTAAGTTGGTTAACACCTCCCCGAGAAAAACCCAAGAACCATACTCTCGCGTAATTACGTTGCTATTTTTGGCAATCCACCCCAAGCCCCCTCGTTGAGCCCAAGCTTTATCTTGAATAGGGCCTGTATCAGCATAGTAACGGGCTTGGATGCCGTCCCCTTGGGCTTGTAGCCAGTTAGCAAAAGCCTTGAGTTTTTTGTGCAGTATGCGATGGTAGTCCCGCCCCCAGCCGTAGCGAGAAATCTTGGCATACTCTTGTCCTTCAGGTCGCTGATCGGCAGTGTAGTAGTTGAGTGCTACGCAGATGACTGACTGCACCTCTGGCATAATTAGGCGTACATCTTGGCGTTTAGGATTATCCATCCAAGCCATATCCGCTTGGTAGCCTGTATTCAACCAAGTTTGCAGCCTCTGTACTTCAGGACTGTTGGCATCGAGGTCTACTGCGGCAATTCCAACTTTGTGAAAGCCTAACTCTAAAGCTTTTTGCTTGATGCGATCGCGATCGGTATTGGCAGCTCTAACTAGGTCACTCATAGGGTTGACTCTAAGTACGCGCAAACAAAGCTCGGTAGACAGGTTCTCCCCGTTCCAACGTCATACATTCCCGTTCCGTCGGCACAGGTAGAGGATTTTCACTCAGCCAATATTCCCCCTGCCGCTGAAACGCTGCATGCTCCTCAAAGCGATCGCACATTTCTACAGCCACTTCTTGAATATCAGACTGAAGCAAGACAACGCCACCCTTAACCAAATAGCTAGCCAGTTCTCTCACTAACTCTGGCTGCACCACCCGTCGCTTTTGGTGTCGGCGCTTAAACCAAGGGTCAGGAAACTGGATCGTTACTCGTTGCAACACTCCCTTCGGTAAAGAGTGCAACAGCGATCGCGCCGAAGTATTGGCATTACAAAACAAGTAGTGCAAATTGGGCAAGTTCAGCTCATCGCGCTCCTGGTTGACTTGATCTACCAAAGGAGCCCGAATTTCCAAACCTAAAAAATTCCAACTCGGTTCCGTTTGCGCCATACTCAGCACAAAGCGACCTCTCGCACAGCCAATGTCCAAATGTAGCGGCTGGTTTGAGTCCGCATACACTTGGCTCCAATCCGGGGGATGAACTGGACTTTGATATTTGCGGCTCAGCGGATTAACGTGTTCTCGAACTCGAACCAGTGACAAGGTTAATGCTTCCTCTCGTAAATGCTGAACAAGCTGTACCGTAATTTCTTCTCAGGATTATCCTTGAGAGGAAATCAGTTTGCGACAATATAAACCAATTTAATCGATTCCCAAGTTAGTTCTCCGCCATCAAGGGTGGAGTTGCTGTAACCGTTTGATCACCCGCTTTAAAAAATCACCTTATGAGCTTGCAGTTTCGCTTCGCTGTGGTCAGCGATCTCCATGTTGCCTTACCCCATACTATTTGGGAGCATCCTAATCGGTTTCACTTAGTCGAGGTGAGCATCCCTGCCCTGGAAATTATTTTGGCGCACTTAGAGCAACTAAATCTTGATTTTTTACTCATTCCTGGCGATCTCACCCAGCATGGCGAACCCGAAAATCATGCTTGGCTGACGGAGCGATTAGCTCAACTCCCTTTTCCCACGTACGTTGTGCCTGGTAATCATGATGTCCCAACCCCTATGCCTGATGGCACTTCGATTGGTTGGGCTGATTTTTCTACCTACTACCATAAGTTCGGCTATGAAGATACCTCTCGGATGTATTACATCTGTGAACTCTTGCCTGGAGTGCGCTTAATTGGGCTGAACTCCAATCAATTTGACGCCCAAGGCAAACAAACAGGTTGTCTAGATGAGCAGCAGCTTAACTGGCTCAGTCACGTTTTAGCCGAGATGGAACCAGACGAATTAGTGCTAGTAATGCTGCATCACAACGTAGTAGAGCACCTGCCCAACCAATCGCAACACCCATTGGGCCGCCGCTACATGCTAGACAATGCGCCAACGCTCTTGCAAATGCTGCAAGACGCGGGGGTGCAGCTTGTATTTACTGGGCATCTGCATGTGCAGGATATTGCTCAGCACCAAGGTATTTACGAGATTACCACTGGCTCCTTGGTCAGCTATCCCCATCCCTATCGAGTTTTGCAGTTTCATCGCGATCGCCAGGGCAGACAATGGCTGCAAGTAGAATCCCATCGGGTTGATGCTGTGCCCGATTGGCCGCAACTGCAACAAGCCTCTCGTCAATGGATGGGCGATCGCAGTCATCCCTTCATGCTGAAACTGCTGACTCAACCACCGCTCAATTTGCCACTAGAAGAAGCCGAAGTTTTGCTGCCGAGCCTACGCTACTTCTGGGCCAAAATTGCGGATGGGGACGCTTTGTTTGACTTCTCGCACTTTCCTTTAGCCGCACAGCAGTACTTTGAGAGCTTTAGCGCCACCAATCGTTGGGGTAGTCCTGCATTGATTGATAACCACAGCACTTTGCTCCTGCGAACCAAGCAAGCAAAATCTTCATCTAAGCCCGTCTAGTCCAGCGGCGTGAAACCTGTTCCATACAAGCAGACGCGATCGCAGGCAGGGGTAAAACTTCTTTCGCAGCACCCAGCTCAACCGCAGCTTTGGGCATGCCATAAACCACACAAGTCTCGCGATTTTGAGCGATCGTATGCCAGCCAGCGGCGTAAAGAGATTTGAGACCCATCGCGCCGTCTTTGCCCATCCCCGTGAGCAGCACTGCCACTCCTTTACGGGGCCAGTGAGCCGCTACGCTGTTGAAAAAGACATCCACGGAGGGGCGATAGACACACTGCGATGGCTCTGGCGTATAGGCCAAAGTCAGATCTGCTTGCACAATCAAATGATGGTTAGTACTGGCGACAGAAACAGTACCTGCCTGAAGGACTTGGCCGTGCTGGGCAATTTTTACCGGGATAGTGGTTTGCTGATTCATCCATTCAGTTAAACCGGGAGCAAATTGAGCATCAACATGCTGGATGATGACCACCGCTGCCGGAAAATTAGCTGGGAACTGGGACAAAATGGTTCGCAGCGCTTGCGGTCCCCCTGTGGAAGCCCCAATCACGACCAAAGGAGGCGTCGAATGAGCGAAACTGTCTGGCTGCACCGAGTTTGGCGATCGCGACTTTCGGACTGTAGACTTGCCAATTAGCTTAGCTACCATCGCAATTTTAGCCAGTACTTCAGTGCCACTCGCCCCCTGTCCTTGTGGCCCCAAAATAGGCGTGTTCACTGCATCTAAAGCGCCATACCCCATTGCTTCAAACACCTTAGCCCCGTGGCCGCTCACCGTTGCCGTGACAAGTACGATAGCGCAGGGAGATTGAGCCATAATTTGGCGGGTCGCAGCGACTCCATCCAACTCAGGCATCAACAAATCCATCAAAATCAAGTCTGGGGTGTCTTGAGCAGCTTTCGTCACCGCTTCAGCTCCATTGCGAGCTATCCAAGCGACTTCGTATTCTGGGGCACTGGCAACTACACGGCGAAGTGCTTCTACCGCCAGCAGCATGTCATTGACGATGGCAACCCTCATGCGATCGCCTCACCGATGAGATCGCGCACGGCCTTGAGGAGGGTGTCGTCATGAAAGCTACTTTTAGTTAGGTAGTAGTCCGCTCCCACTTCCAACCCCCGCATGCGGTCTTCTTCTCGGTCTTTGTACGACACAATAATCACGGGTAAGGATTTCAAGGTGGCATGTTGCTTCAATTGGCCAATCAGCTCAATCCCATTCATCCGAGGCATGTCAATATCCGTGACGACCAAATCAAAATGTCCCGTACGAATCGCATTCCAGCCATCTATACCATTAACCGCTACTTCCACCGCATATCCTTTGTTTTGCAATAGCTTCCGCTCCATTTCCCGCACCGTAATGGAGTCATCCACAACTAAAACGCGCTTTTGAGCTTTGGGTGCTAGCTGGGCTGTTTTGCGACTGATATGACTAAGCTGACCATTAGCTAGCAGGTGATCAATCGATCGCACCATGTCTTCTATATCAATGAGGAGAACCGGAGAGCCATCTTCCAGGAGAGCCGCCGCGCTAATATTTTTCACCTTACCTAAGCGGGAATCGAGGGGCCTAACCACTAGATCTCGCTCACCCAGAAACCGATCTACCACTAGGCCATAGCAGCTCAAGCGATCGCTAATTACGATGATCGGGAGATCCTTGGCATGACCGGAAGAGGCAGGTAGCTCTAGAACTTGATGAGCCACCACTAGACCAATATTTTGTTCATCAATAGTGAAGAATTGACGGTTTTCTGCCACCGCGATCGCCGCTGGTTCCACCATGACAATGCGGTCGATCCGGGTCAGCGGCAAGGCATAAGGCTCACCAGAAATCTCGACTAAAAGTGTACGAATGACTGATAAAGTCAGGGGCAATTGCAGGTAAAAAGTCATCCCTTTACCCGGTTTAGAGACCGCCCGCAAGCTCCCTCCAACCTCCTGAATCATGTTCTGCACAATATTTAGCCCTACCCCTCGACCCGAGAGCTCCGTCACCGTATCGCTGGTGGAAAAGCCTGGTAGGAACAGAAACTCGATTAGCTCCGCTTCTGTGAGTTGAGGAGCCATCTCAGGGCTGACCAATTGTTTGCTGACGATCTTGGCGCGTAAACGCTCAAAATCCATGCCTCGTCCGTCATCAGACACGGTGATCGAAAGCATGCCGCCCTGATGTAATGCTTCTAGGCGCACTAATCCTTCTGCTGGTTTACCTGTTGCTAAGCGCTCTGCGACTGATTCAATGCCGTGGTCAACCGCGTTGCGGAGCAGGTGGGTGAGTGGTGCTTCTAGCTTTTCTAAAATGTCTCGGTCTACATCTGTAGCTTTGCCCAAAACTTCAAAGCGGATTTGCTTATCTAGCTGCCTGCCTAAATCTCGCACCATGCGCGGAAATGCCTGAACGCCATCGGCAAAGGGACGCATGTGGCTCGCCAAAACTTCGCGATAGAGACGATCGGACAAATTGGCAGAACGACGGGCAAATAGTTCCAATTCATTCAAGCGATCGCTCAACATCTGACGGCAATCAGTGGCTTGCTGCCGCACGGCATTGAGGTAGTTTTCGCTGCGCTGATTTAAGGGCTGCCCAACTAAAGATTCCTGCAACTTTTCTAATAAAGTGGACAGATCTGTTTGTTGCCGCCTCAGTTTTAACAGAGAATCAGCAAATGGTTGGAGCCAATTCGCTTCTACTAGCGATTCTCCAGCCAATCCCATCAAACGACTGAGGTTGTCGGCACTGACTCGAACCACCCGATCTAAGTTGTCGGCTGTTTGCATACCAGACGAGCTGAGCGGTGTCGCTCTAGCTGTGGTGGATAATGCCGCGCCGGAAGCAACCGGATCAGCGATCGCTGTGGTGGCAATTTGGCTCTCTGCCACCGTTAAGCCCACAGTTGGCAGATGCGTTGGGATCGCTTCTGCTTCCAGAATCGGTGCTTGATTCAGTTCCTCAGGTGCGGTCGTGACAACTGGAGTGATTTTTACTGAAACGGTGGCGTCAGAAATGACTGCTAGTTCGTTGGCGAAAGATGGCGGTTGTAGGTCTGATTGTGGGTCTAGTAAAGTGGCGATCGCCTTGACCAGCGCTTCAATCCCCTCCGTTTGCTCAGCTAGCCACCCCTGTAATTGGGCCTCTGAAACTTGGCTTAACCGTAACAACAGATCAACGCTTTGGAGCAGCACATCAATATGCTCTGCCGCTAAAGTTGCAGTGCCCATCTGAGCACTCGCAAAGCAATCTTCCATCACATGAGCCAGTCTGACGCCCACCTCTAAATCAACAATTCGCGCGGCTCCTTTAATCGAGTGAGCGGCACGCATCAAAGACTCCAGAGTTTCAGGCAGCCCAGGATGAGTTTCCAACTCCAGCAAACCGTGGTTTAAAACTGCTGCTTGCGCCTCTACCTCCATCCGGAACAATTCCAGCATGGAGAAATGGCTAAAATCCTGATTTGCGCTCACTACAGCAGCCTCCGGTTCAAGGTGTAAAACAGCAGCTCGTCATCTAAATAGTTCACACTATGGTTTTGCCAGTTAATGATGCCCTTGGTGTAGGTATCCTTAGCATTCGAGAGCGTTGCAGGTAAATTGCGAATGTCATCGGGGTGAATGCGCTGCACACCATAGACTTCATCAACAGGAAAGACCCAGCTACTTTTCTGGCTTTGCACCACTACCATCCGCTGATAGGCCATCTGATGCGTGGTTGAAGCAGCAGCCACCTGCCCAATACCGAGCAGATCGCGCAGAGAGATACACAATTGCAACTCACCGCGAATATTCACCAAGCCTTGAAAGATCTGGTTACTCCGGTGCGGCAAAGTCCGAACTGAGCTAACTTGGGTAATCTCCTGAAACAACAGCGCTGATAGGGCTAACCATTCCTGGCCCAAGCGAAAGATCACTACTGATAGAGTGCCCGCCGTCTGCTCTATTTTTTCTTCAGCTAAGGAGCTAGCCCACTCCAGTAGATAATTAGCCGGGATCTCTCGCTCTAGTAAACTGCGTCCCGCTTGGGCGTAGACGGGACAGTTGCGGCAATGAATCATCTCCAAAAGTTCGGGGCAGGCGCGATCGCCGGAGACACCGATGGTATTCCAGCAGCGTTCAGAAGGAGATGGCAAGTTTAGTTGATTCATAAGCTGGGGTGAATTTGAACCGGGGCTGTTCTGAGGTAAGAGCTTTAATGGGAAATTGGGCGATCGCTGACTTGAAACAGAGCAATCTCTTGATGTAGCCCTTGCGCTACTTCGCCTAGCTGGGCGATCGCTCGATTAATTTCTTGGAGTGAATCAGCGGTTTGCGTCGATACATCACTCAGTTGCACCATGACATCACTAATTTGTTGTGCCCCTTGTGCCTGAGTTTCCATCCCCTGCGTCACAATCAAAAATTGCGGAGTCAGTGTTGTCACCTGCTCAATAATCTGACCCATTTGCTGGCTAATTTCCCTGACTTCCTCAGCTCCCTGCTTCACTTCCTGGTTGAACTTATCCATTTCCATCACCCCAGTGGAGACAGAAGCCTGCATTTCTTTCACCGTTTGCTCAATATCTAAAGTAGCCACAGCGGTTTGGTCGGCCAAGCGGCGAATCTCTCTCGCCACTACCGCAAAGCCCAACCCCTGCTCCCCTGCTTTTTCCGCCTCGATCGCAGCATTTAAGGAGAGTAAATTCGTTTGGTCAGCCACTTTGGTAATGGTCTTAACCACACCATTAATGCTTTGGGCTTTTTCGCGAATCACTTCCAGCCTGGAGGTAATGGAGGTGGTTGACCTCATTAATTGCTGCATCGAATTAGCCATAGCCGTGAGGTTAACCTGGCTCACACTGGCACTAGCAGCCGTAGTTTGAGACTTAGCAGCTACCACTTCCATCGTTTGCACCAAGTCTTCAGAAGTAACCGCAATCTGTTTTGCTGTCGCTACTACCTCTCGGGTCGAAGCCACTTGTTCAGTCACAGTCGCCTCTAGTTGTTTCCCAAAAGCAGTCAGCTTGGTGATAGAAGCCGTCACTTGAATACCAGATTGTTGGACTTGACCAACGAAGCCACTGAGCCCCCGAATCATCCTTTGAAAGGCGAGGAGAAGCTGACCGATTTCATTGCGATCGCTGATATCAGTTTTTACCTTTACGGTTAAATCACCGACAGAGATTTTCTCCGCAACATCTACAATCTCTGCAATCTGAGACTCCACTTGCCGAGAGAGCCAAAGCCCAATGATCAGATTAAAAACAACAGATATAATTACACCCAAAAAAACTGAAACAACAACTAGTTTTTGGGCAGATTCAGATTCTTGCTCCAAGCGCTGTAACGCAGCCTGCTCTACCTGCAAAATTTGTTGTCGAGCTTCGTCAATATCATCCATTCGCAGAGATTTCATCAGAGCTTTAGCTTCAACCAATTGCCCTGAGTCAATTAGCTCAAAAATCTTCTGAGCAATTGCTTCGTTTCGGTTCACCTTTTTGGCAAGATCCGCTATTTGCTGCTGACGCTCTAAACTCTGCGCTTGCTGATCCAGCTTTCCATAAGATTGATTGAATAGTTCTAAACCTTGATCATAGGATTGGATATAGCTTTTATCTTCTGGAAATAGCAGATAGCCTCGGACATTTCTGACCATTCTGGCGACGCCCAGCACCATTTGGTCAACCTCGATAATGGTAGTCTGAGCTATCTTTTCTTCTGCCTGTCTTTGAAAAGCATTGCTTGTGTTTACATGAACGATTCCACCTAGCCCTACTAAACACAAAATTGGTAGGGAGTAGCCTATCAAGATCCGGTTTCTTATTTTCTTATGCTTCAACATAGGCTTTGTACTTAGATGAGTTGACTTTGAAGCGCGAAATCTCCTCCTTTAGTATCTGGGCCACCTCTTTCAGCAAGTCGATCGCCTGATTAATTTCCTTAAGAGAATCTGCCGTTTGCTTAGAGGTATCTCGCAGTTGCATCATGGCTTCGTTGATTTGTTGAGCGCCTTGAGCCTGGCCTTCCATGCCTTGATTGACCGTGAGCAATCTGGGTGCTAGCGCCTCTACCTGGCAATCTAGTAGCTATAGTCAGGTTGGGGTTCAAGCGCGATCGCGCCTACCTTAAAGCGAGAAATTTCTTGGCGCAAACCCTGAGCTGCTTGGTTCAACTGCTCGATCGCTCGATTAATTTCTTGCAAAGCATCCGCCGTCTGCACAGAGGTTTCGCTCAACTGCACCATTGCTTCACTGATTTGTTGCGCTCCTTGAGATTGTGCTTCCATCCCTTGATTCACCACAGAAAAACGGGGGGATAGTGATTGTACTTGCTCAATAATTTCTCCTAACTGCTCACTGATAGTGCCTACATCCTCCACGCCTCGGCCCACTTCCTTGGTAAACTTGTCCATCTCCATCACTCCGGTGGAGACAGAAGATTGCATCTCCTTTACCATCTGCTCAATATCGAGGGTAGCCACAGCAGTTTGGTCGGCTAAACGACGAATCTCTCTTGCCACTACGGCAAAGCCTAAACCGTACTCCCCTGCTTTTTCTGCTTCAATAGCCGCATTGAGCGAGAGAAGATTAGTCTGGTCTGCCACTTTAGTAATCGTGTTAACCACACTGTTAATGTTGTTGGCCTTCTCGCTAATAATTTCCAGCTTGGCGGAAATGGAATTAGTAGCAGCCACTAACTGACGCATCGTAGTTGCCATTCGCAGCAAGTCTTCTTGGTTGGTAGCAGCAGCCACCGTTGTCTCTTGAGACATGGTTGCGACTTCTTCCATCGTGTTAGCCAGTTCTCCCGAAGTGGCAGCAATTTCTTTTGCGGTCACTACTACTTCATTGGTTGCCGCAACCTGCTCTGTGACGGTAGCTTCCAATTGTTTGCCAGAGGCTGCAATCTTCGTTGCAGAAGTCGTCACTTGAATGCCAGACTGCTGTACCTGGCGGATCAGGGAGTTGAGGTTATGAGTCATAGATTGAAAAGCGACCAACAGCTTGTCAACTTCATCGTTGCTGTTATTAGCACTCTCAACCTGCGTAGTTAAATCTCCGGCTGAAATTTGTTCTGCTACCACTACCACATTGGCAACTTTTGCTCCCAAAGGCTTCGCGATCGTGCGACTGAGATAGACACCCAAAGCGATCGCTACTGTTGGTCCTGTCACTAACGTAAATACCACCCAGAAGGAAGTCTGACTACTATCTTGAATAGCCATAACCTGAGCGGCCTTCGCAACTTCAGTATTAGTGTCCAGAAGCCTAAGCAGATCCTCTGTAGCTACATCAAAAGTAGGACGCTCTTGTTGAGACAAAAAGCGGTTGAGAGTTTGCACTTCAGATTCAGTTAAACCACTTTGCTTAGCTTCTTCGTAAAGCTGAAGAAATCTTTCTTGATCTGTTTTCCAATCGACCCAGTGAGGCTGAAAAGCGGATTTATAAAGCCTTGCTTCTTCAGGAGTTTGGGGTGTTGACTCGTATTGTTTAAAGCCAGCATCAATTTGCTCCCAAGCCTTCTTGATTCTGATTAGCTCAGTCTCTTTATCACTCTCGCTAATTTCAGGGTTAACCAAGGCTCGCATAGCGGATTGAATTTGAGTTTGTCCCTCATTAATCTTCCAAATACCAGCCACACTAGGAAGACTATTTTTAGTCAGAGTGTCAATATGTTTGTTTAAACGAGAGATGCCTAACCATCCGACACTTGCAGCAACTAAAACGATCGCACTCATTACCCCAAATGAGCCAATCAAGCGATTCTGTAGTGACATGTTCTTGAGCATAAGATTTTTCTATCAAGGTAAAGCTACAACAGAAGTTTGCGATCGCTTGCCATAACAAGCCACTTCAGCAAATACAACTCGGAGTCCCGTATAGTAGGGATTGTGTCTACCTGCTTAGCCACGAAATCTTGAGAGGTCAAAATCAAACTTCATCAAGAACGTTGGACAGGAATAGATAACTAATATTTCCCTAATCTCAGCTCAGATTCACTAAAATTTTGCATCTGCCAGAAGCAGTTTTAGAAACACAAAGTTACTAAAAACAGACCTCCACAAAGGCTTAAATTAATCTTAAATATAGGTTTTAAGCTAAGAATTCAGCATTATATTTAGTACTCAGATAAATGAATTCGCTGCAACCGTTGCCGCAACACCAAAGCACTCGCCAGATCACCCGATTGCTCTTTTAGTAAGATCAAGTGCAGCAGAGCTTCTTCGTGGTGCGGTTGTAAGTAGACAGCTTTGCGAAAACATTGCTCAGCTTCAGTTTCTTGGTCTACAGCTTGATAGAGTTGCCCTAAAAGGCAATAAGCCTCAGCATTATTACGATTTTGGTTGAGATACGCTTCACAGGCTGCAACTGCTTCAACCAACTGCCCACCATCCGCTAGCGTTTTGGCAGCAGTCAAAGATGCTTTTTGGGAGGCAGACACAGCAGTAGAGCGAGCATTCACCAATGTAGGTTTTGCCTCAATGCTAGGAACATTCGTCGGTTGCAACTCAATCGCTTTGCGAGTGGATGTTGTATTTCTACTAGCTTGGGCTGGAGAAGCATTCCGCTTTTGTCCCTGCTGATTGTAAGCCGTCACTACGGGGGCTTTATCTTGAGTGCCAGACTCAACCTTACGGAAAGCAAATGCTAAAGCGTGCCGAATGGGACTAAATCGGGATGGAGGTAGTTGTCCCATTTCTGAGTGACCAACAAAGAATAAGCCATTTCTAACTAACAAACGATCTAAGCGATGAATTGTTTGCTGTCTTGCTGGCTGATCTAAATAAATTAGTAAGTTGCGGCAAAAAACCACATCATAAGGTGGTTGATCCCAGAAAAGATTGGAATCTAATACATTCCCTTGGATAAAATTAACTGTTTTTCTGACAGACTCATTGAGCGAATACCCAGCCACAACTCGCTGAAAGTATTTCTCCTTCAAAAAGCTATTTTTTTCGCCTCCTTGATTTAGAGCCTCTTCCCTTCCGATCGCAGCTTTGCCGCGAAATGAGTACTCGTCATAAACAGCTAGTTGGGCTTTTTGTAGAGCCTTTTGGCTAATATCAACAGCATCAACTTGAAATTGTTCTGCTCCTAACCCTGCTTCTAACAAAGCGATCGCCATTGAATAAGGTTCTTCCCCAGTCGAGCAAGGCGCACTCAAGATTCTGAAAACTTGATTGGGGTGGGAAGGCAACCACTCCGACATCACATAGTGCGCCAATAACACGAACGGCTCGCGATCGCGAAAAAACCAAGTTTCTGGCACCACCACAGTCTCGATCAGGGCTGCCAATTCTGTCCCCGAAGTGTGCAATTGAGTTAGATAAGCTGCCATGTCTACCAGACCACAGCTTGCCATGCGAGATCGAACCGCTCTAGCGATCGTATTAGAACCAATGGCAGCGGCATTTAAGCCAATCTTCTGCCTGAGTAAATTCTCGATTGTAGCTTCTATCATTCTCAGGTACTTTATTGCACAACTGGCAGATCAATTACTTGCGTTGGAGGTAGCTGCACTGGAGATAATAGGTGTTCCACATCAAGGCACTGGATCACACCTTGGGTATCCATTAATCTTTTGCCTAAATAAGGAGCTGTATCCACCACCATTCCCGCAGGAACCAACGTGGCACTAGACGTATTAAAAGTTTGTGTCACTCTCTCTGCCAGTAAGCCTAATATTTGTGTCTGGTTCTCGGCACTGAGAAAGCGAGCCACAATAATTCGAGTACTTAAGTAGGAGCGACAAGGACGACGACGAACCCGCTGGCATAGATCTACCACAGGCACCATATGACCCCGGTAGTGCAACAGACCGGATACATAGGCAGGTGCTTGGTGCGGTTTTGTTAGTCCTATTAGCGGTAGCACTTCCACCACCTGCTGGCTCTCCAAGGCATAACGCTCATCATCAATTGCAAAGAGCAGCATCAACATAGGGCAGTTCCACTAAGCCGAACAGAATTTCTAGCAACTCAGCCAATTTCCGGCGCGATCGCTGAGGTTCACTTATAGAATGACCAAATTAGGGCCAGATTTATCCAGTCAGTTGATGGAAGAAAATTAGCCAAAATGCGGATTAGGGAACTATACCTTATGAACTAGACTAACAGAATATACTCTCAGAAAACAGTATTATTATTAACTCTATTAGGTCCAATCAGTCGGTTTACCACTCACTTCAAGTTTTCCTCATCACGCACATTCATGCCCTAAATACTAGCCATTTCGCCAGCCTGGCTTATGATGTCAATGCCACCAGAAATTGTTACTAAAAGTCCAGAAGCATTCAGTGAATCTACTATACTTTCACCTGCTCCCCAAATTGTTGTTTTGCTCATTGATGATCAAATTATTATTGGTGAAGCAATTCGGCGGATGCTGGCTTCCGAACCAGATGTAATTTTTCATTATTGTAACGATGCTGAGCAAGCAATCCATCTTGCTGAAGAAGTTGCTCCAACAGTCATTCTGCAAGATCTAGTTATGCCTAACATCGACGGGTTGATGTTAGTTCGTCAGTTCCGCTCTAATCCCATTACTTGCAATATTCCATTAATTGTACTTTCGACCAAAGATGAACCGAAAGTCAAAGCGGAAGCTTTTGCATTAGGAATTAATGACTACTTAATTAAACTCCCCGATAAAATCGAATTAGTTGCGCGCCTGCGATATCATTCCAGAGCTTATCTTAATCATCAAGCCCAGACTGCCGCACTGACGGCGCAAGCTCAAACTCAGAAGCTAGAACAAGCTTTGCAAGAGCTACGAAAAACTCAATCGCAGTTAATTCAAACCGAGAAGATGTCGAGCTTAGGCCAGATGGTGGCAGGAGTAGCCCATGAAATTAATAATCCTGTTAACTTCATCTATGGCAATCTCAAGCATATTGAAAATTATATTCAAGAGCTACTAGATTTAGTCCATCTTTATCAAGAAGAATATCCCCAGCC
This sequence comes from Trichocoleus sp. FACHB-262, assembly GCF_014696035.1. Taxonomy (NCBI): domain Bacteria; kingdom Bacillati; phylum Cyanobacteriota; class Cyanophyceae; order Leptolyngbyales; family Trichocoleusaceae; genus Trichocoleus; species Trichocoleus sp. FACHB-262. The sequence goes on along the minus strand of NZ_JACJPK010000064.1, from coordinate 88,785 downwards.
AAGTACAAAGATTCAAAGTTATATTGAAACAATTGATTTAGATTTTGTAGCCCAAGATCTTCCTAAAACCCTATCTTCGATGAAAATAGGTGCAGATCGAATTCGTCAAATTGTCTTATCCCTACGTAATTTTTCTCGGCTTGATCAAGCTGAAATGAAACGAGTTAATTTGCACGAAGGCATTGACAGCACTCTTCTCATTCTCAATCATCGTATTAAGCAAGGAATTACTATTATTAAGAGCTACTATGACTTACCTTTAGTTGAGTGTTATCCCGCTCAGCTCAACCAGGTATTCATGAATATTCTGAATAATGCGATGGATGCGCTGTTAGAAGACTCAGGCAAAGCTAACAAACAAATCACTATCCAAACCGAACTAACGAATTCCCATCAAGTTCAGGTCCGTATTCAAGATAACGGTTGTGGGATTCCGCTAGAAATTAAGAATAAATTGTTCGATCCCTTTTTTACTACTAAACCCGTAGGCCAAGGCACTGGTTTAGGTCTCGCCATTTGCTATCAAATTGTTGAAAAGCACCAAGGTGAAATCGAAATTGGTTCTGGTCCAGAAGGGGGAGCAGAGTTTATTATTCGTTTACCAGTTCAGCACTTTTCTTGAAATCGGCGATCGCCCAAGCCATACCAACTGAGCGGTGCTTGCAGAGAGAGCAAGTACCAACATTAACCTCTGAGTTAAGTGAGAGAATGCGGTATTGGTTGTTTCTGGACGGTCGTGGTGTAAGCTGCGGCCAGTTGCTGAGCGATCGCTTTCGAGCAGGCAACTGTACGATAGCTAAAATTTTGGCAGGGGCTGTTGATTTAGAATAGCAGTATAAACTTGGAGTAGTTTTCTTGCAGCTACATCCCAAGTATAGTTTTGAAAAATAAACTGACGGGCGCGATTGCCCAGCTCCTTGGCCTGCTCCAAATTACCCAAATATTTCGCTAGAGCATCTGAAATTGAATCAACATTAGTATCAACTATGCACGCGGCATCTGCTTTTGCTGCTTCAGGAAAATTGCAACCTGTAGTAATAACACAAGGTAAACCAGAGGCCATACCTTCGAGCACAGACATGCTGAATCCTTCAGAATAGGAAGGAGCAACATAAATACTGGCAGCGGCAAGGGCGGCATACTTTAAGCTACCTGTCAGTAGCCCTGTGAACGTTACAGCGTTTATACATCCTGCCTGTAAAAAATAACTCTGGGCGGTAGATGAAAAGCCAGTGTTGTCTGGTCCTGCAACAATCAAATGAGCTTGTGGAAAATGGCGGTGAACTTTAGCAAAAGCAGGAGCCAGTAAATCTAGCCCTTTCTTAGGATCAATCCGACCAAGGAATAAAACTATATTTTTATTCTTAAGAGACGGAAATTCGTCAAAAAGAAGCTCTGTTTCCGGTGGTATTTCAAAGTCTTCATGATGGATACCATTATAAACAATGACGGTGGGTTGGTTCCATCCAAGAGCTTTAGCATTATTGGCTTCGGTCTCACAACAAAACTGAATAGTACTGGCAGATTGAAGGGCAAACTTCTCAAAAAGAGAGTAATATAGTTTCTTTTTCCAAACCTTATAAGATAAAGCCCAAGGTTCTAGCATACCATGTGTTGTTATTACATAAGGAACTTGATACGCCTTACATGTCCAGTGAATTACTGAAATTAATGGAGAAAAAAGAGTATTAGTATGCACTATGTCATAGCTTTGAACATTATTAAGTATCCATCCAATCAATGAGGAGCTAATAATAAAATCATTTTTGTTGAAGCAAGAAAAATACTTAATTCTATAACCTTCTTCTTCAATCCAAACATTTAATGGTATGGGTAATTTACAGAAGTTATTAGCATTAGTTGTAATAATATCAATGGCAATACCTAAACGTACAAGGCCCTTAGCTATTCCCACTACCGTCCTAGGAATACCACCATAAACCTCTCCCATATAGGGTGTAACGAGCAAAATTTTCATCAACTTTAAGCTCTGGTTGATTAATGTATCTATATTAGGCAGCGCTCATTGCGGATTCAGCTGCCCGCACGAGTCCATTAGCAAAATTACTAGGTGAGTAGTTAGTAATAATTTCTTGGCTTACTTTTCCCATTTGAGCACGCAATAATGAGCTTAACCTATGGATATTAACTAGCTTACCTATCATGTCCTCTACATTTTCTGGATCGAATAGAAAACCATTATGGTTATTGTGAATAAGCTCATGGCAGGCACCTACAGTCCGACTACAAAGAACTGGCAATCCAGCTGCACAGGCTTCGTTAACTACAAGCCCCCATTGCTCTTGTAGTGCAGGGTGTATAAAAGCTTCAGCAAGACCATACCAATCTCCTAAGTCTTGGTAACTAATAAAACCAGGTAGATGGATGCAATAGTTTAGCCCTTTGTTCAGAATCAAGCTACGAATATATGGTTCTTCTACTCCAGTACCACAAATTACCAGATCCCAAGCATGAGCTTCTTCTACTTGCTCACGATAAGCAACAAAAGACTCTATAAGTCGATGAATGTTTTTACGTTTAATAAATCGCGTTGCAGCAAGATAGTAAGGTTTATTAGGAATTTGAGGCTGACGTAATCTTGTAGTATTGGGATCTCGTCTAGCCTTCTCGGCTTGCTGACTAAAGTAGTCATTGTCGACTACGTCATAGCCAAGAAAAATGCGATCGGGACGAAATCCCAGTTGAACTAGATAGTCACGATGTAAATTACCGCCTACTAGTGCAGCGTCGTATCGCTTGACATACAGCCAAGATTTAATCATTTCCTTCCAAAATGTACGCCTAGCATCATCCCACTTGCTTTCACTCATCAAAATTGATAAAGCGGCATGCCGTTTGCACCACACTAAAGCTGCACGAGAAATAGGAAAACCCCAACCAGGAATGGCAACAACAGTTGGTTGTAGCGTATTTAGACAATCAAATAACAGAGATGTTGCAGGTATAGAAGAATTCGTACTATTTAGGGCGGTAGCCGATGTAGACAAAAGAGTTTTGAGGGGAAATGTAATCTCACGGCCCATGTCTCCCCAAGGATGTTCTTTGGTAGTATCTGTAACTTGTACTGCTGTAAACTGCCAATCTCTGCGTTGGCAAGCATCGTAGGTAGCTCGCAAACGGGCCGCGTGGTAACCCCCAATGTTATCGAAAATAACAACTACATGCATAGCCGAAAAATTAGTACTTAGTTGCTAGTTAATTGCGTCATGAGTGAGGAAGCCTCATGGGTGGATGCGGATTGGAGGGATAAGGATGAGTTGATGGATACATCCTGAGAGTTAGATTCCGACGTTTCATCCAGAGCAATAAAAAGCAGGGCCAAAAAGCCATACCGATCCAAGCATAAATTCCAGCTAAATCTCCGCCTCTTAGCAGTGGGATAAGAGACGAGCAAAGAATCGCACGAACTAAAACCCCTGCAAAAGGCTGAAGCTGAGTACTATACCGAACAACCTTGGCAATGACTAAGCCGTATAAAGGAGCAAAAAAGAGTATGCCAAATAGTCCAATTTCTGCATAAAACGATCCAAATATAGTTGGTGAAATTCCTACAGTGCCCCTACCACCTGCGATTGTAAAGCCTAACTTATTCATGTATCCTCCTACAGGTTTCTCAGGCCACCAAGCTCTAGGGATTGGCCGTATAAATATTTCTAGATGCTCCATTCCCCAACGGAAGTCTAGTTGCTCAGGATAAACATTTTTCAACAATACAAAGCCATCTAACATATTGGCGTCTTCAGCGCCTAATGCTCGTTCCAGCGCAATTTGATTGAGAGATTGGTTAGCTATGTTGGGATTACGCATGGCCCCACTAATAGCAAATACAGCCATAGCTAATATGAGAGAGAGCGTTAACAAAGCCAAACGTATTTTTGGTCGGTAAAATGAAGAAACAATGATTCCAGCAGCAATCATCCATCCTAAAAACTGGAAGCGAGCCTGACTTCCAAAAGTCAAGTAAAATACACTTGTTAAAATGGAGAGCGCCATCACTTTATTAATGAGAGAAGTTATTGCTCCAAACCGCCAAAGACAGACAACAAGAATTGCAATTCCTACTAAAGCAAAAGGAAACAAGTACAAATAGTTATTAATTTGAAAGGCTAGTGAGCTTCCGGCGCTGAGCTGGGTTGCTATTTGAGAGCGAGTAAGAATGACTAATGGCAAACAAAATAAACCAAGAAGAAGGGTCTTGGGCCGCAACCATTGTAGAACTGAGCGATCACTCGGTGGAATTGCAACTGCTAAGCTTCGCCTTTGACAAAGCATATAAGTGCTAAGCAAACAAATTTCCCCAAGAGTAATATACATTAGAGCCTCAAGGGCGGCTTCTTGAGTTATTGGTTTTGATATAAACCAACTTAACTTAATCCATTGGTTAATCCCATGCTCAACAGCCCAGTAGCGATAAGAAGCAACATAAAATAGAAAGCTACTAATAATTAATGGAATTTCATCATTGCGCTTCAAAAACCAGATAACACTTAGTACTAGGAAGGCTATTTGAGTAAAGGCAAGTTCAGGATATTCAAATAGTGGCATAAGGTAAGGCCTGGAGATTGTTTTGGAGTGTTGCCAAACCGAAATGCTCCATACTAGTAGATTGCCGAGAAAAATTTACTAATTGTTGAGGATTATTTAAACAAAAGAGGAGAGCTTCGGCGATCGCTGCTCCAGTCACGTTCTGCAATATCAATCCGCTTACTCCATCTTTCACGACTGCACCACAAAATCTGGACGCAATTGTTGGGAGTTTCCAGGCTTGCGCTTCCAGCTGTGTTAGTCCAAACCCATCCGAAAGAGTTGGAAGTAGAAAAATATCTGCCTGTTGATAGTATTGAGCTGTTGCGCTGCGAGGAACAGAACCAATCCACCGCACCTGTTCATGCACTTTATCCTGTTGGGGTCTAGCAATGCCTGGAGAACCAACTAGCCAGAATTCTATGTGTTGGTCACGTAGGTGTTCAGCCGCTTCTAGCAGTGCAACAATGCCCTTGCGTAAGATAACCTGACCAAGAAACAGCACTCGGAGCGGACGTTCAGCTGAGAAAGCAGAAGGGTAGGTTCGCACAAAGTCACGCGCTTGCTCAGGAGGTTCATAGGCAAGAGGAATGATATCAATCTTGTTAGCGGGTACTCCTGCTTGCTGCAAAGCTTGGCTTGACCACTGCGAGTTAACTAAAATCCGGTCAGCTAATGAGCATTCTTCCTGCCATCTGACCCAGTAGTGGGGTGGTGCCGGTTGCCAACTAGATTCATAGATCGAGTGTCTCGCGTATTCCTCTAGAACCAACTTTTCCTCAGTTGGCCCTGGATCAATTTGACCAAGGATAGTGCGCCAACCTCTGGTCTTGGCGTAACGGAACAGTTCTAAGGTAGCGTAACTGTAGGCAAAGAGGGTAGGGGGAGAATTGAGAGAGGAGTGTTGAGGAGCGATCGCATTTAGTACCTGCACTGCCCGTTTTTGGAACCAGTGATTACGGTCGATAATACGTTCCCATCCTGAGGTTTTCTGAAGGCGTTGAGTTAGTTCAAAGCGCATCAAAGAACCAGTGAAGGCGTGGACAGAGGTTTGGGCTAAATCTACATGGAACCGTTCACGTAAATTAGTGAACAGAGGTGTAGGCAGCTGGTTCAGTGCAGACTGTGGTGGAACCCAGGCATCTGTAATCAGGTGGGCGAGCTGTCCGGTCTGATGTAAAGCCCGTGGGATAGCGTAATGTTCACGCGCTCCTAGTTGACAACAGATCCAGGATGGCAATTCTTCAGACATTGAATCATCAGCTTAGTGTAGCTGAGTAGTAACCCAACAAGTTTTGATGGTACGTGATTCTGGACCGAGCAACCAGTGAGGTTGGAGTAGACGAACATCTACAGGTCTTTTGGCTTTGGCGAAGAAATCCAGCACTGGCTCCAGCAGATGGTCACCATGCACTTCGACAACCCAATGATGTGGTTCTTCAAGCAAGGACATTGCCCCTTTGAGTACCTCTACTTCAGCACCTTCTACGTCTACTTTGATTAAGGCTGGCTTTCCATGCAGTGAGGGACGTTCATCGTAGGCTTTGTCTAAGGTGATGGTTGACTCGTTCGAAGTTGCGCCAACAAATAGGGGAATGAATTCAAACTGGATATCAGCATACTGTGACCAAGTAGCAGGAACTGATAAAGCGGGTTGTTCCGCTAAAGCTGGTTCGAAGGAAATGATATGACCATCGGCGTGATGGCGTTTAAGCGCCTGGGCACATCCATAAGTAAAGTAGCCGTCGTTGGCACCGACATCCCAAACCACTTGAATTTTAGGGATAATCTGGCTAAGCCACGGGTTCAGTATATGCTCGTATAGACCAAGCAACTTTCGCTTGGAGCAAGCAGGGTTAAGGATGAGGCGAGACTCTCAAAATGGGCCAGCTAATATCGTTAAAGGGACTGGCTTTTTACTCAAATAAGGGGACAGGCTCATAATTTAGTTCATTTCCTCAAAGTAGCCACGGTTGGTAGTTCAGTGTGTAGTGCAAGTCAGGCGATCGCTTTTTCACGAATCGGGCTGGGCTACCGGCAACAATGGTGTAAGGTTCCACATCTTTGGTCACGACAGAACCCGCACCCACTACGGCACCCTCGCCAATCCTGACTCCTGGCAAAATAATTGATCGGTAAGCAATCCAAACGCGATCGCCTATGATTACATCCCCACCTTTATCGCCAAACTCTGGCAACTGTGGATCATGTCCCAGGGTTAAGATTGCCGCTTCTGGGCCAATGGAGACATCAGAACCTGTCTGTATCTTGTAATGGCGTCCATCAAATAGGCAGCCGAAGTTGATCACATTGCGATCGCCTAGATACACCTTTCTCCCATTCAAAAACCGACATCCCATTTGAACAGAAGTCCCCAACCCAACCTTTGCTAAATAGGCTTTGAGATAAATCATACGAACTTTACGAGATGGCAAGTTTCCAAGAAGCTGATTGTAGCTATAGCTCAAAACACTACCTGTAAAAGCTTTAAAGTTTACATGTGACATGCTACTGGTACTTTTCTTTGAAGCTTTTATATCATCAAGTTTTTACGAATAAATCCAGCCCCAATCCCGGGTTTAGGATTGCGAAGTTTAGTATCTTTGATGTAGCAACTCTGGTATACAGGGTAGTTCTACCGCCCAGCAATTCTTACCTAACCTGGGCATAGTAAACGCGATATCATTCATTTGTTTATGCGCCAACTCTAGGTCGAGTGGCAAGTGGGCAGGGGAAGTACGCCCTTGCCCCAATAGCTCCAAGGAATCCGCCAAGGCCCAACCACGAGATGAAGCACGACTAGATGCACGCCTCGTTTGCCATGTAATACCGAGACTAAGTGCTCAAAGGCCTTGAACTTGCCTCGTTTTCCCAGTCGTTAAATCAACAATTACTTGGAGATGCGGTCGCAATGAGACTAGAATTGCTTTTTGAGATGCTGGCCCAGTGAGTGCGTCAGCCTTAGTGTATGTTTTTGTTCCACTGCTAAAATTCATATCCTTGCTAAGGCATGAGTAATAATTCTTTCTTAAAGGATACCGGTGTGATTTTATGGCTAACTGGAATTAGCGGAGCGGGTAAGACCACGATTTCTCGGCATCTAGAGCATAAACTACAAGAATACGATCGCCTAGTTGAGCTACTGGATGGGGATGTCATTCGTCAAAATCTCTCCAAAGAGTTGAGCTTTAGTCGTGAAGACCGGAATACCAATGTACGTCGGGTGGGTTATGTGGCAAACCTTCTCAGTCGTAACGGCGTGATCGTCATTGTTGCTCTGATCAGTCCATACCGTTCTGTCCGCGATGAACTGCGCTCCACGCTCAACAACTTTGTCGAGATCTACGTTAATGCCTCCCTAGAAGTTTGTGAGGCCAGAGACGTGAAAGGGCTTTATGCCAAAGCACGCTCCGGTCAAATCCCATTGTTTACGGGCATTGATGATCCTTACGAAGTACCACTCAATCCTAATATCACTTGCTACACTGCTGAAGAAACGGTAGATGAAAGTACTAATAAAATCGTAATTTGGCTAGAAAGTATGGGCTATCTACAAAGACCAAAAATTCGGCAATAAAATTGATGATGTTGCGATCGCCCAGATACACCTTTCTCCCATTTAAAAATCGACATCCCATTTGGACAGAGGTTCCCACTCCCATTTGTGCCAAATAGGCTTTGAGATAGGCCATGCGAATTTTACGAGATGGCAAGTTCCCAAGCACTTGACTGTAGCCATAACTCAGAACACTACCAGTGATAATTTTCAACTTCACGGGTGCAATCCTATTCAACGGCTTTGAATGATTGTCTAGTGTCTGGCTCAACCTCGGTACGCTGAAATTACGGTGCAGTTAACGCTAGGGTCTTCACCCCCTTCGATTGTGTAACCATGCTCTCGCAATAGAGAAAGCAAAGACTGACCTTTGGTATTAAAATAGTGGATTTCCATGCTGATCCAGCGAGGATACTGACCATTTTTTAGTAACGCCGGAAGCACTTCATATTCAGCCCCTTCAACATCAAGTTTGAGCCAGCAATCTGGTTCTATTTCAAGCAGAGTACAGGGAATTGGGACTCCAGGCGGGTTTTCATCAACGAAGCCAGTGTGCGAAGACTGAGCATGGTAGTAAAGGGTGGTGTTGTTTGACCAAAGACCCAACTGATGGGTGTCCACTTGCAGATGATTGAGCGCTAAGTTCTTCTGGAGTTGTTGGAAGTTGGCTGAATCCGGCTCATAACAGATTAATTTAGCTTTGGGGAAGTAACTGTTAGCGTGAATGGCAAACAGGCCAATATTCGCACCGCCATCCACAATAGTTTTGGGTTCAAAATTAGGAACTTCATAGGCTCCCCTGACTAATTCACCCCCCATTAGGTAGTCGGCTTCGTTACCCTGGCGCATAGAGAAATACGTCAATCTTCTCTTAATGTATAGCTGAAGTTGAACGAAACCTGTTGCACCAAGGTCATTGATGCGCTTGATAAACCACAAGTGCAGCTTGACGCGGTGAGAACCAAGTACCCCCAGACCAGCGATCAGGAAAGCTAGCCATTTGTCCTGCAAAGAGACTCCTTGGTGAGCGTGATGACTCAGTTTAAAAATCGTGGATATAGGGGACATACACTTCAAGAGTTATGGGACTTTCTTAAGCTCTTGTGTCTCAATTTCTGCTAAACAGTGACTTACTAACTTAGCATTGAGTGCCCAGGAGTTTTCCTCAAAGTACCTCTGCCATTGAGGAGTGGGAGGATTTTCTAACCACGTTCTGATTCCCGTCACGATGGACTCTACATCATCTGGCTCGACCCAAATTCCAAGTTCATACTTTTGAACTACAGAGCGTAAAGAGCTTTCCCCAGCTGAGGCAAGGCAGGGTTTACGGTAAGCGACTGCCGTATTCAAAACACCACTGGCAGAATGAAAATGTTTACTGTAAGTCAGGAGGATGATATCAGCAGATGCAAATAAGTTTGCCACCTCTGTATCTGGAATGAATCGGATTTGCCACTTACAGCGATTTTCTATCCCTAGATTGGTGGCTAGTTCCTGGTAAAAAGCTACCGGGCGTTGACTTGATGACTGTTCTTTACCCGCAACAATTAGGTATAAATCCGGAAAATTAACCATTGCGCGAATAACAAGATTGAGATTCTTATTATCCCGAATATGACCAAAAGCCAGCATCACTTTGCCGTCTAGCGGCAAAGTGATGCTGGAGCGGGTTTCTTCTGGCGATTGATTCGCTTCAGGAAAGTGATAGGTTCCGTGGGGAACTACGGTTGTTCGGAGTTGAGACCTGGGTCGAACCGTATCGAGTTCGATAGATTCATGAACAAAGGCTTCGCGTAGGAAGGAATAACCACAAGCGATCGACCAGCGATGCCACCAGCGAGGACCAACAACAAAATCCCGCACGGGGTCATGAACGACAGCGCCAAAGACAACCCCTTTTTTAGTTAACTGTCTCAAACGACCCGACCAAAGAGGAGCTAAGTACTCCACATAGGAGCCAAGTAATACATACTGAAAAGTATTTGAATCAATAAAACTGGCTAATTTGCTAAAATTTGCCAGGGTTACGGAGGTAAAATGTACCACTTTGAAGACTTTATGAGGGAGTTGTTTAGTGGGTGCTACTTCCTGCAAAATTGGCACAATTTGATACTTCTCTCCCCTACCCGTTGGGTATTTCAGAGTGGTAAGTACAGTAACATCCACTCCGAGAGCAACCAAAGCATTAGCCTGCTCGTGGGCGTAATCGGCAATACCACCGTAGCTAGCGGGTGAGTAGTAGAGAAGTTTCATGACTCAATTTTGTTGAGTTTGGAATGAGCTAACTATTTCGAGGCCCTAGGGAACAATACACCTTAAATTTACAATAAATTTATTCCCAATCTTCGTCTGCATAAAATTCCTTTGATACTTCCTCAACATGCGCTTTAATACGGGTGATTTCGTCTTTTGTTAATTTATTTTTCCAACTCCCTACATTTGCTTGACTGTTTCGTTTTCTTAAAGACCAGTCGCCCTCAGGGGCATCAATAGAGTTTGAAGGTGAAGTATAGTCTTGAATAGTAGCTTTAACCGAGTCTGAGAACTCTAAACCAAACCGATTAAATAAATCCTTAAAACAAGGGATGGGATTTGTGGCAATATCTTCATAGCGCAGATAAATCCAGTCCGGATGATATTTTTGGTACATTAAAACCACAGAATATATTATTTTCCAGAGCAAGGCAGCTCTATCTATAATGTCATTGTCTAACGCTGCATATTCAGTAATTTCTTGTTCAAAAGGATATAAGTAATCTCGAATTAAAAGAGGTTGTTGGAGTAGCTCGTAAAAGTCATAGTCCCAATTTAATCTTTTTAGGCTAGTGACAAATGCAGCTGGATGCCGGACAAGAACTAATACATTCATGTCAAATTTTTTAGCCAGCCATCCTGCTGAGAAAACAGCCAAAGGGTCTTTCATCAGGGGCACAAGATTACGGGAACGATAACCCCAATAGATGCAGTATTCTTTTAACGTTCTTTTGAAATCGACAAAATTCCTATTGGCGTTGAATTGTCCTCTTAGGTTGTATCGAAACTCAAGGGTATGCTTGATATGCTGATAAAAAGCAACCTCATTCTCATCAGTTACATAGGTGTTCCAGTAAATAAATTTTGCTCCACATCTACCGCGATAAATACGATAAGTCTCAGGGCTAAAAGGCTCATTGATATAGGCGACTGAAGGACAAGCCGATATCATCTTTCCCACCCAAGTAGTGCCAGAGCGATGAGAACCAGTCACCAATATTGGTTTTGTCATATCATTAGCCATTAGATAAACTCTGCCCTTATGCTAAATATAATTTTCTCTCTTAAACGGGTTTTACCTGTATGCTACGAAGCCGCTCTCGGCCTTTCTGGCAGTGCTTTATTCCGGCTAAAAATCCCTCCCAATACCCGACTACACTCCAAAACTTAGTCAGATATTCAAACAAGACAATACGCAACCAGCCACCTGGATATCCGTAGGCGTTCAAGCGCTGCATAGCGGGGACTAATCGAAGTACTCGTAGCACCACCATGAAGAGAAAGCCGCTTAGGAAAAGTGCTCCTACCCAGAGCGGTGAAGCAAAAAGTAGCCAGACTAAACCAATAAGCAATAGAAGGAGTTCAAGAAGCAGCCTTCCTCCTACCAGGAAACCATACTTTAACCAGATGCCCGCTTCCCCGCCACCACGAAAGTTGCGGCGTGCTTCTTTACAAAATGACTTTAAGGTAACAGGGCGCTCCCAATAACAGCGCGGGATGGGGGCGCAAGCGACACGATCCGTTGTCTTATGCAAGAGCAGGGCAAACAGCATGTCATCCCCTGCTAAAGTTAAATCTTCTGGATAACTGCCAATTTTTTCCCACAAGGATTTGCGATAGGCGATCGCTCGTGAGGAAGCGTGAGACTTGTGAGTGGCAATTAGTTTCGGCCCATCGAGTAAGGCATACTCTATCTTTGCCCAATCACTCTTGAGGTCTTCCCAACGAACTTGCCAGCTCCCCATCACGGCTTCCAGTTGCTTATTCTCTAATAATGGTCGAGCTAGTTCCTCTAACCACTGGGGTTCCCACATGCAACCAATGTCTGTAGAAACAATTATTTCATGTTGGGCTTGAGCGATCGCTAAATTTCGACCACGAGCTACATTACAGCCAATTTCTTGAGTGACCTGTAGTGAATAAGGTTTCTTCGGCTGGTAGTTTTGTAGGAACTCCCAGGTGCCATCTCTTGAACCAGCATCGACAATGACAATTTCATCAGGCAGATAAGTCTGTGCTTCCATTTGGGTAAAGAAAGCAGCACATCCTGGCCGATCATTTAATACAGTAGTTACAAGCGAAATCATTAGGCTAACTGGCGACAGACTTCTACCCAGAGCTTCATGTTCTGAGCCACATTTTTGAAATAATCTTTCAGCGCTTCATCCCAGAGGAACCCTTGCTGTTTCGCTGACCATTCCTCGATTCGTTCTGCTAATTCAACAGTTGCTTCACTATAGGTTTTCGCTGGAGACAACGGCGTTTCCAAAAGAGGCAGCATATCATCAATGACGACCATACCTGCCAACTCATTCCAGAGGTCTTTGTATAGGTTGTGAGGAGAGCGGCGATGTTCCACAACGGGAGAGCCAACTTTGATACGATGTCCCATCGCTTGGGCACACTTTTGCACAAAGAAACCGCTAAATATGTCACCAAAACGATCCAGTTTCATGCCCCCAACTGGATGTCCCATTTTGACGTAATAGTAAGCTGGAATCGCCTCTCGGATAAGCCCAGTATTTTGGGTATTGATGGGCATTAACGTGTCAGGGGCAAGCAGGTAGTCAGTTGTAAACTTTTCCTTGGCGCTACAACGAGTGACTAAGCGAGTGGCAGCATCAACATCTGGGTCACCTGACCAAAGTCCGGCATTGATCGCGACAAGACCTGTAGAAACTTCAGCATCGACTTTTGAACAGGCTATGTCACGCCGCTGATAGGGGAAGCCTCTGGCATAAACCGTTTCTCCAGCCCCTAAAGAAGGACATTGAACCTGCATCATGGAACACAAGTTAAACCAGCTATTATGTCCAACTGCCGAAAGGAGAGAAACTTCCTTACCGACCTCAGAATGCCCTGCTAAGAACGGCCAACTCTTTTGGGGATAGTTATCATCATCAATCGCAATAATCACATCACAGCGATCGCGATAAGCCATCAGAAAGCCGATGTTACGCCGGTTGTCAGTCTTCCAAGGAATTTCAGCGGCAAGTTCTGGAAAAGGCTTGAGGAAATCATTTTGCTCATTTGGGCCTAGGTAATACCAGGGTAAACCCTGCTTTGTGTATTGTTCTACCTGCTCTCGGCAACTAGTTGGTGTTGAGAGATCACCTACTACATAAAAATGAACCTTTTCCAAATCGCCACAAGCTAAAAAATGGTTGTAGTACTCATGAATAAACTGGCCATCATAAATCGTTGTGACAACAATGCCAAATTTCATAGGCTTAGAAAAAGGTAAGTGAATATTTAAGCAGCAGGTTCTAGATTTTGCCGTTTATTCTAAGTGCAAGATATTTTTTCTTCAGAATGCAAATAGAGGGCTTGAAAATAATCTTCTCCCTGAAACTGCTCACCCTCTAGCAGAGTTTCTTGATAATTCAGGCGATTCAAGAAGCCTCGCAGCTCAACCACACTAGCCCCAAAACTCGGCAGCGCAAACCCGTGCACCTCAATTAGTAGTGGTGGATGCCATTGCCGCAACAGTTGCTCAGCACCCCGGAGCACCTCTAGCTCTGCCCCTTCAACATCAATTTTGATCAAATTTACGGGTAGATTGAGGGGAGGCCAAAAATCATCCAACCGGACATTCGCAACTTGAATTTTTGTCTGGGATTGGGTGGATTCTGCTGATAGGGATGCAGTAACAGCTACTGTTTCAGGTGGTACAAAGAAATCAAGAAACAGATCAGTCGAATTTGATACTGCTTTTGGAATAATTTTTACTTGTTGCTGCACATGATTGATTGCAACATTTCTACGTAATAAGTTTAGGTTTGTAGGAACGGGTTCAAAGGCAAAAACACAGCCTTGAGGACCCACGGCCTTAGCAGCATATAACGTATGCAATCCAAAATTTGCCCCTACGTCAATCAAGATATGACCGGGAGCTAAGTACTTTCCTAGAATCTGATGAATTGCAGCTTCAGCATCAATATTCCAGCGTCTGAGGGACTCATCCAATCGAACAATTTCGTTTCCCATTTGAAAAGGAACGCCTCTAAAACCATAGCGAAGCTTGAATAATGAATCTTTGAGTAACGGTAAGAACATTCTTAAGACTACTGAAGGAACAACTGGCGCGGGATACTAACTGGTCATACAATATTTCTGCCTTTACTCAGGAGAAAATCTAACATTCTAGTCTGTCCTCTACCTCTAATATCCATCTCAGTACTTCAGAAATGGCTTGATTCCAACTAATCGTCGAGCGACCATTGACAATTTTGGTTTTCGAACAACGCGGAAATACTCGCGTAGCCAAGCCTCAGCATGCAGTCTTGCCACTTCTGCTACTTCTTTTGCCTGTTGATGACAAGCCGAGCGGTACAGTTCAACATACACTCGCATTAGATTTTCACATTGCGCTGAGGTGTAGTCGGTCTTAGCTTGCTGAAGAACTTGTTGATTGTGAGTGATCGCGGCATGGACTCCTTCAAACCACTTTTCTGGGTTTGAAATCTGGCTACGACATTCAGCTGTTTGAGTGCGATACAAGGCTCCCTGGCTAGTTCCATAGGTTACTCTGCAAGAGGTAACTAGCTTAAACCAGAAGGCAATATCTTCCCCTAAGTAGCAATCGAGTTGTTCTGGCCAATAGCAATCTGGCACCAGCGAACTATGCTTGATGATTGCGGCATGGACAGCCCAAGGAGCAAATGCGATCACAGCGTCTCTTAGTTCTTGAGGCGATCGCCCCATACCTGCTGGCTGCTTCAGCTTCTTCACAGTTGGATTTTCATCGATAAATTCCTGCCAACAACAAGCAATGATATCTGCGTCTGGATCTTGTTGGGCTGCTTGCAGTTGTTGAGAAAGATGGTTGGGTTCAAGCAAATCATCCGCATCTAGAAACTGAATCCATTCTCCCTGAGCATAAGATAGCCCATAATTACGAGCAGCTCCTGGTCCTTGTTTAGATGCTCGCAACAAGTGAATACGCGGATCTGGTAATTGTTGAGCAATTTCCCAACTGCTGTCTATGGAACCATTGTCAACAATCCACAGTTCCCAGTTTGAATAAGTCTGCGCTAATACAGAGTGGATGGTAGCTGCAATGTAGGGTGCTTTGTTATATAGCGGTGTAATGATTGAAATAGTTGGCATGAAAACGAACCAATCCTATTTTTTGCAAAGCCAAAAACTGCCACATTGATGGAACTTCTGCTGCCACTGAAGGACATTAGGCCAAAGTTTCGCCACCTCTTCTGGGTAATCAAGAGACAACCAATGATTTGCTAGCTTGACCTCGAAAACGTTGTTATAAGCTAAAAACGCTTCTAGCATGTACTGTTCGCTCCAGGCTCGGCGCTCCTTGATTAACCAGTCAGGGGGGTAATCATAGGGAAAGAAAATATCGTGGAAATGAACCCATACTCCAGATGGAAGAGCTGGTAGAATTTGTAAGATTTCTCGGCAAACATCACTATCGAACTTTACTGTGTGCGTTGAGTCGATCAATAGAACATCTCCCGCACTTAGTTGTTGAAAAAAGTCTAGACTTAGGGTTTCTACCTTCTCAGTGATAAGCTCTACCGCTAAATTAGCTTCTGTCAGCCTTGCTTCAGGGTAAGGTTCAACACAAATAATTCCGCCGCTGTATCCTTGTTGCAAGTTCTGGGCAATTGCTAAAGCTGCTATTTGAGTTGAATAGCCACAGCCAATTTCAATTACCCTCCTAGGCTTTAGCTCTCTCAAAATTGCGTAGTAAACTGCTGCATCTAGCTCAGAAAAAACACTATTTGAGAAATCAAATGAAATACTAGTCTGCCCCTCTACAATCTCTTGAATTTCAGATTGATACTGACTCAGCTTTCGAACTAAGCTAACTTGCCTTTCTAAATTCCAATCAATGCAGCTGGATACCCGTCGCTTTAACACCTGCTCTGGTGTAATTGCTGAAAATTCAGGCAGTGGCTCGTAGTAATGGCACTGACGAATAGAATAACCCCAGCGATCGCCTAACGTTGGATATTTTTGTAGTAACCAAAGCAATCTCTGCATTAAGCGTATAGGCAATCTCTGGAAGGCTGTTAAAAGCCAGTTATCTACTAGCCTACTCAGTGTTTTTGGTAACAGATGGAGCCTAGGAGTGCTTGACATGAGCTTATCTTGATATAGCAATGTTGAATGATTTGTAGGTAGACTGGATTCCTATAGTTTAGTAACGGAGTAAAGGCTTTCAATAAACTGTTGTTGAATTGTTATAGGGTTAAACATTGTTTGAGCCATTTCTAATGCTTTTTGGCCCAAACGTTCTTGTTCTACAGGTTGCTTTGATAGGTCTATAACAGCCATAGCCAAATCTTCAACGACAGGGGATGTTACTACTCGTGCTGAATCATATTTCTGCCCCCAGTCAACCACAGAGCAACCTTTTGGCCCCCAAATAACAAGCGCTTTACCAAACTGACAGTATTCTAATAACTTAGAGGGGAAGCTAGTCTGCATTCGCTTTTGGTCTGATTCAGCAAATGACATAATCACTAGCAAAACATCTGCTTCTCCAAGAGCTTGAATCAATTGATTGCGTGGCAAGAAACCAGTATAAATTTCCTGGAGCTGAAATTCCTGAACTTTTTCAGTAGGCCAATCAGGAACAGGTCCTAGTAGCTTGAGTTGAAATGTATCTACTGATTGAGATATGGTGGCTAGCTTCTGAAGTAATGGCCCATAGATATCTGATAGATTACCTGCATACACCGCTGTCAACTTGTTGCTCAAAGCTTTCTTTTTAGGATTACCTTCAAGACTGATTTGCTGTGGGATCGGCAACAAAATTTGGGCATTTTGATGCTGGCCTAATGCTTGCTGCATAGCTTCACTAACACAGAAGGCTAGCTGGCTCTGGCGGTATAGTTGTCGAAACCGATGAGCGATCGCGTGTCTTACCCAATCATGTACATATGCTAGATCAGGCCACCAATCGTGAAATATAGTCACTAAGGGGATGGAATACTCTTGGGCAAGTTTCTGGGCTAACCAGCACAAATCACCATGAGCAACGGTCAAAATTAGGTCGGGCGGTTGTTCTTGAATATAGCGTCGCAATAGACGAGTATCGTAAAAGCTGCTTAGGAGTTGTCGCACACCATGAATCCATCGAGCTGCTCTAGTTTGAGCTAACCGTGTTAGCAATGGATGAATTGGCAGTTTGATCACTGCCTCGACTGTCATATCTTCAGCGACCCTAGTGGGATCATCAGTGGCGATCGCTACTTTGAATGGTGAGCTTTGCCAGAGATGTCTATAAAGAATTAGTTCTCCCCCGTTACTGTTTCGCGGCAGCACTGAGGAAACCAACAGAATTCGTATAGGTATCGATATTCTTTCCAAGGCTGCTCCTTTCTACAACTTTGTAAGCTAACACTAAGGATCAGGACGATCGCAGCTTAGCTACTGAACGGTAAACATTAAGAGTCTGAGCTACTGTCTTATCCCAGCTAAAAGCTTTTGCCCTCTGATATCCTTTAGCGATTAAGCGATCGTGTTCTATAGAGTTGTCTAGAAGGGAGAGTAAGATATCTGCTAAATCACTAGTAGATTTGGGGTTAAATAATAAGGCAGCATCACCAACAACTTCAGGAATGCTAGAGCAGTTGGAAGCAACAACAACAGCTCCACAGGACATTGCTTCGAGTGGAGGAATGCCAAAGCCTTCATATAGGGACGGATAGACAAAGGCAAGACTGCAACGATAAAGCTTTGCTAGATGGCGATCGCTAGTGTAGCTGTAGTGTTCTATGTACTCACTCAGCCTCAGCTCGGCAATCAGTTTCTCTTCGGTTTCATTAAAAGGCAGACCAACAACACAAAGTTTGATCCCATGTTGAACAGAAACAACCTTTGCAAAAGCGGCTAGCAAGCTATCGAAGTTCTTATAAGAGTAGCGACCACCTACATAGAGATAGTAAGGCTGAGGGGGGACTGTCTCAGAACCATGAGAAAGGGTTACATCTATCTCTGAGGCTAAGTATGTAACAGTTACTTTCTCCTCTAGCAATGAGTATCGCTCCAATAAATCCTTCTTGGTATTCTCCGAAATACAGATAACAGCTTGTGCTGCCAAGATTGCTTTTCGCTTCTCTTCGGTTTTGTGACCGCTGGGATCAAGTTGATCAGCGAAAAGCTCATGGATCATGTCATAAACTGTCAGAACAACAGGATATCGACATTGATTAATTTCTTGGCGGGTAAGCAGTCCATAATAAGTGGGGTGGACAAGATCGAAGGAATTAAAGGAAGCAACAGCCCGAAAGTAATATTTTTCCAGCCAGTATGAAACGCATCCTGGACGAAATCCAAATCTTTGATAGAAATAAGTTTTTAGATTTGGATGAGTGGGATAGTTAACATTGCGAAGCTGGCAAGTAGTAAGGGCAGAAGTAAAATCTTCTGGCAATCTGCTAATCAGGTTAGCAAAATAACGATTGATACCTCCAGTAGGTTGCGATGCATATATCTGGCCATCATAGAGAATACGCATGAGCAGACTCAACCTTCAGGTAAAACTAAGAAGAAAGACTACTAACTGCTTAAAGCTGTTTTGTAAGCGTTAATGGTTTCTTGAGTACACTTTTCCCAGCTAAACTGTTTTGAGCGCTCTATCGAACTCAAAGACATAGTCTCTCTTAGAGAAGGATTATTATAAATCTCAAGCATACTTTGACATAGTGCATCGGCATCTGTAGGGGAAACCATTATCCCTGCATCACCAACTACTTCTGGTAGGGAGGATGTATTGGAAGTGATTACTGGAACACCGCACTGCATTGCTTCCAAAGGTGGAAGGCCAAACCCTTCATAAAAAGAGGGGTAAACAAATGCTATAGCTCCGCTATATAGGGCAGCTAAATCTTCATCAGCTACGTATCCAGTCACAATAATGCGGTCTTTTAAATACTGATGGTGAGATATTTCATCAAAAATTTTGCTGTAATCCCAACCTTTGGTACCAACTAGAACAAGATATAGATCTTTAATATGTTCTTGTTGCGATAATTTTACAAAACATCGGATAGTGTGATCAATGTTCTTTCGAGGTTCTAATGTACTTAAACTTAAAATATAAGGTGCTTCAGGAAGATTGTATTTTTTTCTTATTGATGAAATCTGCTCGGGATCATTACAAGGATAAAAAAGCTCTGATGCAGCTAAGGGTGTCACAAAAACTCTTAAAGGATCAATTTCGGGAAATTTATTACATAGATCGTTTTTTGTACTATCTGATATGCAGATAACCCAGCTCTCTGGATCTAGACTATCTAAAATTTTGTTAAGAAGATGATCTTCGTCGAACTCAAAAAACTGTGGAAACATAATTGGAATTAGATCATAAACTGTGAGAAACACATATTTGTTTTTTCTTTGTCTAGCTTGTTCAGGTATAGGATAAAAAGGCGAGTGAAATATGTCTGTCTGCTCTAAGCTTTTAGGACAAATCAGATAATTTGATTTGTCGCCAACTATCTTATCTATACTGTAGAGTAATTTTCTCCAGATCTTTAGGTATAAAAGCCTTATTTGTGCCTCATTACCAATATTACTAATTTCTAAATTAAGGTCACAAATCTTAGTATCAAGACCTCTCTTAATCTTTATGATATCTGTCTCAGGAAGAGATATCTCTTTAAATAGCGAGCTAAATTTTAGGTAATCTAAAGAGCAGTTCAGCTGTTGAAATGACTCACCAGCGCAAAAGGACAAATCACACTCTTTTGAAGAGGCTAGTCCATAAGCTATATTTTCAACAACTCTAAAGATTCCAGTTCGGGCACGAGGATGATAGTAGCCTGCTCCAAGTACTGATATATCATATAAAACTTTCATAACTCTTCTACAAAGAAGCTAAGTCTACAACAGCAACTAATCCAGTAGGTATATCCTGATATGAAGCTTTATCAAGCAGTTCATTGGTCAAAAAATCATAAAATTCTTGATAGAGAGATTGTGACTTTGAAGTACCAAATCCAACTATTTGTTTCAATTTGATTTTAGCCAATGAAGATTTCATATGTTTTTTAGTAAAACCATCAACATCAAGTTGAATTACTTGTCTCACTAAATTTCGTGTAGGTATAGCAAGTTCAGGGAAAATCCTAATATTGCAACAATCAATACCACTAAGTAGTTTTCTTAAAGAACTTTCCGTATAGTTCCTTAAGTGGGTTTTATCTTGATAATGTAAAAACGTAAGATTAAATTTATTCATAATCTCATCTTCCTTCGGTACTGCGATGATTAATCGCTTAGTAGTCACTCTAGCTAATTCCTGAACAGCCAGCATATCATTTACATGTTCTAGAACATCAAAACAATATGTGCATTCAAATGCTTTGTCAGGAAAGGGAAGACTAGTTATATCCTCTTGGACGTAAGTTCCTATCCGACCTTCTTCTTTTGCTAATTGTAAAAACTGAGCATATTTGTCAACGCCTGTAACCTCTAATCCTTTTTGAGCCAAGAATTCTACATAGGCACCACCGCCGCATCCGGCATCAAGAATTTTTTTACCTACTAAATGATTTTCAATGTGCGATACCCGTTCAGGATTTAAGTTGCCATTGACAGAAGACCAGTTGAATTTCTGGGCATTTTCAAGTGAGTAAAGTTCATCCATAACTTATACTTCGGTTAACTGTTTTACATTCCAATTAAGCTTGGGTCGTATAATTCCAGGAAGTTTTTCACTGCGTGACCCATGACCCTCCACATCTTCAATAGTGAAACTTAAACAGTACGGAGTTGTTACAAGAGGGCTTGTATAAGGTGGTATATCTGCGCCAAAAAAAACCGAATATTTGGCAGCATTGAGAAGATAGCCGGGGAATGTACATTTGCTAATGTAATAACCTGGGTTTCTTAGAGTGGCTGGCCAGGCATTTGGATCATTAGAGCCACATATAGGAACTCCTTCTAAATTTTGCATGAAGAAGCCAATTCTTAAATCATCTAAAGGTTTAATGATTTCGTACTCTACAACAACAGAAAATTCTTTGCGACAATCTAAAGAAGAGGCATACTGACCTTTATCATTCAATATATAGGCCTTAGTAAAGCGAATTTCTGGAGATTGAGGTGCATCGTATTGGTTCCATACGACTGTCGCATCAGATGTATATCCTTCTGATAAGTAATTGCTAACAGCAGTCTCAAAATCAGAATCTATAATAAGCTGTCCCCTCTTCATCAAAAGTGCTCGGCTACAGAGAGATCTGATTGCTGCCATATTATGGCTAACAAAAAGAATAGTTCGTCCTTCCTTCGCTACATTCTCCATTTTCCCCAAACACTTTTTTTGGAATTGAGCGTCCCCCACCGCCAGCACCTCATCCACAATCAAAATCTCTGGCTCTAAGTGGGCAGCAACTGAAAAGGCAAGACGCACATACATTCCAGAAGAATAATGCTTAACTGGCGTGTCTAAAAATCTTTCAACTTCAGCAAAATAAATAATTTCATCAAATTTCTTTTTAATTTCCACCCTGCTCATTCCCAGAATTGCACCGTTGAGATAGATGTTCTCCCGCCCAGTTAATTCTGCGTGAAAGCCTGTTCCTACTTCCAATAAACTAGCTACTCGACCTTGAATTCGAATACTCCCTTTTGTTGGTTCTGTAATTCGACTCAGAATTTTTAGAAGCGTTGATTTCCCTGCACCATTTTGGCCAATGAAACCGACGCGATCGCCCTGCTTAATCTCAAAAGACACATCCTTAAGCGCCCAAAACTCTTCCTGCTCAAGGCGTAGTTTTTCCTTGTGCTTAGACGGTGAAAAATGTTGGCCCACTGACCGAGCGGTTTGAGCGATCGCATCTCGTAAAGTCAGGTATCTTTCCTGTTTCTGGCGACCGATAATATATTTTTTACCTAAGTTCTCAACCCGGATCACCGTATCAGACATACTCAGCCAATAAATTACTTCTAAATATTCCGTCTAAGCTAAGTTTCTATTTGCTCTTAATAGTCTTCTGATCCCATAAAAGATACCCGGAAATTAAGCATTAATTAATCTAAATTCATATTTAAAAACTCTCTTCAGAAGATAATCATATAAATAATGCGAGCAAGAGAGTTTCAGCTCTGTTCCGTCTCTCCTTGTTGCCTGCATTAACATCTCCCTGTAAATCTCCCTCTAGCTTCTAGCACACACAGCAACAGCTCCGATAAACATAGAGATGCAACCATCCGTAGCATCCCTCAGGCTAACGAATGGAGCCCTAATTAATCAGCAATTCTGCCCTGACAAACCTGCGATCGCCCTCACTAATATGTTGAGAAGTGTGGCTGACCTCTCCAGGCATCACTCACTCTCACCTCACTCCTCGCTACAGATCTAGGTTTAGTCAGCATGTTTAGCAAAGTCTCTAAAGTGGCGATCGCGATCGCTCTCTCCAGCGCCGCCATCAGCACCCCAACCGCTAAAGCTGAAGCAGTCACCAATCCCACCACTACACCTCCTGGTACTGCCTCAACCGAGATGAGCCTAGCCACTCACCTAACTCAGGCAAACATAAAAATGTATGGTGCCTATAACTGTCCTTTTAGCCTGCTCCAGCGGCAATTGTTTGGTGAAGCCGCATTCAAGCAAGTGACCTATATCGAGTGCAACGCCAACGGCAAAAATGCTCAGGCCAGCCTTTGTCAAGCATTGCAAATCAAACAAACCCCAACTTGGGAAATTGGCGGGCATCTCTATTCCGGTGTCCGCTCCTTAGAGCAATTAGCCCGTCTCTCTAAATACCAAGGATTCACTCACTTTCAGCAAGCTGAATCCTTGGTAAACAGCTTCTAGCGGCAGGACGCTTGACTAATCAGCATGCCATTACTAGTAGGGCTGGCAGACTTGAGCTGCGATTGTTGCTGGCTTGTGGTTGAGTCGTAGGGGCAAGCCAAGTGCCCTCCCGCCCGGACTAGAAAGTCATCAAAGTCTCGGTCTTGAGCATTGGGCTTCACAATCACAGACCCCGTATCATCCCAAATAATGGCGATGCCTTGGTCGGCCAGGTTGCCCAGCCCTCCCTCAAATCTCACCAATCTGCTGCCATTGGTTTGGTTTTGGAAATTGGTGGAATAAAGTACGCCAGCAGGTCGTCCCTGAAAGCTAGACTCCAAATAGAAGGCATAGCGAGTATTGGCTTGAAACTCAAACTCAGCCAAAGGCTCAGGCACCGTATTGCCCGGCGTGCCCAAGAAATCATCGTTATCGCTAGTACCAATGTCAGAACTGTAATCCGAGGGTTCCATCAACGCTTGAGGATTGTCAGAAGGCTTCACTTCCGTAAACAGCGGCGTCCTCTCTCCCGTGTCTAAGTTCACAATCCCAAAAATGGACTGGTACGCCCCGTTGGATTCAATAAACTCAAACTCCACAATCGTATCTATATCAAAGCGGATACCTTCTGTGCCAAAGATTTCCTCAGCTTGGACTGGAGCCGCCAATCCTCCCAATAAAAAGCTGCTCGCGATCGCGCCTAGCCACCACCCAATATTTCCAGCCTCTTTGTTTCGCATTGCTTGCCTTCCCATAGAGTTACTCCTCACTTAGACCACTGCCAATCCTCAATGCTGGAATGGTTACCAAATCTTCAAGTTCGCGCTTTTGAGTTGTTCAACTTGGGTACTATCCAAACCGCTGAGAAATTCCTGCGACGCTCTAATCGCTTCATTCAAGCGAGACAAAGCTGGATTCACACATTCTTCACCAGGCCCACGAGCAAAGCGCCGGGGCACACGGGTCACTGCCTGCTCAGTCGTGTTGTAGGCATTGCGAGCCGCCGTTAGTTCTTGAGCCAGCCGATTCGCTGTTGCCAGGGTGTCAGGGTTCAGACCAGGTCTGGAAGGAAACCGGGGAGCCGTATTGTTAAAAACGTTAGTGCCACTTACATCCGACTGATTGTTGATTTGAACTTGAGCCTGAGCCGAGCCTGCAAAACAGCTCCCTCCCACTAAAGCAACTCCAACGATCCAACTCGCCCACCGCTTACTACGCATAAAGTTACTCCTGACTCCATCATCAAATTTTGGGGTTAAACTTTGCGGTTCAAGAGAAGGTAAAAGATTGGTCACCCTTGCTCTTCGACCTTCTCAGATTTCAGATACTAAAACTTCCAGGAATATCCCAGTCCTACTACAAAGCGAGCCCCATCGCCTGCACCAGCAATATCTCTCACGGCTGGAGTGATTACCAAGCTTTGATTTTTGAATGGCACAATTGAAAGACCTGCCGCTAAGTCTTCGCCTGTCCATTCCACTAAGGCACTCACAGGGCGAACAACTCTCACGGCCAAGCTGCCAAAGACGTTGAAGTTATCTTTATCTTCAAACACATCATCTTCCGTTCGGAAGCGACCATTGCCAATCCCTCCCGTGAGAGCAACTCGGCTGAATGGCGTGTTCAAATCTGGGCGAGTTCGGAAGATTTTAGTTGCGACTGCATAAATCGAGTCTTTAAAGTCTTCGTTGAATTCGTCACCAATCGTAATAAACCCATCCCAGCCCAAAGCAGCAGCAAAGTCTTCAGAGAAGGCGCGGTGAAGTTTCACATTAAATCCACCAGTGCCAAAATCCCGGTTGCCCCCAAAGCTAGCCAGCGTATAGGACAACTCCACGCCTACATTTCTCCGGGCATCTCCCAAACCTACACCAAATCCAACTGCTGCATCATCTTTGTCACTGTAGCGAGTGCGTTCTTGATAGGTAGCACTGATAAATCCAGTGCCATTATCAGCTCCAAAGCCAACTGGGTTAGAAATGCTGAGAGCTGGCGATCCTTCAAAAACATTGCCAAAGTTCTCTGACTCAGTTTGCACAGCCTCTAAGCGAGTCTGCAAGTCTTGAATCGTTTCCTCGGAAGGAGCTGCTGCTGTCGTCGGCGTGGCTGGCAATGTCTGCGCGGGTGAAGTGGTAGGGGTTTCAGCCGTAGTTGCTGCGCCAGCAATGTATTGGGCTGCTGTGGTGCTTGCATCCAGCGCCGATACTTCACCTGTTTGCACTAAGGCTTGGTAAATAAAAGCCGCTACCTCAGCTCTAGTGGCTAATTGCTGCGGGTTCAGCGCTCTCACATTTGGATAACTGACGACCAAGCGCTTGTCAGTTGCGATCGCTAAATCAGTTCGCTCCGCCGTTGATACCTGGGCCGCATCTTCGAAGTAAGTTTCTAAAATATCGGTACTGGTTGACTCCGAGGTCAATTTCAAGCCATTGACTAAACCCACCAGCGCTTGATTGCGGGAGATACCTTGGTCAGGAAGAAACACATTGTTGCCAGATGCGGAGACAAACCCAGAACGGTACGCTTCGTCGATCGCGCTGTAAGCCCAGTAGTTCGTGGATACATCCGAAAACTGTACCGAGGTACGGACGGGTTGCACTTGGAAGGCTTGCCGCACGATCGCAGAAAATTGGGCTCTGGTCACTGTAATGTCGGGTCGAAAGGTGCCATCAGGAAAGCCACGCACCACATCTCTGGACGCCAACGACTCAATCACGCTTTGCGCCCAGTGGCCTTGAATATCTGAAAACGAGCTAACTTGGGCTACCTGGTATTCGCCTCTAGAGCTGGATACAGGCGCGATCGCAGGGTTGGATTCATGACGCTGAGGTGCAAACTCAGGTCTTAGAGTTTCTGCTCTTGTTTTAGGTTCAGGCGTAATTGCGGTTGGTTCAGCGGCAGTTAGTTGTTTCGGTTGTGCCGCCACAACCGGAGTTTCAGGGCGATCGGCCTCTAAAGCAACCACTGCGGATTGAGAGTCGGAGACTGACACAGATTTGTCAGTTACATCCGGTGCTGGAACTAAATCATTGATCGTTACGGCTGACTCCACTGATGCAGCTGACCAACCTAGCTGGGCATCTGGAAGAGGTGTGGCTGCAAATTCAGTAACCGCAGCACTTTCTGGAGGCGCAATCGCGGGTGCGGTGACTAAATCAGCCGTGCTAGTTGAAACGACAGAGCTGTCAAGTTCTGGGACCGATGCCAATGGAACGACCACATCTGCCTTAGCTTCTGGCGTTAAGCCAGCTCCTACTAAAGCTAACAACGTACAGGTAGCCACGGTGCGAACATAACTCACCGTCTCTTTTTGCACCCAATGTTGCCAAACAGCACGCAACAAAAATCGCTTGTGCTCATTTGTAGTGTTGCTATTTGGACTCTGAAGAAGCCTGCGATCGCTCGGTATCATGACTGAACCACTCCTACTACCCACCAGGAAATCTCTTGTCTGTCGTGAACATTGCTCAGACAACATCCACATCCTTTGCCAACTGCCAGCCAGCACCCGATCTGATCTCGCTTACAGGCTGTTAGGTTGAGTATCCGCATAAAACAGGATCAACCGTCGAAAAAGCTAAAAAACTTCTCCTAATCATGAGCGAGGCGGCAGCTTATGGCAAAAATTTTTTGGAAATATTAAAGATCCTAGGTAGCGTAGCAAGACTAGCGGCAATTTGCCAGGTTAGCCGAGCATCACAGACTGGCTTGCCGCCGATAAAAGGGGCGTTTTACCACTTGTCCTGAATAGAGTTTGCCGCGAATCTCTACATTGAGTTGCTGCCCCACTTTGCTCAAAGCTACGGGGACATAAGCCAGCGCGATCGCTTGCTCTAAGGTGGGTGACCAACTACCACTGGTTACCTCACCCACCATTTGTCCCTCATGCACCACCGGATAGCCATGCCGCGCAATATTGCGCCCTGCCATCCTCAGTCCTACTAAACGCCGTTGCACACCTGCTTGCTTCTGTTGCTCCAACACCGATCGCCCGATAAAGTCGCCTTTAGTGTCTAGATGCACCAACCAGCCCAGACCTGCTTCTAAAGGTGTGGTGGCTTCGTCAATATCTTGGCCGTAGAGGGCCATTGCCGCCTCTAAACGCAAGGTGTCCCGACAGCCCAGTCCGCACGGAGTGACACCTGCCGCCAGCAGCGATCGCCATAGTTCTACACCTGCCGCTGCATCAACCATGACTTCAAAACCATCTTCTCCGGTATAGCCTGTGCGAGCGAGGAAACCGAGTTGACCCAAGACTGGAGCCACTAAATGACCGAAGGGCTTGACAGCACTTAAATCGGCTTCAACGACAGATTGTAAACAGGCGATCGCTTGAGGGCCTTGTACGGCAATCAGGGCTTTTTCTGTAGACAGGTCTTGAAAATCCACCTGATCCAAATCCAGATGCTCGGTCAACCAGGTTTTATCTTTTAACGTGGTGCCCGCGTTGACAATTAGCACTACCGTTGGTTGCCCTGCTGCATCTTCTCCTTGGTAATACACAATCAAATCATCCACAATACCCGCTTCTGGCGTGAGCAAAACGGTGTATTGGGCGGCACCAGGTTGGAGCCGAGCTAGATCGGAGGGCACTAAACGCTGGAGTTGCTCAATTACTTGGTGGCCCTTCAGCACAAATTTGCCCATGTGGGAGATGTCAAACATTCCCGCTTGCTGCCGCACCGCTTGGTGTTCTTGAGCAATGCCGACATACTGCACAGGCATCTCCCAGCCAGAAAAGGCAGTCATGCGAGCTTTCAGGGCTACGGCATGCTCAAATAGGGGGGTCCGGGCCAAGGGCAGAGGAGTTGCAGCATTGTTTGCATCGCTTAATGAGGCCACAGCTTTGAATTCCGTTCGAGTAAGACTGTATTGATCCTACGGGAAACTACTACCAGTTGCTTTAACCGTTAGGGTCGCTGATTCTGGGTCAGCAAAATCAGGGTAAACTCTGAATCACTTCGTTGATCGTCACCTTCCATAGCTTGACCATGCCTGCATCCTACCGCTTCAAATCGGCTGCTCTCCTAGGACTCTGGGTTGGCCTCACAGAAATCGCGATCGCGCCCAGCGTCACAGCCGCTGCCAGCTCTGAGAATAATCCCTCACCTGCGCCACATTTACGGGTAGTGGTCAACAGCAATCAAGATGGGCCGATCCAGCCAGATACAGCCATAACCCTGCGAGAAGCGATCGCCCTAACGAATGGCACCCTGGAGCGCGATCGCTTGAGTACCGAAGAACAAGCTCAAGTCACAGCCCTAAGTGCCGATGCTCCTCCCCGCATCGAGTTCAGTTTACCTGCTGAGCAAACAACAATTCGTCTCACCTCCGTCTTACCACCGCTCGATCGCCCTGGCTTAATCGTCGATGGCAGCACGCAACCCGGATACGATGCAGAAAAATCGGCTACGGCTGAAATCAGCATTCCGATCCCAGTAGTCGCTATTACTCCTGCGGAGGGTCAGGAAGTCTTTCGGGGGCTAACTGTCGTTGCGGACAATGTGACGATTCGCGGCCTCAGCCTTTACGGATTCAACTTCCGTCGTCAAGTGCCCGCCAGCACTCCTCCGGCTGATATTTTTATTGCACACCGTTTACCACCGCCAGACACCAGCCAGCAGCAACCGCCCAACGCCAACTTCCCATTTGGCACTGAAGACAAACCACCGCAGAACGTCACGATTGAGAACAACTGGTTAGGCCTAACCATTGATGAACAGATGCCTACCAATCCCTCAGCGTTTGGTGTGTCCGTGTTTAACGGAGTCGGCACCGTGATTCGGCGCAACCGGATTGCCAACCATGAAGGCAGCGGCATTATTACGGCGGTGCGGGCGGAGAATACCCAAGTTACAGAAAACATCATTGTGGGCAACGGGATTGCAGGGATGCCCGACGCGATTCGCTTGGAAGGTGTGATCGATCGCTCTCAAATCACAGCTAACTTGATTTGCGGCAACGATGGCAGTGGCATTTACTTGTTTAAGCCTGATGGATCGGTCCAGATTCAAGCCAACCAAATTAAGCTCAATGGACGGCGGTTGCGGCGAGCCGCAGTCTATTTAATGGGCAATCAGCATCAGGTGGTCAAGAACCAGATTAGCTACCAAACAGGGCCTGGAGTCGTAGTCACTTCTTACCCCAAGAGCGATCGCAACTTGATCCAAGACAACGAATTTGCCGCCTTGGAAGGACTCAGCATTGACCTAAACACTCAGCAAAATGTAGGCGTGCAAGACTATCAGCGTGGCGATGGTCCCAATCCTCTTCGCAATTCGGGCAATCGCCGCTTGGATACTGGCAACTCAGCCATTAATGCTCCTCAGTGGCTCAGTTCCGAATTCGTCCTGCTCAATGATCAAGTAGATGTGGATGGCAAAGCCGATCCAGGTGCTCAAGTCGAGATTTATCGAGTTGAAGCCAGGAGCCAGGAGTCAGGAGCTAGGAGCAAAGCCATTAATCTGTTTCCGGGTTATGCACCCTTAAGCAAAGCGATCGCCACCGCAACGGCCAACGAAAAAGGTCGATTTAGCGCCACCTTGACCAACGTGCAGCTCGGCGAACAAATTAGCGCGATCGCCACAGATAGTCGTTACGGTACCTCCGAGCCAGCCGCCAACGCCACTATCCGCACCACTCAAGGTGCTGCGGTTCCTCCCACATCACCTACGCCAGTTACAGAAGTGCCCCGTTGCACTACTCCCCCCGTGGCTCAGGTGCCACCCACACCTCCAGTAGAACCTACACCCACTCCACCTCCCATTCGGTTGCGCGTACCCAGAAACATCCACTTTGCTCTCGACAAAGATATTGTTAGCCCAGAGAGCGCGGCGGTACTCAATCAAATCGCTGAGGTGCTGCGAGAATACCCTTTTATCGTGGTGGATATTGAAGGCCACACTGACCCTCGGGCTAGCGATGCCTACAACTTAGATCTGGGTCGTCGTCGAGCTTTAGCAGCCAGAAACTATCTACTCCGTCGAGGCGTTGCACCAGAACGGTTGACCATTCGTTCTTTGGGCGAAACCCAACGTAAAACTACTGGTGCCAGTCGCGTAGATTACGCCCGCGATCGCCGAGCCGAATTTACCTTCCAAGACATACGCGGTGTAGACATCATCTTTGAGTCTCAAGAAGAAGACTTACAAATTGAACCTGGGGGTAGCAGGTAAGTTACATCCGTAAATTCCGTCAAATCACCAGGCACTTTAAAGCAACTGGCTGGGTGGAGATCCGTGTGAACGCCAGTTAATTCTCCCTGCGTTCCAGGCAAAGTGAGGGCTATGCGATTTACTAGCTTTATTGCTACGAGCAATCGCGTTTTTGGTGTGAATAGGGTGCCCTCGCTCAGTCCTTTATCGAATTGAACGAACCACGCATGACGATCCCATCCTCAAACTACCGTCCCCTGCAATTGCTACTAACCGCATCATTAACAATAGGTAGCTTAGCAGCCGGATTGCTAGATCCAGCGATCGCGACTCCCCAAAATTACCGGATTCAAGTTACTACCAATTCAGCCACTGGCTCCATCAAACTGATTCAAGTACCAGTGCCAAGTTATCCCGTCGCGGCCTCCAGACCATCCAGTTCGAAGCCCAATTTTGCTTGGCCCGCAGATTCCTCCCTTCAAGCAGGTTATATTTGGCCCGTCAAAGGCGTTGTCACCTCTAGATTTGGTCCCCGTTGGGGTCGCATGCACAATGGCATCGATATTGCTGGCCCTGTTGGTGCACCGATTCAAGCAGCAGCAGATGGAATTGTGATCAGTGCTGGCTGGAACCAGGGTGGCTACGGCAACTTAGTCAAAATTCAACATTTGAATGGCAGCGTCACCTTTTATGCTCATAATCAGAGACTTTTGGTGCAGCAAGGCCAGCAGGTGCGGCAAGGCCAAATCATCGCTGAGCTAGGCAGTACAGGTAATAGTACTGGCCCTCATTGCCACTTCGAAATTCGCCCCCAAGGACAAAGCGCTGTTAATCCGATCGCCTATCTTCCCAGTACGGTGGCTCAGCAATTCACTCGCTAACGATCTCTAGAAAAACTAGTGCTGCACCAAATCAGATTTGCAGGTTTATGTTGGGCAGGCGCAGACCACTCCACCAAGCAAAATTAACTTGAGGCGATGCTAGGGGCTAAATGTAAGGTATAGACTAGAAGCCTAGATACTACCTCAAAAGATACTATGGAGTCTCAAGTTGAGAGCCGCGATCGCGTCACCTGTGCTGTAGAAACGACACTAGGCGTGATTGGCGGGCGTTGGAAGGTTTTGATTATTCGCGAATTATTTCCTGGGGTGAAACGCTTTGGAGAGTTACACCGAGCGTTGAATGGCATCACCCAAAAAATGCTGACGCAACAACTGCGAGAAATGGAACAAGACGGTTTAGTACATCGCCAGGTTTACCTGCAAGTCCCACCCAAAGTGGAATACTCCCTGACTCCCCTAGGTGCAACCCTCAAACCAATCTTGAACTCCATGCACGAATGGGGAACCAAGTTTTTGGAGAGCCAGGAGTCAGACCAGATTTGACCTCAGCTAGCGATCGCCATATTGCCATCAACGCCATAGAAAAAGCGCGAGACTTCAGCCTCGCGCCCCAGTAATACAGCCTGTGATGGAAACAAAAAGCTTTAGACGTTAGCTGCTACTTTGGTCTTCGCTTCTTTAGACGTCAAACGCTCGTAAGTTGCCCGCATCTTCAGACCCGTCAGTACTTGGAATAAACCAGTACCGTTGTTCGAACCAGGATACTCACGGTGTTGCAGCAATAGATGAGTCACTTCACCTTCATACTTAGCCGAAGTCTTGCTGAGGTGCTTCTCAATGTAGATTACTTCCTCTAGCTCGTCGAACTGACCATCCACTTCCAGCACGGAAACGCTGTGATCGTAGTAGGTATCAGGACCGTAGAACATCTTGATACCGGGATACGAGCAAGTGAGCTTACGACCACAAGGAGTCCAGTCGATGGTAGAGCCTTCATCAAATAGATAAGCAGGCTCGAATCCTTCAACCCCATCTTTCTGCACCATACGAACGCGCAGAACTTTGCGCTCCGTTTCACCTTTGATCAGGTTAGTGGGTAGTACCTGAATCACCACATCAGCGTGGCCTTTTTGCGGATCGATATAAGCTTCGAAGTCAGGGCGACGAGCATTGATGGCTGCCATGACATCGTCATAGGTGTGACCACGCTCAGCCATATCCCGCTGAATCTTCCAAGCGATCTTCACTTCGTCGCTGATGTCGAGGTAAACGCTGAAGTCAAGCAGCGATCGCACCCGCTCATCATGCAGAGGATGCAAACCTTCAATCACGATGATGTGATTAGGATCAATCCGTTCTGGAGGATCGAGCTCGCCCGTTTCGTGGTTGTAGATAGGCTTATCAATAGACTGGCCGTTCTTCAGAGCTTTGACCTGCTCGTACATCAAGTCAAAGTTGTTAGCACGGGGATCAAGGGCGGTAATCCCGGTCTCCTTACGTTGCTTCCGGTCCAGACTGTGGTAGTCGTCGAGGCAGATTACGGTAACAAAATCTTCCCCAAACAAATCTGTCAATCGGCGCAAAAATGTAGATTTACCGCATCCGGAGTCTCCGGCAACGCCAATTAAAACCACGCGGTCTGGCTTACTGGTCATAGATTCCCTCTAACGATCGTTGAATAGACTGTTCACTAACTGAGTTTTGAGCAGATTCACTCTAGAGCCCGGAATTCACGCCCGAAGTGGGTAGTGCGGCTTAGAAGGCTGGCACAGAGGCAGATGCAAAACAAACGTGCAGCAAAAGAGCTACCGCTTATCCTGAGGAAGCTTTTCTAGTAAGTATTTAATACTACTTTAACAGTTCATCTTACCAGAACATGATCCCCTCTACAAGTTCAGCCTGAATTGAAAATTAGCTCGGTTCCTATCTATGCTAAGGTTAATTGCGCATTTTAAAGAAATGAAATTGGCTCGACATTGACATTCTTTTCCTGACTAACCTTTTATGCTTTGGGTAGCCATGAGAAAGAGGCCGAGATATTTCGGTCTTCCGATACTCTAGAAGTAGGCATGACTTCTATAACTGCGTGATGTAATTGCGTGATGCAGATTTAATCTTTCAGTCCTTTGAGACTTGCGATTGAGGCGTAGGGCTAACATTAATGGGAGCCAAGGACGCTTTGTAGCAAAATGTTAAGTTAAGTTGGGTTCGGAGATATCTATAGCAATGTTCAATTCAAGTGCAGCGGGCGGTGCTGGTAACACGGCTTCCGGTAGCCGTCTCTTCCGCTATGAAGTCGTCGGTCTGCGTCAGAATTCGGAAACGGATAAAACGAACTACCCCATTCGTCGCAGCGGTAGCACCTTTATCACAGTGCCCTATAACCGCATGAACGACATGATGCAGCGCATTCTGCGTATGGGCGGCAAGATTGTTGGCATTGAGCCACTCAATAGTGAAACCCTTACCAACGGTAATGCGGCTGCTAGTAAAAGTTCGCAGTCAGCGCAATCTGCTCCGGCGGCTCAACCCGCTAAGATGCAAGCAGATTCTGCTCCAGCAGCAGGTGCAAAGCATGAGGCTCTATTCGAAGAAAATGTTCCCGTTAACATTTATCGCCCAAATAGCCCCTATTTAGGTAAGTGTGTTTCTAACGAGGAACTAGTAGGCGAAGGCGGGATTGGTACCGTTCGCCACCTGATTTTTGATGTTTCTGGCGGTGATTTGCGCTACCTGGAAGGCCAAAGTATTGGTATCATCCCACCTGGAATTGACAAGAAAGGTAAACCCGAAAAGCTCCGTCTGTACTCGATCGCGTCTACTCGGCATGGCGATCATGTCGATGACAAAACTGTTTCTTTGTGCGTGCGTCAGCTAGAGTACAAGCACCCTGAAACAGGCGAAACCGTTTATGGGGTTTGCTCTACCCACCTCTGCAACCTCAAGGAAGGCGACGAAGTTAAAATCACGGGGCCAGTTGGTAAGGAAATGCTCTTGCCCACCGATCCCAATGCCAACGTGATCATGTTTGCAACAGGCACGGGGATTGCGCCTTTCCGCGCTTACCTGTGGCGCATGTTTAAGGACGCTGAGCGCCAAGCCAATCCTGGCTACCAATTTAAGGGCTTTGCTTGGTTGGTCTTCGGCATTCCCACCAGCCCCAACATTCTCTACAAAGAAGAGTTGGAAGAAATTCAGCAAAAGTATCCAGAAAACTTCCGCCTCACCTGTGCCATCAGCCGAGAGCAAAAGAATGCCTCTGGCGGTCGGATGTACATCCAAGACCGTGTGGCCGAGCATGCAGATGAACTGTGGAAGCTGATCCAGCAAGAAAACACCCACACCTACATTTGCGGTCTCAAAGGTATGGAAGGTGGCATTGATGAAGCTCTATCTGCTGCGGCTGCCAAAGATGGCGTGACCTGGAGCGATTACCAGAAGCAAATGAAGAAGAGCGAGCGCTGGCACGTAGAAACCTACTAAGCCGCGATCGCTCCGCTGAAGGCTCCACTGAGCTGAAGTCTCAGAGTGTCATCACTAGCAGTTAAACTAGCCCTAGAGTCTGGATCGATTGGGAAGCAACTTTTCTTCCTGAAGATTCAAACCCTAGGGCTTATTCGTTTGTCAGAACTTATTGGAATTTGGGATAACGGTTGTGACCTTCAAAGTCGGTTTGCTAGGGCTAGGAACAGTAGGCACGGGTACAGCACAGATTTTGCTCGATGCGACGCAGCGCCACCCTTTGTTAAAGGAGTTAGAAATTCATCGAGTTGGGGTGCGATCGCTCGACAAACCCCGTGAAATCGACCTACCTGCTGACTTACTAACCACGGATCTCGAATCCATTGTGACCGACCCCAACATCGATATTGTGGTTGAAGTGATGGGGGGTTTAGAGCCTGCGCGATCGCTGATTCTTCAAGCCATTGCTCATGGTAAGCATGTGGTCACAGCCAATAAAGCTGCGATCGCCCGGTATGGCGCTGAGATTTTCACCGCTGCCAACGAAGCAGGAGTATATGTACTGCTAGAAGCAGCGGTAGGCGGGGGGATTCCAGTAATTCAACCCCTCAAGCAGTCACTCGGGGCCAATCGTATTGATACGGTCATAGGAATTATCAATGGCACCACTAACTACATCCTGACCCGGATGCAAAACGAAGGCGCTGACTTCGCTGAGGTGCTAGCAGATGCTCAACGATTGGGTTATGCCGAAGCCGATCCCACCGCTGATGTAGATGGCCTAGATGCAGCCGACAAAATTGCGATTCTAGCTTCACTAGCCTTTGGCGGACGAATTAAATTAGCAGAAGTTTATTGTGAAGGCATTCGTCAGGTCAGTGCTGCTGATATTGCCTACGCGGAGCGGCTCGGTTTTGTAATTAAGCTGCTAGCGATCGCCAAACGCAACACAGTCTCTACTGAGAACGCACCGGAGCAGCTCCAAATCCGAGTACATCCAACTCTAGTTCCCAAGTCTCACCCTCTTGCCAGCGTCAACGATGTCTACAACGCCATCTTGGTGGAAGGTGAGCCAATTGGGCAGGTGATGTTCTTCGGTCGCGGTGCAGGCGCAGGACCAACCGCTAGTGCAGTGGTGTCAGATATGCTCAACATTGCCGCTGTGCTGCAAGCTAATCTAGTGCCAGTTCCCACTCAGCCTACTCAAGCCGCACACCCTCTGTTAGCTTGCTCTCACCAGCACTACAGCGCGATCGCACCGATGACAGACTTAGTGACTCGCTTCTACGCCCGATTTCTCACTAAGGACTACCCTGGCGTCATTGGCAAACTAGGTACCTGCTTCGGCAACCATCAAGTCAGCTTGGAATCCGTTGTTCAGATCGGCAATCAAGATGGTTTAGCAGAAATCGTCGTCGTTACGCACGATGTCCCAGAAGGGAACTTTCGCCAAGCCCTAGAAGAAATCCGCAGCTTGTCATCAATCAGCAGTGTCTCTAGCGTGCTACGAGTGCTTTAACTTTGCAACATAAAATCCAGCTCTAAGAAAAGCCTTATTACTTAGAGCTGGATCGATAAGATTCTAAGGTCTTGGTATGAGCTTGAAACAGTGCAACCCTGGGGGCTTTGTCTGACTGAGAGCCTCAGGGGGTCTGAGGTGCAGGTGAATCTGAGCCGGGGGCTGATTCAGGAGACATAGAACCGTCAGGACTCATGCCGGGGTCGGTCGTACTCCCAGCGTCATCGGCGGGGCTAGATGGGTCTACTTCAGGTACAGTGCCGCTGTCAGGGCTACCGGGGGAGCTGGGTGGACCCGCAGGCCGAGTCATATCGGGCTCTTCGGTCTCGGTTGTGTCTGTTGTGCCCGGGTCAGTCATAGTCCCAGAGTCATCAGCGGGGCTAGATGGGTCTACTTCAGGTACAGTGCCGCTGTCAGGGCTACCGGGGGAGCTAGGTGGACCCGCAGGCCGAGTCATATCGGGCTCTTCGGTCTCGGTTGTGTCTGTAGTTGTATCCGCAGGTTCAGCCGTATCCTCAGAAGGGCTGGTGGGGGCTGCGGTCGAATCTAAAGGGGTACCACCAGGACAGCGAGAGTTTAGGGGAAAAACTTCGCACAGAATTCTGAAGCCTTCTGGAGAAAGCTTGATTTCTGCCGCAGAGGGAGCAGTTGTGCCACTCGATTGGGCAACAGCAGCACCGCTAGTGAGAGCCAGGGCTAGGGCTGTCCCAAAGAGGGTAACGTATTTAGCCTTCACAAGACTTAACCTCAACAAAGGACTTTGCCAATTAAATCAGAAGGCAAATTTTTAGAAATCCGCCTTATAGGTAGTGTGAATATCCTCCTATGGAGGGTAGACAGCTTAACATCCTACTCCGTGGCATCCATCTATAGATATGCCAAACTTTGATGTCAGAGCTTACTAACCTGTTTTTAACCTTTTGGCTAACAGCATGGAGAGGAGGGCAACTTACGCCCCTCCTCTCCATGCTGTTAGGACTCTATAGGTGTCCTAAATAATTTATCCGGTTGGAATTTGTGAGAGGTGCACCTCTCACAAACCATTTAGGATTGCTAAATCTGATTGAGAGACACCAGTTGTTTGGTTAGATTTCACTAATCAGCTTTCACTAATCAGCGTTGATGATTTTAGGCACTCTAAAAAAGTCAGCATCTCGCTCAGGCGCACCTTCTAGAATCGTTTCGCGATCGCCATATGGCTGCAACTGGTCTACTCGCGTCACATTAGTCAAATCAATCGCCCGTGTGGTTGGTTCTACATTGCTTGTGTCCAACTCACTGAGCTGCTCAAAGTAGTCCAAAATGCTGCTTAGTTGTGTCGCAAATTTCTCTTCCTCTTCGACCGCCAATTCTAAACGAGCGAGATGAGCAACTTTATGAACTTGATCGCGATCCAGCATAGGTAAGTGGCTCAGAAGTAAAGGTCAAAAAAAACACAGCTAACCATGAAAAAAGATTAGCTGCTGTAGGTCAAGTGGTATAGAAGGAGCAACCGACTAAAAATACACATCCATCTGCGAACGGCCTGTGGTTTTGAGCCAGTTCTGCGCCTCAATATAGTTGTTAGGAGCCATCCGAATGGCAGTTTTCCAATATTGAGCTGCTTGATCAAACAAGGCTTCGGCTGCCTCATCGTTGCCCGCTTCTTTTTCCTGTTCGCCTCGGTAGTGGTAAATTACTGCTACGTTGTTGAGGGCCTGAGGTAAGCGAGGGTTCAGCTCGATCGCTTCTAGATAGTTCTTTAGGGCTTCTTCGTGTTCACCATTGTTGGTGCGAATTAAGCCAATGTTGTAAAGAACGTAACTGCGATCGTAGGGATCGTCTTCCAGCTTCAAGGCTTCGAAATAGTTGTCGAGAGCTTCCGCATACTCTCCATCAGCCTGAGCAGACATGCCATCTCGGTAATAGGCAAACGCTTCTTTTTCTTTCTTGGTGGCTGGCAGAACTTTGAGAATCATGTCTGCCATGACTGTGAAGCTTTTATCGATGAAGTTGTCGTTTCGTTGGAATCTTGGCATAGTCGCCTCTGCGAATGGGGGCCAGTGGCTCAGATAACCGCTTGGCTAGGTCACTTGCTAAACGCTTATTCCACTAATTTAGCGCCGATTGGTCACTTCCTGAGGAGCAATCCAGCTTGTAACAGTTCTTAGTGAGCTTAGTTAAGATGAAGCGCGATCGCCGACCGATAGAAAATCTTGTGGCGAGATAGCAATTGGCATCAGTCGCTCCAACTCCAAATTAGCGGCAACTTCCGTTAACTTCGCTAAATCGGTGGCATCTGTTAAATGGGGGATCACGCCTAACACTGGCACATTCGTTAAAGACTGAATCAAATCTCTGGGTGCCCAATCCTCGATCTCCTGCTCGGTGCGAGGTTGGGTACAGTTCAGCACAATGCCTTTGAGGTGCACCCGCGCTTGACGCGCTAAAGCAACATTAGCGACTGCTTGAGCGATCGCCCCTAAGCGCACAGGCACCACCAACACAGTCGGCAACCGCCAATCCCAAGCCAAATCTGCCACCGTGGTTTCGTGAGTAACCGGGGAACCCAAACCACCAAGCGATTCTACTAACACCCAATCTCGCCGTTGTCGGAGCGCTTCCAAACCTTTCCAAGCCAGTTCTAGCTCGATTTTGCGCCCTTCGCGATCGGCTGCCAGCGGTGGCGCTAAAGGAGCTTGGAAGTAAAGCGGGGTAATTTCGTCTATGGACTGATTCAAGTTGAAGAGGCGCAGATAGAGCTCGCGATCGCCCAGACCCGACTGGATCGGTTTCATAATCCCTAAACTGCGGGCAGAGCAGTAAGTCTGCCAGTAAGCAGCAAGAGCAGTCGTCAAGACAGTTTTACCCGCGTCTGTATCAGTTCCAGCAATGAGTAGTGCGTTCAAGGGGAGTGGAATGGTATCTGTTAGATTACGAAGTCAAGACAGTCTCAAACTATACTTTATCGTTCTTCCTCACATCAGTTAGGTTGAGCTGTGAATCTCATCATTGGGACCATAGGTGACCATAGCTATGGAGAGGGTTCCGGACTCTGGGCGCTAATATTTAGCGTGAAGTTAGTATCGCGAGCTGCAATCACATCAATTTGGTAATCTCCATCCGTTGGCAACTGCGATTGCCACGAAACAACTCCAGAAGCATCCTCTACCAACCGACCATCTGGATAGCGGATGTCTAGTGTAGCAGCGCCATCCGTGATTTCTACGTTGAGTACTTGTCCTGCTTGAGCGGTGACTAAATAACGCTTGATTGTCGTGGGGTTAGTCTGACCAGATACTTGGGTCTCTGTTGCACCTGCGGGAAAACTGACTCGCTCGACATCAACCGCACCCGGTGTAGGGCTAGGAGTAGGCGTCGGGCTAGGCGTCGGACTCGGAGTTGGAGTTGGCTCAACAGGGCTCTCTAAGTTCAACTCCAATTTATAATCTGCCTGAGCGATCCCTCGCACCGGACTGAGTTGAATATAGTAGTCTCCGGTATAAGGCAAAGCTCCTTCCCAAGCGGAGACACGCTTAGCGCGATTGTTGACAGGGTTTTGGTCCGGAGCGAGCACCGTCATTAAAATTCCTTCACCACCCAAATAAGCACTTAGGGTTTGGTCCTGCTGCCCTGGCACGATGTAACTAATGGTCTCGTTAGCTTTCAACCCGCCTTCAACTGTATTTTGTTCGCCAGGAGTAACATTCAGCCGTTGGCTAAATTGAACTGGACTAGGGCTGGGTGTTGGCGTCGGACTAGGGGTAGGACTAGGGGTGGGACTAGGACTAGGAGTAGAGCTAGAGGTGATAGTAACGGAAGGCGTTGGAGAAACAGAATCTCTCGGAGAGCGTAGTAAAGAAGTGACCAAAGCCCAAGAACCTAGCCCAGCAGCTAAAGCTAAAGCTGTTCCTACTGCTGCGATCGCCCAAGGATTTTCCCAAGACGGACCACTCGAAGGAGCGGGAATTACAGGATTGGTTCGGTTGGGATCACTATTGGGATTGGGATTTACAGGGTCTGGTCGGCGACCTACGGCAACAGTGGCCACCTGAGACAAGTTGGGATTAGCCGGGGGCGAAGGCGTTTGAGGAGGCGTTTGAGGAGGTGTCTGAGTAGGAGGAGGCGGAGGTGATGGTACTTGAGCCTGGATGGGAGGCGGCGGGGGGGATTGGGGTTGCCCCGGATAGGCAGGCGGAGGAGCTGGTGGAGAGACAACCGTGGGTTGAGTCAGAGCTTGTAGCGCTTGAACCACCTCAGCCACAGATTGATAGCGATCGCCCGGTTTATAACTCAACATTTGGTTCAAGATCTGAGCCAATCCGGGGCTAACCTTAGCCAAATCTTGCCAGTGCCAAGTCAGAGTACTTTCGTTATAGAGTTCTTGTGGCTCCTTACCCGTCAGCAAAACTATAGCCAGTACCGCCAAAGAATAAAGATCGCTGCTGGGGTAAGCGCGGCCCGTCTGCATCTGTTCGCTGGGTGCGTAACCAAACTTACCGACTGTGGTAGGTTGCGGCACCGTCTCCGGAGATTGAATCCGGGTCGCCAAGTCTTTCACCACACCAAAATCAATCAAAACTGGCAGGTGGTCACTTTCTCGCAAAATCAAATTATCAGGCGCAATATCTCGGTGAATAATGCCCTTACTATGAATGTGAGCCAGCACAGGCAATATTTGCCGTAGCAGTTGGATCACCTCTGACTCCGAGAAGGGATAACCCTGCGCCGTCCGCTCCTGAACCAACGTGCCATAGGTTTTGCCCTCAACATAGTCCTGAACTAAAAAGAGGCGCTGATCTTGTTCAAATGTGGCTCGAAATTGAGGTACTTGCGGGTGCTGAATTTGATACAGAATCGCCGCTTCTCGCTGAAACAATTCCTTGGACTTCTCCAAAGCGTAAGGACTCGACTGAGCCGGAATAAATTCCTTTAAGGCGCAGCGCTCATTAAAACGCCCTTGATCCTCCGCTAAATAAGTTCGGCCAAATCCACCTTGGCCCAAAATACTAACTAAGCGGTAGCGGTTTTGCAGAATAGTCCCGGCAGGAATTGGCGGTTGCATAGCAGGTTAGTTTGCTTTGAATTGATTGCAACAGGGACATCACGGACTCAGCTCACCAGAGGTAGAGCCACCAAAAATTAGCTGAGGGTGGCCCATAGCTATAATTGCGCCCGTAACTATGTTGTGACAAAGAGGCTACAGCTGAGTAGGTTTAGCTAGCAACTTTAGGGACACTCAAGCTAGCTGTGCTCCCACAACAGCTTATTCGCTCAACTTGGCTTTGACTAGAGCTTGAATCTTCTTACCATCTGCCTGACCTTTGACTCGTTGTATGGCAGCTCCCATAACTTTGCCTAGGTCTTTCAGTGAAGTTGCTCCCACCTCTGTGATAATTTCATCAATGATCTTGCTTAACTCGTCATCTGAGAGTTGTGTCGGCAAGTACGCTTCTAGAATCGCCAGCTCTTGCGCTTCTTGATCCGCTAAGTCTGTCCGTCCTGCTTGCTGATATTGTTCGATAGAATCACGGCGTTGCTTGGCTTGTTGCAGCAGTAATTCCATTTCCTGGGCTTCTGTCAAATCTGTCTGCCCACTGGGTCTGAGGCTGACTTCTTTTTCTAACAACGCCTTTTTAATACTGCGGATCGTCTCTAAGCGAAGTTTCTCCTTAGATTTCATTGCCGCTTTTATATCTTCACCAATGCGATCTTTCAAGCTCATAAGGCCATCCTCAGAAGAAATTTTTCGCCCTACTTAAAGTGGAGCTGTTTGCCTCTATTTCCCCAATAAACTAGGCAGAATTTTTCTCATAAGTATGAATGAGGAATTTTGCCTAAACCAGCTAGGTGATCAATTTTAGCTTGCTTACTGACTGTTTGGCAGGAAAGTGAACACAGCCATTGCCTTCCACCGATCTGCAAGTTTCTCTGAAATTCTCATTAATCTGCGGATTGTTCAGCCAAAAATCGCTAGTTTGCCTCTCCACTCTTGTGCGACAATTCCTAGTCAGTTTCCACAAAAATTACTCTCCATAGCTACACCTAATTCAGGGAATTTTTGGAGGATGATTCTGGATCAGAATGATAATATTGCGATGAATGCGCTTCGGGGGCCTGTTGTGATCCGTTCTGCAACTTTGACTCTTCACCCAACTCTGCCGACTATTTCTGACAATAGTCGTCTGCGGTTGTTTTCCGGCTCTGCCAATGTACCGCTCTCTCAAGAAGTTGCTCGGTACTTGGGCATGGACCTAGGACCTATGGTCCGTAAACGGTTTGCCGATGGAGAACTTTATATCCAAATTCAGGAATCGATCCGAGGGTGTGATGTTTATCTAATTCAGCCGACGTGCCAGCCGGTTAACGATAACCTGATGGAATTACTGATCATGGTGGACGCTTGCCGACGAGCTTCGGCTCGGCAAATTACCGCTGTGATTCCTTACTATGGATACGCTAGAGCAGACCGTAAAACTGCGGGGCGAGAGTCTATTACAGCCAAGCTTGTGGCTAACTTAATTACTCAGGCTGGCGCAAATCGAATTCTAGCAATGGATTTGCACTCAGCCCAAATCCAAGGCTATTTTGACATTCCCTGTGACCATGTCTATGGTTCACCAGTTGTGTTTGACTATTTAGCCAGTAAGAATTTATCGGATATTGTTGTCGTTTCTCCAGATGTGGGTGGAGTCGCGCGGGCCCGAGCCTTTGCCAAAAAGCTCAATGATGCTCCACTTGCCATTATTGATAAGCGTCGTCAAGCTCATAATGTGGCAGAAGTGCTCAATGTGGTTGGGGACGTTGCTGGCAAGACTGCCATCTTGGTGGATGACATGATCGATACTGCGGGCACGATCTGTGAGGGAGCTCGTCTCCTACGTAAGGAAGGGGCTCGTCAGGTTTATGCTTGCGCGACCCATGCTGTTTTCTCACCCCCGGCGATCGAGCGGCTATCCAGTGGCTTGTTTGAGGAAATCATTGTCACCAATACCATTCCAGTGCCTGACACAAGTCGCTTTGAGCAACTGACGGTACTCTCGGTGGCGAATATCTTGGGTGAGGCCATCTGGAGAATTCACGAAGACAGCTCACTCAGCAGTATGTTTCGGTAATGTATTAGCGTTCTAGTTTTGTATGTTAGGCGTAGCCATAACTTAAGTAGGGGCACCTCTTGTGGGTGCCCTTCATTTTTTAAAGCTTTAGAGGTAATCAAAAAACTGCTCTGGAACCAGGGTGAGTTCTCCAGATTTGAAGCGATCGCTCTCAATCCAGAGGGCTTTCTTCTGGCGATCGCCTTCGGCAAACATCAATTCATCCAGTTCATAGAATTTGGGATCAGCGAAGTCGCATTTGTAGAGCTGGATTAGCTCATGACCCGACTGGCCATTAAACACAAAGACGTTCTCTAGACAGCCCAAGTAACGAATGTTAGCTAGCTCTGCTTGGATTTCTTCCTGAAATTCTCGCTGCAAAGCGATCAGGCTGGTTTCGCCAAAGTCTACGCCACCTCCCAAGGCTCGATAAAAAGTTTTTTGTTTTACTGGGTCGTATCCTTCCGAGACAAAGATGCGATCGCCTTTTCCAGCAGCAGCAGCCTGACGGTCTTGGATTAGCCCTAGCGCTAAAACGCGAATTTGATTGACTCCGTACATAGTTCTTAGAAGATGGGATGCAAAAGCT
The DNA here is from genome assembly GCF_014696035.1 of Trichocoleus sp. FACHB-262. Classification (NCBI taxonomy): domain Bacteria; kingdom Bacillati; phylum Cyanobacteriota; class Cyanophyceae; order Leptolyngbyales; family Trichocoleusaceae; genus Trichocoleus; species Trichocoleus sp. FACHB-262. The sequence continues at coordinate 45,017 of NZ_JACJPK010000064.1, read as the reverse complement.
ACGCCAAACCTAACTAGCAAAAGTAACAGAGTGGCGTATGGGTTAGCTGATTAATTATCGTCGTATTCTGAGTACTCTCGTTTGCGGCTTTCGGGGATCGGCCAGTCTTCATTCTCTCCGCCAATAATCAGCGTTGTGATTTCTACGTAATCTTTGCTGAATTGCCGCAAGGAATTGATTAAAACATCTAGGGCGATCGCGTCACTGGTGCCTAAGTCAAACCAACAACGGGCCCAGTTGCTTTCGTACTCTACTTCCCCAATGTTGTGCATCAAGGCCATGAAGCTATCTTCAGCCGCATCCTGGTTGTAATTCATGTAGCTGATTTCTAGGCCAACATCTTGCACCTGGAGATTTTCGGCGTTAAACCCGCCTAACTTCCCTAGAAAAAACCAGGAGTTGATAATTTCTTCAACGTACTGTTTTTCTAGTTCAGAGGGGTTCAAGCTGAACTCTAGCCAAATCCAGACATTAAAGGGATCAAACTCCCGAAACTGTACTTGCATTTTGTTTGAAAACCGAATAAATGGGGCGTGGCTTAAGCGATCGCGAATCTGCAAGCTAAGCAATTCCAGAATACCGCAGCCAGTTTAGCCTGCTGTTGTGAGGGTAGCCACTCTGTAGAAACCCACCCATAAAAAAAGGTGCCATACTTGACACCCTCAGGAGTATTTTCGAGTAATTGATCGAGCGATCGCGACCTATTTCTTTAGCTCAGTACTGCAATTGCGCTCTTTTTGATCAATGCGGAATTCGGTTCTACAGCGCTCATACGCGATTTGGTTTCGCAGTTGGCGAGGCAATTGAGCGGTTTTATCCAAGGCTTTGCGGAAAAATTCTAGGCTTTCCTGATTTTTACCCTGTTTAACGAGAACTTGGGCTTTGAGGTAGTACAGATCTGGGTTGTTAGGGGTCACCTTCAAGGCTTGATCAACAAACTCTAGCGCTTTCGTCGGTTGGTTCAGGTCTCGGTAGCCAATCGCAATCCCCCGATAAGCCAAGTAACGAGGCTGGGCATATTTGTTCAATCGCTCTACCGCATCGGCTGGATTGGCAAAGGGGAGATTAACCGCCAGCATCAAATCCATAAAACCTTTTACTAAGTTAAGTTCTGGGTCTTGAGGACTGAGCTTTTCAGCCGCATTCAATGATTGAAACACTCGTTGAAGTTTGTTCAGGGCTTGAGGAGTCCCTCGCACCGTACCTTCACGGGAGACGATATAAGCGCCTTCCATAAATTCGCCCACTGCCACGTACAAGTTGCCGCGTAGGGGGTCAGTTTTGCGTAGCTGCTCAGCGGTTTCGCGAGTCTTAGTGGCATTGGTTCGCAAGGCATTCCAATCTTTGTCCAGGTAAGCCAGTGACGCTTTCATGGCATAGCTGAGTGGCTCACTGGATTCAGCTTGAGATAAGTATTTTCTGGCAGCTTGGTAATCACCCCGCTCAAAAATCGCTTTGAAGGCTGCTTCGGTATTCTTACCAATGGCATGCTGGTTAGCAGTACGGAAGGGGTCGCCCGCAAAGGCAGGACTGCCGCATAAGCTAAGGGCGATCGCCGCAGTACCTGCAACGGCAGAAACGAACCGCCGGGAGGCGGAAACGGGGCGGCTTTGGCGTTGCATCCTAGATGAGCAGGGTGGGGCACTCGTCCCAACACTACTGGAAGCAATTGGCATGTTCGTCATAATAGAGCCTCTCAAAACGTTCCTCGAATTCGTTCTGCTTGCAAATGCTCTAGAGCCTCGGATGGCGCTCGATGAGTTGAAAATTCGCTCATCGCGGTTGATGCCAAAGGTCTAGAAGCACTCGGTTCAGGTGCGATCGCCTACCGATTAAGGGTTCAGCTAGCTGCATAAATTTGACGCAGTCATTCGGTTTGGGTTCCAGTTAGACTGGTCGATGGGTAGGCTAAATTTGTCACCGTTGAAACAAAATTATGACTACCTCGCTACAGCCCACGCCTCAGGTTTGCAACTTTCCTTCTCGTTAGACTAGCGACTGGCACGACTGACTTGAATTAACTTGGGTGGCAATTTCAGCGTCAGGGCAGGCTCTAGCCAACGGCGATCGCTGTATCCTGACATTCATCGGCTGCTTTGCGCTTCTCTAGAAACCTTGCTCCTCGCTGGTAACATCGTTAATGCTCTATCTCAAAAACCTGATCTATCATCCGACTGCTACCCCGACCGCCATCCTCAAATCAATCAATTTGGAGCTAGCGCCTCAGCAAATGGGCTTGATCATCGGCCCCAGCGGTTCAGGAAAAAGCACCCTCCTGGAAATTCTAGCGGGGTTGGCGGAAAAAACTTCAGGTGACATCCTATGGCGAGAGCAGGAACTGACTCCAGCCCATCTCCAGCAACTGGGTGGTCTTGTCTTTCAGTTCCCGGAGCGACATTTTTGCGGTGCCACAATTCTAGAAGAGCTGCGCCTTGGCCACCCAGAACTAGGGACAGAAAAGGTAAATCAGGCTTTAACAGAAGTGGGGTTGGGGCACTTATCGCTACAAACATCGCCTCATTCCCTGAGTGGTGGACAACAGCGACGCTTAGCCTTGGCGGTACAGTTGATTCGCCAACCCTATTTATTACTATTAGATGAGCCAACGGCAGGGTTAGATTGGTCTATGCGACGGCAGTTGGTCAATTTATTGGCTCGCCTCAAAGACCACTGGAGTTTGTTGATCGTGACCCACGATGCGGGTGACTTGCTAGCGATCGCTGACCGCTGTTGGACTCTCAACCACGGCGAGTTGCAGTCTGTCGATCCCCAAGTGTTAGAAATGAATGCGAAGCAACCTCAATCTGTTGTCCAAAGTTAACTTTAATGTTGGATCTTGAAACCGTGAACCTGCCAGAAATGATCGCTGTTTGGCAAAAAACCCTCCACTGGCAGCCCACCTTGCACCAGCAACAGCAGTTACAGCGGCTTTACGAACTCATTCTAGAGGGCAACCGTCAGCTAAACCTCACCCGCATTACCGAGCCAAGTGAGTTTTGGGAAAAGCACTTGTGGGACTCGTTGCGAGGCATAGCACCATTCTTCAAGGAGGAAGGAGGAGGGATGAAGGATGAATTTGACTCCTCTTCCTCCTTCATCTCACCCTACGGAAGTGGCGAGGGCATACATCCTTCATCCTTTCGCGTAATCGACATTGGTACAGGTGGTGGTTTTCCTGGTATTCCGGCAGCGATCGCCTGTCCTGACTGGCAGGTAACACTGCTAGATTCGACTCAGAAGAAGGTTACTTTTCTGCAAACTCTGGCAACCACGTTAGAGCTGGAAAATATCACCACTTTAGTAGACCGAGCCGAACAGGTCGGGCAGTTGCCTGAGCACCGGGAAGCTTACGATCTAGCCCTGATTCGAGCAGTGGGGCCAGCTTCAGTTTGTGCTGAGTACGCCTTACCACTGCTGAAGCTGGAAGGCCAAGCAGTGCTCTATCGTGGTCAATGGACTCCTGAGGAAACCGAAGCATTGCGTCCGGCGGTGGCTCAGCTGGGTGGCGCGATCGCCGCGATCGAAGAATGCAGCACCCCCGTTAGCCAAGGGATGCGGCACTGTCTCTACTTACGCAAAGTGGCTCCCACCCCTAGTGAATTTCCCCGGGCGATCGGAGTCCCAGCAAAGCAGCCCTTATAGGTAAGGTGGCGATGAATTGCAGTTAATCCCAGATTTTGGTATCCTGCCAGACTGCAAGGCGCATTGCTTTTTGGGGTGAGTTGAAAGCGTGGCCTGTAAGTTAAAGCTGAGTTGAGTTAGGAAATTGTTGCCACGTATCAGGGTAACTGTCGGAATGAACAACTCCTGGGAGTGAAGTTTGCATGATTGAAGTTGAACAGTTGAGCAAGGTTTATGGCTCAACCCCTGCGATTCAAGATGTGACATTTGCGGTAGAACCAGGGGAAATCTTGGGGTTTTTGGGACCAAACGGGGCTGGAAAAACCACCACCATGCGGATTCTGACTGGATACTTACCTGCAACGAGTGGCAGTGCGCGAGTCGCGGGCTACGATGTCCACGAAGATTCGATGGCGGTGAGGCAACGCATTGGTTATCTACCCGAAACGCCGCCGCTCTATCCAGAAATGACGGTGGAGGGGTTTCTCTACTTTGTGGCTCGGATTAAAGGCGTAAGTGCGGGCGATCGCTCTCGACAAGTTCAATCAGCTCTAGAGCGTTGCAGCTTGGTTGAAAAACGCAAAACCTTAATTCGCAAGCTATCTAAAGGCTTTCGCCAACGAGTAGGCATTGCCCAGGCGATCGTGCATGATCCCCCGGCGATTATCTTAGATGAACCGACGGTAGGTTTAGATCCGCGACAAATTATTGAAGTTCGTAACTTAATCAAGAACTTAGCCGGGACTCATACAGTAATTCTCTCCACGCATATCTTGCCTGAGGTCAGCATGACCTGTAACCGAGTCGCCATCATCAATCGCGGGCGAGTAGTAGCAACGAACAGTCCTGAAAATCTGATGGCGCAACTCAATGCGGGGTCGGGGTATGAGCTAGACGTGGACGGCGATGTCAACACTGTGCAACAACTAGTGCAACCCATTCCCGGTGTGCGTTTGGTAGAGCCGATGCAAATCGAAGAAGTAGCAGACCAGGCATTCACGCCTCAGCGCTGTCGGGTGCGAGTAGTAGCTGAAGCCGATAGCGATCCAGGTCGGGATATTGCCGCTGCTGTCGTGGGGGGAGGTTTAGGTCTCTACGAAATGCGCCGGACTAAGGCCAGCTTAGAGGATGTGTTCTTGCAATTGACGATGACCGAAGAAAAAGCTTTAGAGTCGAGTGCAGAGACTGAGTTGAGCGCTGGGGCGGAAGTGGAACCAGTCCTTGAAGACGCGCCTGGAGCAACAACTGCTGTCGTGTCTGAGTCAGCAGAATCGGAGGAGGAAGCGTAATGCGGGTGATTCTTAGCAATATTGTGGCGATTTATCGCAAAGAGTTGCAGGGGTACTTTGCCTCTCCCTTGGCTTATGCGATCGCGGGTGTGTTTTGGTTCTTATCAGGTTTTTTCTTTGTAATTGCCTTGCAAGACACCCTGCAAACTGCCGCCGCTGCGGACCAAATTGGGCAACCCTTTGATGCAGCTTATGCCTTGATTCAAGCTTTTTTGGGCTTGATGGGAGTTTTGTCTTTGTTTATTTTGCCCATTCTCTCAATGGGGCTTTACGCCGAGGAACGCAAGCGGGGCACATTGGAACTGCTAGCCACCTCTCCCGTAACCAACTGGGTGGTCTCCTTAGGCAAGCTGCTAGGAGTTCTCACTTTCTTCATCACCTTAGTGTTGCCCTTGCTAGTTTACGAAACGATTACTTTAAGTGCTGCGAATCCTCCCTTAAATCCCACGCTATTGTTAACTGGCTACGGTGGCTTGATTCTAATGGCCGCAGCAGTTTTATCTTTGGGCATGTTTCTGTCTTCATTGACCGATAGCAGCATTTTGGCGGCAATTTTGACGTTTGCCCTCGTTTTACTTCTCTGGTCGATCCAGGCGATCGCCATAGTAGTGGGGGGGCCTGTGGGTGACGCCATCGGGCACTTATCGCTGCTGAAGCACTACGGCGATCTGGTTCGCGGTGTAGTGAATACCAGCGGCTTAATTTTGTTCGTGAGCTACATTATTTTGGGCTTGTTTTTGACTGCCCAGTCTATTGAAGCGCTCAGATTCCAGCGCTCTTAATCTAGCCATTGCACCCGCGTCCACGCTGAGTGGGTCACTGGCTAAAGCCACTTGCAAGTACTATCCCTGTTAAGGGTTGAGTAGAAGTCGATGAAACAAATTCCTACCACCTGGAAATCGTTCAAGCAATCTTGGCAATGGCTCTTCTGGGCTGGGCCAGTGCTGGTAGTTATAGGCTTATCCGCCGGAGCTGTGTCTGGCAACTGGGGCAGCATTCCGGTCGGTCTGACCGTTGCTGGCATTGTGTTGATTGGGGTCTGGCTGCTGCTCCAAAGCCAACCCGGTTCTGGCTTTTGGGGCCGACGCTCGACTCAAGCCAGCACTAATGCGCTCCTCTCCACGCTGGCCGTTGTCGTCATCCTAGGTTTGATTAATTTCCTGGGAGTCCGCTATGCCAATCAAGTTGACCTGACCGAAAATCAACTTTACACCCTTGCTCCTCAGTCACAGGGTATCTTGAGGCGCTTGCCCCAACCTGTGAAAGTTTGGGTGTTTATGGACCCCAATAGCCCTAATCCAAATTCTGGCCCGACTCAAGCTTTGTTAGACCAATACAAGCGCCAATCAAGGCAGTTTAATTTTGAGATGGTTGATCCGCAAGCTCAACCAGGCTTGGCGCAATCTTTTGGCATTCAGGATATTGGCGATGTCTATATTGAGGCAGGCCAAAAACGCCGTTTTCTCCAGAACCTTAAGAGTGAGCGGTTGTCAGAGGGCCGACTGACTAATGCGATTGAGCAGATTACGAGCGATCGCCAAGCCAAAATCTACTTTCTGCAAGGTCACGGAGAGTCTTCCCTGGATGAGGGTCAAAGGGGTTTAGCCCAAGCCAAAGCTTTGTTGCAAGAGAAAAACTTCATCAGTGAACCGCTGAACTTGGTCGAGCAACCTGCTGTACCTGAAGATGCAGCAGCAGTTGTAGTAGCTGGCCCCAAGCAAGCTTTGTTTGACAAGGAAGTTAGGGAGCTGAGCGCTTATTTGCAGCAGGGGGGCAGTGTGCTGCTAATGATTGACCCCAATGTAGACCCAAAGCTAGAGGGCTTACTCAAAAATTGGGGTGTGACCCTAGGCAACCGAATTGCGATCAATGCTTCGGCTCAGCAAATCGCTGAGTTAGGCCCGACCGCCTCAGTGGTTAATCAGTATGGCGATCACCCGATTACTAAGGATTTTGGCAATCGCTATTCGATTTATCCGATCGCAAGACCGATTCAAACGACTCCTGTTTCTGGGGTGCAGGAAACGCCTTTGTTGGTCACGAGTCCTCAAAGTTGGGCGGAAAGTGACCTGAAAAATCAAAACTTGGAGTTTAATCCGGAGCGCGATCGCCAAGGGCCTTTGGTGTTAGGTGTGGCGCTAAGCAAGGCGGCTCAGGCTACGGGATCTGCTCAGGCTTCTCCCTCACCTAGCCCATCTGCTAGCCCGTCTGTTTCTCCTTCTGCTAGTCCCAGTCCTAGCCCTAGTCCTACACCAACTACTGAGGCTAATAAAACGCCATCTGAATCTCGTCTGGTTGTGGTGGGTAATTCTAGTTTTGCTACGGATGGTTTGTTTGGTCAGCAGTTAAATGGAGATGTTTTTCTTAATTCGGTAAGCTGGCTGAGCAAGCGGGATGACCAGGTTCTATCGATTCGTCCGAAGGAGGACAAGAACCGCCGGATTACGATGACGGCGCAGCAGGCGAATTTGGTGGGTTGGTTGTCGCTGGCCGTGTTGCCTTTGTTGGGTTTTGGAACTGCTGGGGTGATGTGGTGGCGACGCCGCTAGAATCCGAGCCTTGGGGCACTCGCTCCCAAACCCCCGCTGAGGGACGGTTGTGTCCCCCAGATACCCTCCAAAAGTGAATTCAGAGCACTATGGAACTCTGGTGAGGGGAATGATCTTGCGGCGATCCAAAATCTAAAATCCAAGGTCGAAGATGGCATTACGAGGTGAGCGGTCAATACAAGTATGAAGCTGAATTCGAAAACTTTGATTTTGCTCTTACTGGCCTGCGGGTTGGGGGGCTTTGTCTATTTTTATGAGATTCGTGGGGGTGGCAAGGGCCAAGAGCAGCAAGTGCAAGGGTCGGGGCAGCGAATTTTTGCTTTTGAGGAGTCTCAGGTTCAAGCTTTGACGCTAACGACATCGGGGCAAAGGTTGGAGTTTGTCAAAGCTCCTACTCCTGAAGCAAAGTCTGGTGCGTCTCCATCTCCAGGGAAGCAGACTGAACAAGCTACAGAAAAACCAACGGAGAAGCAATCTGAATCTAAGCAACCTCAGTCTCAGTGGTTGTTGAAGGCTCCGGAGGAGGGTCCGGCGAATGATGCTTCGGTGGCTTTCTTGCTGAGTTTGCTGGCAACGGGAAGGAGCGATCGCACGATTAAAGCGCCTCTCACTCAGAAAGCAGATTTTGGTTTAGACCAACCCACGGCGACGATTGAGCTGAAGCTGAATGATCAGAAAACTCACCGTTTTGTTTTGGGTAAACCTGACTTTAATCAGAGCTTTTGGTACGCTCAAGCTGATCCGGCGACTTCAGGAACGCCAGAGTTATCGGTTTTGTTGGTGTCTCCAGACTTTAACAATGCTGTGAGTCGTCCACTGTCGGAGTGGAAAGCAGCACCCGAAGCTCCTACTCCAGCTCCATCTGCCTCTCCCTCGGCGGAGAATGCGACTCCTAGCCCTGAGCCTGCTCCAGAAGAGGCTAGCTCTAGCCCTGAATCCCCTCCTCCGGTAGACAATGCCAGTCCAAGTTCCAACTCGTCAGCAAGCCCTGACCCTGGCACTTCGTCTACTCCTGCGCCTCCAGCAGAATAAGCTGTTGAGCGTTCTATTTCGGTGATGATGAAGGGGTGAGCTTTGGTTTGCCCCTTTTCGTTATGCGTCTAAATCATTCAGTCTGAGTTTGATATGACTAGCCCTACCGCAACCCTTTTAGTCTCCTGTCCTGACCAGAGGGGACTTGTCGCAAAAATCGCCAATTTTATTTATGCCAATGGCGGCAATATTATTCATGCGGATCAGCACACCGATTTTGAGGCAGGGCTATTTCTGACACGGATTGAGTGGCAGCTCGAAGGATTTAATTTGCCGCGTGATCTCATTGGACCTGCTTTCAATGCGATCGCTCAACCTCTACAAGCAAATTGGCGCTTACACTTTTCGGATGCGGTGCCTCGAATTGCCATTTGGGTCAGCCGCCAAGACCATTGCTTATTTGATTTAATTTGGCGACAACGGGCTCAAGAGTTTGCTGCTAAAATTCCGTTGATTATTAGCAACCATCCAGATTTAGGCGCGATCGCCAAACAATTTGGCATTGATTATCACCATATTCCTATCAATAAAGAGAATAAGGCTGAGCAAGAAGCCAAGCAGCTAGCTCTACTTCAGCAGTACCGCATTGAGTTAGTGGTGCTGGCTAAATACATGCAAGTTTTGAGCGCTGACTTTATTGGTAATTTTCCTCAAGTAATTAATATTCATCACTCGTTTCTGCCTGCTTTTGCAGGAGCAAATCCCTATCAGCGAGCTTACAAGCGTGGGGTCAAAATCATTGGCGCTACGTCTCATTACGTAACTGAAGACTTAGATGCAGGGCCAATTATTGAGCAGGATGTCGTGCGCGTCAGCCATCGCGATGAGGTTAATGATTTAATTCGCAAGGGCAAAGACTTAGAGCGTGTGGTTTTAGCTAGAGCGGTGCGACTGCATCTCGAAAATCGGGTGTTGGTTTACAGCAATCGTACTGTCGTATTTGAGTAGAGTAATATTCCCAACAATATCGATTTACAGATATAAATCTCGAATTATTTCAAAGAGTTACTAATTAAATATTAAGCATTAGCAATATTAGCTGAGTGTTTACTTTTTAATATTTCCTCTAGAATGCCTGTTTGATCATCGTGGTAGACTTTTGAACGCGCCTAGATTAGGGGAAGAAAGCGCAACGCGATCGCAAACTCAATTCGATTTAGAGCTGCAACCTCATTCTTGTAGCTTCAATGGCAAGAGTGAATTATTGCAGTAGAAATATTGCAGTAAAGAATCGGGATATCAGAATGTTTTTGCTAACTGGTTCTCTATTCAATTAATCATTCAAGATATACGAAAACTCTTATCCATCGTGTGTCCACGGTCAGGCATTCGAGACTAGATTCACACCTTAACTTTGCGGCTTCCAGAGGCTGGAAGAGAATTATCTATGGTAGGCCCTTTACAAGCACAAGAGCTTCATCTCGCTTATTTGGAGCAAGCGCCGATTCAGTTTCATAATCAAATTCAGCCGCATGGAGTTCTGCTAGTTTTATCGGAACCAGACTTAAAAATTGTCCAAGTCACTAATAATACGCTGGCTGTATTTGGGATTACTCCTGAAAATGTTTTACAAAAAGCCTTAGATGAATTAATCGATCCATTTCAAGTAGAACGGATTAGGGCAGGGCTAGTAGATAGCAGCTTGGAGTTAATTAATCCGATTAAGATTTGGACGAAAAATCGGCAAAAAGGAGATGATTACTTTGTGTTTGATGGGGTTTTCCACCGGAGCGCTGATGGCTTTTTGATTCTGGAGTTAGAGCCTGCCCTTTCTCAAGAAAGCATCCCCTTTCTCAGCTTCTATCATTTGGCTAGAGCCTCGATTAACCAACTAGAAACAAACTCCAGCCTCCAAAACTTCTGCCAAACCATCGTCCAGGAAGTGCGGCAAGTCACTGGGTTTGATCGAGTCATGCTTTACAAGTTTGACCACGACGAGCATGGTGTGGTTCTAGCCGAAGAAAAGCTGGATCACCTAGAGCCTTATTTAGGTCTGCATTATCCTGAATCTGATATTCCTAAAGCTGCCAGAAAGCTATTTGCCTCCAATTGGATTCGGCTGATTCCAGATACTCATGCTGAGGCGATCGCTCTAGTCCCCGCGCAAAATCCAGAGACGCAGCGATCGCTCGACCTCACTTTCTCGATTCTTAGAAGTGCGTCTCCCTGCCATATCGAGTATCTCCACAACATGGGCGTGGGGGCATCTCTGACCATTTCGCTGATGAAAGATCAGAAACTTTGGGGGCTGATTGCTTGCCATCACCAATCTCCCAAATATGTTTCCTACGAACTGCGGAAAGCCTGTGAATTTTTGGGACGGTTAATCTTTGCCGAAATCTCAGCGCGAGAAGAAACTGCCGATCACGACTACCGCATGAAGCTGACCTACGTGCAGTCAGCCTTGGTGGATTACATGTCCCAAGAAGAAAACTTTGTGGATGGATTGGTGAAGCACAACCCCAATCTACTGGACTTGGCAGGGGCGCAAGGAGCGGCCGTTTGCTTTGGCAGTAATTGCACATTAATTGGGGAAACTCCCAAAGAAGAAGACCTCAACTTTTTGTTGCAATGGCTGAGGCAGCAAGTTCAGGAAGAAGTTTTTTATACCAATTCTCTTTCTGAGCTTTACCCAGATGCGGAGCGGTTCAAGAACGTAGCCAGCGGGCTACTAGCGATTCCAATTTCTCAACGAAATTACGTGTTGTGGTTCCGTCCAGAGGTGATTCAAACCGTTAATTGGGGAGGCAATCCGAATCAGCCCTTTGCCGCAACGCAGACAGAAGGGGCAGTACATCTATCTCCCCGCAAGTCCTTCGAGCTGTGGAAAGAAACAGTGCGCTTGACTTCCTTACCCTGGCATCCAGTGGAAGTAAAAGCGGCGTTAGAACTGAGAAAAGCCATCATCAACATTGTGTTGCGCCAAGCCGATGAATTAGCCCAATTGGCTCAAGATTTAGAACGCTCCAACGCCGAGCTGAAAAAGTTTGCGTATGTCGCCTCCCACGATTTGCAGGAGCCGCTGAATCAAGTCGCCAACTACATGCAACTGCTAGAGCTGCGTTACAACGACAAACTAGACGAAAGCGCTAAGGAGTTCATTGGTTTTGCCGTCGAAGGCGTGAGCTTGATGCAGACCTTGATTGACGACGTGCTGGCTTACTCCAAAGTAGACATCCAGGGAGTTGAATTTGAACTGACTGAGGTAGAAACGGCTCTCGATCGCGCCCTCGCAAATGTCCGGGGTCGCATCGCTGCCAGTAACGCGGTGATTACTCAAGACCCATTACCGACCGTGATGGCCGACAGCACCCAACTGATGCAGCTTTTTCAGAATTTGGTTGGCAATGCCATCAAGTTCCGCAGTCAGAATCCTCCAGAAATTCATATTGGGGCGCAGCGGCTAGAAGATGCCTGGTTATTCTCGGTCAAGGACAATGGCATTGGGTTTGATCCGAGATTTAGCGATCGCATTTTTGTCATCTTCCAACGTCTCCATACGCGAGATGAATATGCGGGCACAGGCATGGGTCTGGCAATTTGCAAGAAAATTGTGGAGTGCCATCGTGGCCGAATTTGGGTGGAATCCCAAGTGGGGCAGGGAGCAACATTCTACTTTACGATTCCAGTAGGGGGGCGCGATCGTGAGCGTAGAAGTGGACGAAAAGTACAAAACCATCTTTTTGGTCGAGGATAACAGAGCTGATATTCGCCTGATTGAAGAAGCACTCAAGAACAGCAATGTCCCGCATCAAGTTGTAGCAGTTCGCAACGGTATGGATGCAATGGCGTTCCTGCGGCAAGAGGGCGAGTATGTGGATGCACCTCGCCCCGACCTGATTCTGCTGGACTTGAACCTCCCTCGAAAAGATGGGCGAGAAGTTTTAGCTGAAATTAAAGCTGATCCCAATCTGAAACGAATTCCAGTCGTCGTTCTCACCACTTCCAAAAACGAGGAGGATATTTCTCAAAGCTATGACCTGCATGTGAATTGCTACATTACTAAATCCCGCAACCTCAGCCAGCTGTTTCAGATTGTTAAGGGAATTGAAGAGTTCTGGCTGGGCACTGTCACATTGCCGCCGGGATGAAGTGGGGAGAGCAGATCGCAATTCATGATTATGTCTGCAAGCGCCATCAAGGTCTTGTTAATTGAAGACAATCTCGCGGAAGCCAGACTGTTGCAGGAGATCTTGCGGGTGCCTAAGTTCAAGCAATTTAGCTTACTGCACGTCAAGCGGTTGGCGGAGGCGCTAGTCCATCTCCAGCAAAACAGCTTTGATGCCATTTTGTTGGATCTGACCTTGCCAGATAGTCAGGGCTTAGCGTCTTTGCCGCCTTTGCTGCATCAAGCACCTAATCTACCGATCGTGGTTCTCACCAACACCAACGATGATGACTTAGCGATCGCGGCAGTGCGCCAAGGGGCCGAAGATTATTTGGTCAAGCGCCAAGTGAATGCCGAGTTATTGGCGCGATCGCTCTGCTATGCGATTGAGCGCAAACAGGTTTCAGAAGCTTTACGCAAAGTCAACGAAGCCCTAGCAACGCAAGTGCAAGAACGCACCGCTGAGTTGATGAAAGCGAAGGAACTCAACCAGTTGAAGTCGGAATTTGTTTCGATTCTGTCCCATGATTTCCGCAGTCCGCTCAATAGCATTTTGCTCTCCACAGGTCTATTGCAAAATAACCAAGACCAACTAACCGAGGAGAGAAGACTCACCCATTTTCAATTGATTCGCTCTGCCATTACCAACATGGCCCATTTACTCGACGAAGTTTCCTTAATTGGTAAAGCTGATTTAGGCCACCTTCAGTGTCAGCTCACCGCCTTAGACCTGGCTCCGTTTTGTCGCCAACTGTTTGAAGAACTGCGATTCAGTTCTCATGAGAAACACCAATTCCTCTTTACTCAGCAAGGCGAATTATCTCAAGCCCTTTGGGATGAGAATTTCTTGCGCCATATTTTGAGCAACCTCCTCTCAAACGCACTCAAGTATTCGCCCGCCGGAGGTTTAGTGCAGTTTGAGCTGATTGCTCAAGAAACTACAGTCACCTTTCAGATTCAAGACCAAGGCATTGGTATCCCTCCCGAAGATCAGCCTCGCTTGTTTGAACCGTTTTATCGTGCGAGAAACGTAGATAACATTCCTGGCACAGGGTTGGGGCTAGCGATCGCGAAAAAATGCGTTGAGGCCCACGGCGGTCAAATTTCTGTACAGAGTGAAATGGGAATCGGCACCACATTCACGGTCAGATTACCCATTTGGAAAGCCGTGTGATTACTGGGAGATAGGTGTTAGGCGATCGCTTCCCTTGCTACTTGGGGTTGAGAAGTGAGTAAATTCGCAAACTAGCTTCACCCTTTACTATAAAGACAGGATGGGCACCCTAAGTATTAACGCTCCCTGATCATTTCTGTCTATTTGTCTTTGTAGTTCAGTCGCAAGCCACTCTGCCCTATGGTTTCTACTTCTTTAAGCCCACTTCCCGTCGATCAATCTCGGATTCGGCCAGCTATTCAGTCGTTGCAACCCCAACTCGTTGAGTGGCGAAGACAACTACATCAGCGACCCGAATTAGGCTTTCGTGAGAAACTAACGGCAGAATTTGTCGCCCAGAAGCTAACTGAATGGGGCATTGAGCATCAAACTGAAATCGCCCAAACCGGAATCGTGGCTACGATCGCCTCTGGCAAACCAGGCCCCGTATTAGCGATTCGAGCCGATATGGATGCCCTGCCGATCCAAGAAGAAAATGAAGTGCCCTATCGATCGCAACACGATGGCTTGATGCATGCCTGCGGTCATGATGGCCATACCGCGATCGCCCTCGGCACCGCTTACTATCTCTCTCAACATCGAGATAGCTTTGCGGGCACGGTGAAAATTATTTTCCAGCCTGCCGAGGAAGGTCCGGGAGGCGCACAGCCCATGATCGAAGCAGGAGTACTCCAGAACCCAGCAGTAGACGCGATCATTGGTCTGCACTTGTGGAATAACTTACCTCTGGGAACAGTCGGTGTGAGAACTGGAGCCCTGATGGCAGCCGTGGAACTCTTTCGTTGCACCATTCAAGGTAGAGGCGGACATGGAGCCATTCCCCACCAAACTATAGACTCGATTGTAGTTAGTGCTCAAATCGTCAACGCTCTGCAAACAATTGTTGCCCGCAACGTCAACCCCATCGACTCCGCGGTGGTGACCGTGGGAGAACTTCATGCAGGCACCGCCACCAATGTAATCGCAGCTTCAGCCAGAATGAGCGGCACAGTGCGTTATTTCAATCCTGCCCTAACAGGCTTCTTCCATCAACGGATTGAACAGATTGTTGCAGGGATCTGCCAAAGTCATGGAGCTAGCTACGAGCTAAATTATCAATCTCTGTATCCGCCTGTGATTAATGATGGGGCGATCGCGGACCTTGTTCGTTCTGTCGCAGAGAATGTGGTCGAGGCAGAGGTAGGCATCGTCCCCGAATGCCAAACAATGGGAGGCGAAGACATGTCGTTCTTCTTGCAGCAAGTCCCTGGTTGCTACTTCTTCCTCGGTTCCGCCAATATCAATAAAGGTTTAGCCTACCCCCACCACCATCCCCGTTTCGACTTTGACGAAACTGCCCTAGGCATGGGGGTAGAAATTTTTGCCCGCTGCGTTGAAAAATTCTGTGTTCAGAACCGCAAACCAATTTAAGTTAGCGCTTGTAGTCCAAAGGGTCCACTGCTAGTAACAGGGCTTCTTTGGTTTTGGGAATCAGCAGATAAACTCGGCGATCGCCTACCACCAAATCTGTGGAACCATAGTCAGTTGCGTCTGTAATCCCTTGAGCCAGCCAATCATGGGCTTCATTCCAGTCGGGAAGCATCACCTGCAAAAACTCTTCCATGTAGTTCAGGGTCTGCGGTTTTCTCTTCTTGGTCAACGGTTTGTGGACCACTAAAACCGCATTAGAAACCAGCTCTTTAGGCGTGACGTTCAGGCGCACCGTCGCCACCCCATCCTTCGACTTACCAATGAAAGCTGTCTCAGTTTTAGGTTCTAGCCGAAATCCTAGTTGCTCGAAATTTCCTTGCAGAGACACCAGCGTAACGCCCAAGTTAGAGTTCGCAGCCCAAGCGGCCCCAGGCATCCATAGCGCGATCGCCAACACCAAAGCCAGCCCAGTTGCGATTGCGCCTCGGCTGATCCGTGCGATCGCCTGACTAAAACGATTTGCTAAACGTGAATTGAAAGTTTGAATCATAATAAACAAAATTTAGTGAGAGTATATTCTATTGTCTCATCGTTACATAAATACACAAAATAGTTATGCCTGTCTATTTCTATGACTTCTATGAAAACCCTTATGGGTGTTTCACGAATTTCTCGCGGCATGGGTTTGAACTCGATGGCGATTGGTGGTTAACAAGTGAGCATTATTTTCAGGCGCAGAAATTTGTTGGTACGCCTCACGCTGAGCAAATTCGTAGACTGCCCACCCCCAGGGACGCTTTCAACACAGCTCAGACTCTCAAACCTTTTGTTCGCTCAGATTGGCTAAAAGCTAGAGACGATGTGATGCGTAAAGCTGTCCTTCGTAAATTTGAAATCAATCCTGAAATTAAAGCTGTTCTACTCGCGACTGGCGATGCCTTGTTGGTTGAAAACTCACCTGTAGACAACTATTGGGGATGCGGTGCGGACGGTAAAGGTCAAAATCGGTTAGGGCAAATTTTAATGGAAGTCCGAGACCAACTGCGTCAACCTATTTGAATTAAGCGATCGTTAATCTCTGCTCACGTTGGGTAAAAATCCTCCCTAAGAGCGAAGCTCAGCTCTACGTTACAATAGTGGATTGATTCCTTAGCGCACTAAGTACCGAACGTCAGCATGAGCAAAGGCACACTCTTCGATAAAGTCTGGGATTTACACACAGTTGGAATCCTTCCCTCAGGCCAAACGCAACTGTTTATTGGTCTGCATCTGATTCACGAAGTCACCAGCCCTCAAGCCTTTGCCATGCTGCGCGATCGCGGCCTAAAAGTGCTGTATCCAGAGCGGACAGTGGCAACGGTGGACCACATCGTGCCTACGGAGAACCAAGCGCGTCCCTTTGCCGACAGCTTGGCAGAAGAAATGATGCAGTCCCTAGAGCAAAACTGTGAAGAGCATCAGATTCGTTTTTATAACGTTGGCTCGGGCAGTCAAGGCATTGTCCATGTAATCGCCCCAGAGTTAGGATTCACTCAGCCTGGAATGACGATTGCTTGTGGAGACAGTCATACTTCCACCCACGGAGCCTTTGGTGCGATCGCCTTTGGGATTGGCACTAGCCAAGTGCGAGATGTCTTAGCTTCCCAAACTTTGGCACTTGCCAAGCTAAAAGTTCGCAAAGTCGAAGTTAACGGCACTCTGAAGCCTGGGGTTTACGCCAAAGATGTGGTTCTACACATCATTCGGAAACTAGGTGTTAAGGGCGGGGTTGGCTACGCCTATGAGTTTGCGGGCACCACGTTTGAGCAGATGAGCATGGAAGAACGCATGACCGTCTGCAACATGGCGATCGAAGGAGGTGCTCGCTGTGGTTACGTCAACCCGGATGCAGTCACTTTTGAATACCTCAAGGGTCGCGACTTTGCTCCCAAAGCCGAAGCATGGGACAAAGCCGTAGCTTGGTGGCAAAGCCTACACAGTGATGCTGCTGCCGAATATGACGATTTAGTAGTCTTTGATGCAGCGGACATTGCGCCCACCATCACTTGGGGCATCACCCCTGGACAAGGCATTGCCATTAACGAACTAGTGCCTACGCCGGAGATGTTGCCCGCTGACGAGCAGCCGATCGCAGCAGAAGCCTACCGTTACATGGACTTGCAACCCGGACAGCCGATTCAAGGCACCAAGGTGGATGTGTGCTTTGTCGGTAGCTGCACCAACGGTCGGATCAGCGATTTGCGCGAAGCCGCTAAGTTTGCTCAAGGACGACAAGTGGCCGAGGGAGTCAAAGCCTTTATCGTTCCTGGCTCGGAGCGAGTCAAGCAGCAAGCGGAATCCGAAGGTTTGGACAAGGTTTTTGTCGCAGCGGGCTTTGAGTGGCGCGAACCGGGTTGCTCGATGTGCCTCGCGATGAACCCAGACAAACTCGAAGGCCGTCAGCTTAGCGCTTCTTCCTCCAACCGCAACTTCAAAGGCCGTCAAGGTTCGGCTTCTGGTCGCACCCTATTGATGAGTCCAGCAATGGTAGTAGCTGCCGCAGTCACAGGCAAAGTTTCTGATGTGCGTGAATTACTCTAGGGGAGAACATCATGAGTAGTGAAGTTAAGACAGTAGTAGGGCGGGGCGTGCCCTTGGTCGGCAACGATATTGACACCGATCGCATTATTCCAGCGCGGTTTTTACGCTGTGTCACGTTTGACGGTCTAGGCGCACAAGTATTTGCAGACGATCGCATCCAAACCCAAGGGCAGCATCCTTTTGATCAGCCACAGTACCAAGGAGCCAAGATCCTAGTAGTCAACGGCAACTTCGGCTGTGGTTCCTCCCGTGAACATGCTCCTCAAGCTCTTGCTAAATGGGGCATTGAAGCGATCGTGGGCGAGAGTTTTGCAGAAATCTTTTTTGGCAACTGTGTGGCGTTAGGAGTACCTTGTGTAATGGCAGCTCCAGAAGACGCTAAGCGGCTACAAGATGCGATCGCGGCTAATCCTCAGGCAGAAGTCAAAGTAGACCTAGAAGCAATGCAGGTGCAATGTGGCGACCTCACCATTCCCGTGACGATGGGCGCAGGGCCTCGGCAAATGTTCACCAGTGGCACTTGGGATGCTTGCGGTCAACTCGTCGCCCAAGCAGATCAAATCCGAGCGACTGCTGCCAAACTACCTTACGTTTCCTGGTCAAAAACAGCTTAAGTCTCAAACAAAAAACCTCTCCCCCATCCCCTCTCCTTGAAGGAGAGGGGTGCCGTAGGCGGGGTGAGGTTTAAATTGTTCGCAGCAACCTCAAATTAGTAAGCGTCTTGCAACTCGTAAAAGTCAGGCGAGATGTAGTCTTTGCGGAGCGGCCAGCCTACCCAATCTTCGGGCATCAGCAGGCGCTTCAAGTCGGGGTGTCCTTCATAGACAATCCCGAACATGTCAAAAGCTTCTCGCTCTTGCCAGTCAGCAGTCTTCCAAATCCAATAGACGGAGGGAATTCTGGGATCTTCGCGAGGGAGAAATACTTTAATTCTCACTTCGTCTGGGCGATCGCTGTAGTCACTGACCTTGGTGAGGTCATAAAAGCTAACTAACTCTTGCCCAGGCCCCGCGTCATATCCACCTTGGCAGCGGAGGTAGTTGAAACCATAAGCATAAAGAGCAGTCGCGATCGGAACCAGAAAATCGCGATCGACCTTGAGCATTTCTACGCCAGAGCGATCAGGCCCTAAGGACTCATGCTCAAATCCGTTCTCACTCAGCCATTTGGAGATTCTACCAGCCTCGACGATAGGAGCTGGTGCCTGAGCCTGTTCCGCTCCATTTTCAGGGGCATTAGATTCTTCAGCCACGACGAATTTCCTCCTTCTCTGCGGCTTTCAAAGCGGGTGGAACGGGTAGGCCCATTGCTTCTGTAAGTTCCTTAGGTGGCGCTTGACGACTTGGAACTTGCAGATAAGTCCCCGTTGTAATGTCAGGCACCTGCTTCATCTTGTGAGCAATGCTGTAGAAGCGATGAGTTTGGCCCTGCTTGCCGCGCTCTTGCATCGAGTCATTGGCGATTTTCTTTCTCAGCTTGATGATCGCATCAATGATTGCTTCTGGACGTGGGGGGCAACCGGGTAAATAGACATCGACAGGAATCAACTTATCCACGCCGCGCACTGTGGTAGGCGAGTCTACGGTAAACATTCCACCCGTAATTGTGCAAGCACCCATTGCAATCACGTACTTCGGATCAGGCATCTGCTCGTACAAACGGACTAAAGCGGGAGCCATCTTCATGTTGATCGTGCCCGCAGTGATAATCAAATCAGCTTGACGCGGGCTAGAACGCGGAATCAAACCAAAGCGATCGAAGTCAAAGCGGGAGCCGATGAGAGCCGCAAACTCAATAAAACAACAGGCGGTTCCATATAACAGAGGCCACAAGCTAGAGAGGCGCGCCCAGTTATAAAGGTCATCTACAGTCGTTAAAATGACATTCTCGGACAGCGCTTGCGTCACTTGGGGACGCTCAATGGGGTTGATAATTTGTTCATTTGGCTGCAAAATTGCGCCATTTTGAGCCGCATCTTTGGGACTCATGACCATTCCAAAGCTCCTTTACGCCAAGCGTAAACTAGACCAATCACGAGAATCGCAATAAAAACTAGGGCTTCGATAAAAGCTAGCAACCCCAATTGGTTGAACGCGACGGCCCAGGGGTACAAAAACACTGTCTCTACGTCAAAGATGACAAAGACTAGGGCAAACATGTAGTAGCGAATGTTGAACTGAATCCAGGCACCCCCAATGGGTTCCATCCCTGACTCGTAGGTGGTGCGACGCTCAGGACCTCGGAGCCGAGGGCGCAATAACTTAGACGCGCTCAGGGCCAGGACAGGTACCAGGCTACAGATAATTAAAAAGCCTAAAAAGTACTCGTAACCACTAAGAACAAACACTGCTAATAACTACCGCTTTAGTGAAAGAACTTCGCTGCTTTTCATTTACATTTTGACACGCTCACCGTAAACTGGAGCGCCTTATGAGGTGGCTCGACAGAAACTGCCGAGTTCATCCTTTAGTCAAGCTAAATTGGCCTTAGGACTCAACCCACTTACCCACTTCTTGAGTATAAATTCCTGGTGCATCACTCCACTCAACACATTTACTGCATCTTAAATCTCTTTTGCTGGCTGCTCTAAGAGTGGCAGGGTGCCGTTACAAGTAATTCGTAGAGATGGTTTCAGAATTTTTATAGCTAGCACTTGGTGAGAAACAACAGGCACATGACAGGAAGATTAACAGGGTGTGTCATAATCTTTAACAGATATTTTAAGGAAGAGATCTTTTATATAGATCTTCTATATAGATCGTTGGCCTAGATCAAATCCTCACCCCTCTGTTTTTCTCGTCATGAGCACTGAAGCTGTTGATCCTCAATCTCTAGACCGCCATGAGTGTAGAGCATGTGGCTATGTCTACGAACCAGTGAAGGGGGATGACAAGCGTCAAATCCCCCCAGGAACTGCTTTTGAAGAGTTGCCTGCTGATTGGCGTTGTCCAGTTTGCGGTGCCAAAGTTACACAGTTTACCAGTGTTGGACCAGCAGGTGCCGCTTCCGGTTTTCGGGAAAACTTAAGCTATGGCCTTGGAGTCAACCAACTCACCCCTGGGCAGAAAAATTTACTAATCTTCGGAGGTTTGGGGCTGGGGTTCTTACTGTTTCTCAGCCTCTACGGTTTGCAGTGAAGGAATGGAGCGCCCTCAGCAACGCGATCGCGGCTCCTTGAGCTCCTTCATTGAAACACCAAACACTATTGATCAAATATTCCAGGTATAGGCTGAAGCGAGATGAACTCGATTGTGAGAACACTGAAACGAATTGTAATGTTGCTAGCCGTAGTTATTCTATGTGCTAGCTGCGCTAACCGATATTTAAGCTCTTTGGATTACAACCCTTGGCAGCTTGTCCAACTGCCAACCGATGCCACGATCGCAGACATCAGCTTCGCGAGCGATCGCAAGCATGGGTGGGTAGTTGGGAGCAACTCTACCCTATTGGAAACTCACGACGGCGGCGAAACGTGGGAACTTCGCAGCCTCAATTTAGGCGATCAGAAGTATCGCTTTGATTCAGTTAGTTTCAATGGCGAAGAGGGATGGATTGCTGGACAACCTGGTCTCTTGCTCCATACCACCGATGGGGGCAAATCTTGGGCAAGAATTCCCCTCAGTGCCAAACTCCCCGGTTCTCCGAATACGGTGTTGGCCCTTGGTCCCCAAACAGCTCAAATGACTACCGATATTGGAGCCATTTATCGCACGACAGATGGCGGTAAAAATTGGAAGGCTGAAGTTCAGGAAGCAGTGGGTGTCGTCCGCAACATTTCTCGCTCTAGCGATGGCCAATATGTCGCTGTCTCTGCTAAGGGTAATTTTTACTCTGTTTGGCGACCTGGACAAGAAGCGTGGGAGCCACATAACCGCAATAGTTCTCGTCGAGTCCAAAACATGGGCTTCACGCCAGATGGTCGCCTGTGGATGCTAGCGCGGGGTGGCCAAGTTCAATTTAGTGAAGCCAATGACTTCGAATCTTGGCAGACCGCAAACAGCCCAGAATCTGCGACTAGTTGGGGATTTTTGGACCTGGCTTACCGAACTCCGGACGAGCTTTGGGTGAGCGGCGGCAGCGGCAATTTGCTTTGCAGCTTAGATGGCGGCAAAACTTGGCTTAAGGATCGAGATGTAGAAAACATTCCTGGTAATTTCTACAAAGTAGTCTTCCTGAGTCCTGACCAAGGATTTGTCATTGGCCAAAGAGGTACCTTACTCAAGTATCAAGCCTCAGTGAAGTCTGCTTAATCATGAACTTGCTTGACAATTGTGCAGTCATAAGTGGTCGAAATTAGCTCTTTCAGCAGATGACTTGCTTGTGACTGTTTCTATCGTTCCGTATGATAGTACTTAAGCTTTGTGTTGTTGTCAGAGGAGAAATCTGAATGTCCGGTACTACTGGTGAGCGTCCATTTTCCGACATTATTACTAGCATTCGCTATTGGGTAATTCACAGCATTACAATCCCTGCATTATTTATTGCAGGCTGGCTCTTCGTCAGCACTGGTCTAGCATATGATGTGTTTGGTACTCCTAGACCCAACGAGTACTTTACTCAGACTCGTCAAGAAGTGCCAATTGTGCAAGATCGCTTCGAGTCAAAAGAGCAGATCAATCAATTCCTCAAGTAATTGTTTTCAAACTTTGGTTCTAGATCATGACTACCAATACTCCCAATCAACCTGTTTCTTATCCAATTTTTACAGTTAGATGGCTGGCTGTTCATACCCTAGCCGTGCCAACCATCTTCTTCTTGGGCGCGATCGCATCTATGCAATTTATTCATCGGTAGGAAAAGAAATGGCAGATCGGTCTTCTAATAACCCTAACAAGCAGCCTGTTGAGCTAAACCGTACTTCACTGTACTTGGGACTACTGCTGGTCTTTGTTCTGGGTATTCTGTTTTCCAGTTACTTCTTTAACTAACTGGACGTAAGCTAACTGGCTATTCTTTAATCAGCCAGTTTTATTCAATTTTAATTAGGAGGTAAAAGCTGTGTCTGGAACTGGAAGAATTCCTCTGTGGGTTGTTGCTACTGTTGCAGGTCTGGGTGCCATTGGCATTTTAGGACTTTTCTTTTATGGGGCCTACGCGGGATTAGGTTCATCTGTTTGATTCACACAAAAGCTGGTTTTAACTCAGAATTTTCTATCGTCTCGAATTTTTGACATTTGCTTGTCTAAAACTCAGCGTAAAAAACCACCTACCCTTTAGAAGTAGGTGGTTTTTTGTTATGAGAGTTTTTATGGTTTGGCTACTTTTAATTCAGTACCAAACTAGATACCTGAGGGATCTTCACGCTCGATGTAGATAAACAGAAAAGCCATTGCCACGGCAGGAAAAAGTAAACCTACAGCGGGGACTAGGATTGAGGGCAAAAATGAAGCTGCCATAGAAAAGTTTCCTATCTAAGATTGCACAATTCCAAGACCGAATTTACTGCGAATCGATGGCTAAATTTCTATCTGCTAAAGATTTTTAACAAAAATGTGACTGGCCAAGAGTTAGAGCACAGATCAGCCTAAAATATTTTGCGTTTCACTATCTTTGGCATCATCCCTTAGTCCCATTCCGGATATGACAATGTAGGGGTATCAGGCGGCACCACCATTCTAGTAGCTACCACTTTGTGGCTCTCCCTTTGAGTTGCCATTTCAATCGCGATCGCTTCAAACTGAATCTCTAAGCTGCCGAAGGGTACGGTCATTTGAGTGGTTGCTTCTAAATCTCCCAGCCCAGTCGGTGTAAAGTCAACCAGCCAACGGGGGCCATCTAGGAGTGATCGGGTTTGGCGATCGTTAACCCAAAGCTTGACATAAATTCGGCAGGGTAAATCTGGCATTCTGACTCGTACAGATACTGGCTTACCAGAAACCAACTCCCCAGTTTGGACTTCCAGTTGAGGATTAGGGACGATCGCATCTGGATCAAGTAAAGCAGGGCTAAGCACTTCGGGGGTAGGTTCGGCGGGTGGAGCCGTTGCGATGACTGGATCATCCTCGACGACAATTTCTTGAGCAACCCACCAATCTTCTGGAGGTCTCGCGGTCGGATGGACAATGATCTCGTTGTTTTGAGGTGCCGCCAAGCTATCTGATGACGTGCCCAAATTGTACTCAGTTGCTGAATTAGGTGCCAAGTCAGCTTCAGAGAGGGGTTCTGTTAAATCGGTTAAATCAGCGGTGCTGGATGAATCATTATCATCCTCCTTCAACCACTCTGATAGGTTTGCATCTGAAGCTAGAGCATTCAGCCGAGCCCAGAAACGCTCCTGAAAATTCAAAGATTGAGAGGTAGTCTCTACCGCAGGCTCACTCTCCTCTGGAGTCGTTGCAGTCTCAGCCAACTCGTCATTAGACAAGTCTACTGTCGCTGTCATATCTATCTCCGCGACAGCTAGGTCAACGTCTCCTAAATCAGAATCAAGCTCTCCTAAGTCAGAGTCGAGATCGATGAAAGCTAAAGATGGTTCTAGCTGCATGTCCTCTACGATCGTTGCAGAATCATCAATTTCTGAGATGTCTGCTTCTACCACTGCTTCTGCGGGCAGTTCAGCTTGGCCTGGATGCAATCCTCGAATCACGGGCAGGGCTGGAGTCTTAGCAGCTTCCGATTGATGGGAGTGATAGATTTGGGGCGGGAGCGGGGAACCTGTCGAGGGTTGAATGTAGAATGGCGGCTTATCTTGCGATTGCTCTCCAACCTTTAAGAAGGAGAGATTTAAATAAGCCCGCTCTGACGGTTGAGTGTCTGTGGTAGGGTCAGCAGGTTCAGGTTCGGGCTCAGCCTCAGGCTCTGACGTTGTAGGCGAAGGCAAATCCAACAACTGAGCTTCACCCAAGTCAGCAGCGATCGCATCTAGCAACTCGTCTACATCTGCGGTGAGCGTAAAGGACTGGCTGGCGATCGCTGTGTCCATCGATTCTGAGCGGGTCGATTCTGCGCTAGCTGAATCCGGGTCTACGGTCGTGACGGCTGAGCGGTAGAAACCAGCTTCTCCGAGCAACAAGCGGGTTCTGCAACTTAAGGGAATTTCGAGTGTGCAGCTGAATGAATAAGGCAACTGTGGGTTGGCGACAGGCTGCCGCACCTCAACCAAAACCTGACCGCTTTGGGGATCGCGCAAGCCAACATATAATTCTCCCTGACCCGAACGAACTTCAGCCGGAAGACTAGCGATCGCCGCTGTAGCAATTTCTGGCTCTCGTAATTCAATTCGACCAGACAACGTAAAGGGCTGTCCCCATGAAGTCATATAGGCAGCTTCAGCCAGTACTAGTTGTAGCGGTAAACTTGCTGACTCGGCTGTTTCTAGCAGCGGATCAGGAGTCGCAGGTATTGCAAAATCTCCTAAAGCGGGGGAATCAGCTTCTGTATCTAACGGAACTGCGATCGCAGATGGCTGAACAGCCTCAGGATCAGGGTTCGCGATCGCGGCACTAACTTGATATTCGTCAGGACTTTCTTCGGGTAAGAGGCTAGCTTCCGCTTCTGAGATTCGCTCAGCAATGTACTGCAACTGTTCTACAGAATAGTCAGTGGCATCAGTCAGGTGGTGCGTGCTATTTAGAATCTCTGGTGTAACAGGTGCTATAGCTGTTTCTGGCACTGCTTCTACAGTAGCCTCAGCCTGAGCAGCAACTTCCGGCTCTACTGTGAGTGCATCTGGTTCTGGCTCAGGTTCGGCCTGATGCTGAGTTGGCTCTTGATCCAGATCAGCAACTGTCGCTGTAGTAACTGCTGAGTTTGATTGCGAGGAGGATTCTGTCGTTTCTTCATCCTGCATTTCCCACTCAGGATCCCAATCCGTCTCAGACTCAAACTCCTGAGGTAATACTTGTAGACAGACAATATGTTGCCAGCTTTGGCCCATAAAGTCTGACATCAGATCGCCCACGCAACGAATTTCCCATAATCCGGGTTTCATCCGGGTAAAGGGAAAAACCACCATCAACCCGTCTTTATTGGTGCGGCCAAATCGTTTTTGTGCCCGTCGCTTGGGCGATACTTCGTCATCAATTTGATGCGTGATTCGGATTTCGACGCTTGTATTGGCGCGGCTAGAGCGGGCAACCACTCGATAGCGTCCCTCTAAAATTTCCACATCGGGGGACTCTAGAGGTAGCCAGGAGCGATCGCCCTCTTTCTGTAGTAGAAATTCCCAGTATTCCATCTCAACCCTCGGCAAGGGGATGCCCACCGCACGTTACTTAAGGTGGTGAATTAGTTTGGCGGCAAAAAAGACTGCTGGTTTAAGTTAGCAGTCCTAGTCGCGACAGGATCGCTCCAGAAGCAATCTAGACGTATCTGATCGCATCGTTGAACTTTGGTTTTAAGTCTATCCCACTCCCGATCATTCCGCTTGGTCTTATGGCATTTTTCTTAACTGAAACTCACCATTCCACAGACTTCTCTTCAGACTCCGCAGATTCTGCTTGGGGCCAAGTTGACTCTGGCAGTTCTCGCCTTGGCGGATAGTTATGGTTGGTATTTTGTAGCCGAGTTTCTTCTCGAAGGCGATCGCTTTCTAAGGTAGATGGACGCTCTTCCAACGGCGAAGCTGGCCGACTCACTTCTCCAAGTTCGCTAAGAGCATCAGATGTAGACCGAGCATTATAGCTACCGCTCGGCACGTCCAGGGGCGATCGCGAAGGAGGAGGCAAACGCCCCATGGAGCGACGACCACCAGCGACACTAGTAGGGGTTCGACTAAACGTGCGCCATGCCGCTTTCATGCCTGCAAAAACGCTACGAGTAGTAGTCTGAGCTTTTTGGACTTGCTTCCGAGCACCATCAAAACTCTGATCTACCTGTTTGACGACTTGACCCGCACTCTTCACGCCTTCGCTCATGTCATCTGTCAGATCACTAATCTCCAACCCAGTCAGGCGAATCGATTCTAGAGTGGGAGGCAATTCCCGGGAGAGGGTGTCAAATAGTTTTTCAGCACTGCGAGCCGCCCTCGCTAATTCTTGAAGTGCTGGTATGGCTACAACTAAGACTGCTGCGAGACTCACAGCCACCAGTAGAATTGAAAGTCCTAGCCAAAAAATGGGATCAATCACTGAACTCTGCCTACTCTACAAGTTAGTGAATTTTATCGAACGCATCATGTTTAGCTAGATCGGATTCAGCCGCTTCCGAAGCTGGCACTTGCTCTAATACCTGTTGCTCCCGCTGAGTTGCTTCGATTCCAGAGGCGATCGCTTCCTTCAGGCGTCCTAGGGTTTCATCCCAACTCCGCAGAGCTGACTCTGATAGGCGATCGGCTTGGAGTTGCACACTAGTAGACAAATCTTCTGCGAGTTCTGGTAAAGCATCCGCAGATTTCTTTAAGAGCTGCCGCGTCTCCCGTCCTGGCCGAGGAGCAATCAATAAACCGGTCACTGTTCCAACAGCAGCTCCTAACAGTAGACCTCCAATGAATGATCCGGAACGGTTATTCGACATTGTTTGGCTTCTACCTTTCAATAACTAGCGGATTAATCTAACTGAATTTGATGCCACCTAGCTTGTGATCAGGTGGAACCGCCCCGATTTTACCGGATTGGCTCTCTAGAAGCTGCATCCTGCTTAGCACTCTTTGGGCGTTTAGACGCTTAAATCAGCGTTCTATGCTTCACTACACATTAATCTATCTCATGGTTTAGCTATCAGCTAAAAACGCTTTTTCGCCTTTCTTGGTCGCTGCGATCGCCTGACCTGCTGCCGCCAAACACCCTGTCCGAAACTTATCAGCCCTAAAACTTGCTGCACTTTCTGCAATTGCAATTCTAATTTTTGGTACTGTTGTCGCAACTGGTTCACACCTCGCTGCCCTTGCAAAATTCCAGTAGGAGCACCATATAAGACACTGTGGGTACTGCGCTCAGAAGCTGTTAGAGCATTAGCAACTTGGGCCAAGGTGCGACGCAATTTCCAAATCTGCCACGCTGCATAGAAGCAAAAGCAGCTAATCAGGAGATTAATTACTACTACGGTGATTACCATCGCCACACCTCCTAACCCGCGATGCCTCAATCGTTACATAGTTCTTGCCGCTGTAACATCTGCTAGCGAGACTAGTCGCCCGATTTACACCAGAACTTAATACAGCATGGTAGAGCTGCAAAAGTAAAAATCCGGAGAGCCAGGAGTTGTAATAGCCTGCCCTATAGAAGATAGAATCTACTGTGCAGATTCTGAAGGCTTTTCCGGGCTGACATCCACAATTACTTCAGTGGTGTGAGTTGGCTGGGCAATAACAGAGGTATCCGGTTGAACTGAGACAACAACTTCAGGTTCAGCGCGATCGCTAGCATTGGCTTTTGCTTGCTCCCCTAAAGCTTGAGTTTTGTCTTTGACTTGTTCGCCTAACAGTTGCGCTCGGTCTTTTAGGGTTTCTTTGAGTGTTTGGCTTTTCTCTTGGGCTTGCTCCGCTAGGGTTTGAGTTGTGTCTTTAAGCTGTTCACCCACCGTTTGCGCTTGTTCTTTTGCCTGAACACTCAGGGTTTGTAGTTGTTCTTTAGCTTGGCTAGTAATGGCTTGAATCCCTCCCAGCCAAGATTTCACATCTTGTTTCGTTTGTGCGTAATCTGACTGTAAAAAACTACTAACCTTAGCAACTTTATGTCTAAGACCCTCGGTGTAGATAGAAATCTCTTGAGCCGCATTATTGGAGATCATCACCCGCTTGCTGCCCAAGCCCAAAATCATGGATGGCTGTAACAGGTAGCTGCCATCTGTCAGGCTACTCCAGCCCCGTGCCACAAACAGATATTGAGTAATTTCTCCAGTCGCAGGGTCAAATAAATAGTCTGTTAGCTTGCCAATTTTACTGCCAGCGTCGCTCCAGACTTCTCGTCCAATCAAGGAATCAATCGGTTTAATGTCCTCAGGATTGACGCTGGTGTGACTAGAGTTAACGACAATGCTATCTGTGCCAAATGCCTCAATTTGCACCAGGGTAAACATTTGTTTCTTACCCTTCAAAAACCCGGTCGTGCAGATAATGCCCATGACTCGATGCAATTCTGGCACCATCCAAATTTGATCGACTCGACCCAGTTCTTCTGCGGTCTCTCGATCGAGTACCAAACGGTTGAGAAGCTCGCCTTGTCGGGCGATCGCTTGTGGAGAAGCCATAAAGACCTCAAAAATAGATGCGCTTTCCCAGCAGTATAGCTTCTGGATTCAGAAACTTTTAAGAATCGCTACAAAGCCCAGCAGCCAAGCCTTGGGCTGTCAACTAGGGGACTTGAGAAGCCGTGAGGTATCAGCCACTCTCTATCAAGATGAAAAACTGCCCCTAAAATCGACTTGCACACCTTGTAGCTCTCTAGTACGTCATCAAATTTTTGGGGTTCTAACCCTGATCAACAAAATTAACGTGACGCAATACATAGGTAAGTGCTCTTAAAGATTGCGGATAGGTGCAAAGTCATGGTTCAATCGGCTTCCGGCTCGATCTTGTATGTCAATCCTACGGCAGGTAATGATGCTGCCAATGGCAGTCAAGCTACTCCCTTCAAAACCCTAAAGCGAGCCTTACAGCAAGCCCGTGGTGGAACTACTATTCAGTTAGCAGCAGGCACCTACAATGCTGCTAGTGGAGAAGTGTTCCCGCTCGTGATTCCCGCAGGTGTGGCGCTTGTAGGCAATGAAAGCAATAAAGGTAGTGGCGTTTTGGTTGAAGGCAGCGGCGAATATATCAGCCCTACCTTTGCGCGGCAAAACATTACCCTACGGCTCGAGAACACAGCCCAACTGCGGGGTGTCACCGTTACCAACCGAGCCCAGCGCGGCACTGCCGTTTGGGTAGAGTCTACAGCTCCCACAGTTGCTAACAGTACGTTTACTAACTGTGCTCGCGAAGGCATTTTCGCCACCGGGACAGCGAATCCCGTCATTATAGACAACGTGTTTTTTCAAAATGCCGCCAGTGGCATCTCGCTGGTGCGGAACGCAAAAGGTGAAATCCGTCGTAATGTTTGTCAGAAGACAGGCTACGGCATTGCCATTGGAGATAACGCTGCCCCTCTTGTCGTTGATAACAGAATTTTTGAAAATCGTTCTGGGGTCGTACTGTCTGGTCAAGCCAATCCTGTACTTCGCAGTAACGTCTTAGAGAAGAACACCAGCGACGGCCTGGTTATTACGAATACTTCGTTGCCAGATTTAGGTAAAAGCCAAGATCCGGGGGGCAACATCTTTAGAGATAACGGTTCGTTTGACTTACACAATGCCACCAAGACCACTCTGATTTCTGTTGGCAATCAATTAAACCCCACCCGCGTTCAAGGTCTGATCAACTTTGTGGCCAGTGAGGTTCCCACTCCTACCCCAACTCCAGTTCCCACTCCGACACCAACACCTATTCCGGTTCCGCCCCCCACTCCCACGCCTACGCCAGTTCCAACTCCGACGCCTATTCCCGTTCCCACACCCACTCCCACGCCTACGCCAACCCCAGTTCCGACACCCACTCCAACTCCGACGCCCACTCCGAATCCCGTTGGCTTGACTGACATTACAGGTCATTGGGCCGAAGGATTTATTCGAGGGTTAGTCAGTCGTGGCATCATTAGCGGCTTCCCCGATGGTACTTTCAAGCCTGGAGCCAGCATCACCAGAGCCCAATATGCTGCGGCGATCGCTAAAGCGTTTAATCTACCCAACAAAAAAGAAGCGACTGATTTTGCGGACGTTCCAGCTGATTTCTGGGCCAAGGCAGCAATTCAGAAAGCAGCTCAAATGGGATTTGTCTCTGGTTTTCCAGACAACACCTTCCGACCTGATCAAAACTTGACGCGAGTTCAGGCGATCGTGTCTTTGGTCAGCGGTTTAGGGTTTACAGGTGGTAACACCAATATCTTGCTGGTCTATAGCGATCGCGCCCAAATTCCTAGTTATGCGACCGATGAAGTGGCTACAGCAACTCAGCGCCGCATGGTGGTAAATCAACCGCAGGTGAATCAACTAGAGCCAATGCGAGACATCAACCGAGCGGAAGTCGCAGCCTTGCTCTATCAAGCTTTGGTGGCTCGTGGTGAAGCCCCAGCGATCGCCTCTAACTTCATTGTCAACCCAGATCAAGCCACCCCCTCCTTCACCGATATTCAAGGTCACTGGGCAGCAGATTTTATTCGCGCTCTAGGCGGTCAAGGACTCATTAGCGGCTTTGAAGATGGTTCCTTTAAACCAGACGCGAAGATGAATCGGGCGCAATATGCGGCTCTACTCGTCAAAGCCTTAAATCCGCCTGCCATCCGAGCTGCTACTAGCTTTAGTGATGTGGCCGCAGATTTTTGGGCTAATAATGCAATCCAGCAAGCTTACCGAGGTGGGTTTCTTTCTGGGTTCCCAGATAATACCTTCCGCCCAAATGAGAACGTGCTGCGTGTTCAGGTGCTCGTTTCCTTGGTCAATGGCTTGAACTTGGGGAGTGGTGATGAAGCTGTGTTGGGGATCTATAGCGATCAAAGTTCAATCCCACCTTTTGCCCGTGGTGCTGTTGCCACAGCCACAAAACGCCGGATGGTAGTGAACTTCCCCACCGTAGGGCAGCTAAACCCTAACCGGGAGACAACTCGTGCTGAAGTAACCGCTATGGTTTATCAAGCCTTAGTTAATGCTGGGCGATCGCCTGCAATTAGCTCTCCATACATCGTTTCCGCTTAGGTCATCCCTGTAATGTTGTGTTGGCTAGGCTCTACCTATCCAGCACAACTGACCCGATCTTGGGTTTCCTTTGCCTATCTCTTGTCCTCTAGCCACTTCCCTTTATCTCTGCTTCCTCAACCGCCAACGAGTTTTGATTTAAGGCAACTGATCTATATGATTAAGAATAGTTAACTGTCCATTTAAGATTTAATTCTAAAGACATGGCTGAAATTCAATTTTCCAGAGGTATTACCGAAGATGCAGTGCCTGAAGTCCGTGTAACTCGTTCTCGCGACGGCAGTAATGGTACGGCGACGTTTTACTTTGAGCGACCTAAGGCTTTAAGCTCCACCAGCACTGAAACAATCACAGGTATGTACTTGATTGATGAAGAAGGTGAAATCTCTACACGTGAAGTAAAAGCAAAGTTTGTCAATGGTCAACCAGAAGCACTGGAAGCCTTCTACTATATAAAGTCCGTGGCAGAGTGGGAGCGCTTCATGCGGTTTATGGAACGCTATTCAGAAGAGCACGATCTTGGGTTCAGTAAGTCTTAATTGCCTTCTCTCATCCTCTAAAAAGCAGCCCATAGCCTGCCCTCATTCCTGCGTCGTCCATTGAAGATTTTGCAGCGGGCATAAGGATTGAGGGCAATTTAGATCCTGGCGAAGTGGAGAAAGAATTTCATGCCTCACCAGCCTCATCCTGATTCAGCAAATTTTGTTGTTAGTTGTGCGGTGATCACGGTCAGCGATACGCGATCGCTTGCAGACGATCGCAGTGGTCAGGTAATCCAGCAGTTGCTTCTAGCCGCAGGACATCGAATAGCTGAGTACAGCATTGTCAAAGACGATCCTGGGCAAATTCAAGCGCAAATCCAAGCTTTCAGCCAACAAACAGAGCTCGATGTAGTAATTTGCAACGGTGGCACCGGAATTGCTCCCAGGGACACCACCTATGACGCAATTGAGCAACTCTTAGAGAAGACGTTACCTGGCTTTGGCGAGCTATTTCGCTGGTTGAGCTATCAAGAAATTGGCTCACGGGCGATCGCTTCTAGAGCCGTAGCAGGCGTTTACCAGAGCAAGCTGATCTTTTCCGTTCCAGGTTCCACTAATGCGGTTACGCTCGCTATGCAAAAGCTGATTCTGCCCGAACTGGTACATCTAGTGAGCCAGCTACGATTACAGCCTTAAAGAACCAACGCAACAACTAAGCGCTCCCCTAGAGAAGCGCTTAACTTTTAGACCTTTAAACCTGGAAGTTAGACAAGTTATTGCACATTAGAGCGACAAGTCAGCCCTGGAATTAGACAATTATTGCGGCTCTGACGTTGAGCGGCAGTTGGTTGTTTGACCTTCGCGAACTCTGCTTCTAGCACATTCAAGGCTCGCAGATACTGAGGATCATCTTTAGTGCCGATTAGCTTCGGGTTAGAAGCTAACTTCTGACGTTGGGAATCACTTAAGTCAATCTTGATGTCAGGAGTAATTCCCTTCTGGCTAATGTCAGTGCCATCCGGGGTGTAGTAATGGGCAATTGTGACAGCCAGCCCAGAACCATCAGACAGAGAATGGACCGACTGAACTAGAGCTTTACCAAAGGTTTGACTACCCACAACAGTCGCACGCCCATTATCCTTCAGCGCCCCTGTTAAAATTTCACTGGAGCTAGCAGAATTACCATCCACCAAAACTGCGAGAGGTAGTTTGGTCAGGGAAGTACGATTGGCGGCTAATTGCTCATTCTCGCCTTTGCGATTGACGGTACGAACAATCGAGCCAGAGTCCATCCACATGCGAGAAATGTCAATGCTCGCTTGCAACAAACCACCAGGGTTACTCCGCAAGTCGAGGACAAAGGCGTCTACCTTTTGGCCCGTCAAGTCCTGAATCGCTCGCCGCATTTGCTGGGGAGCATGAGCACTAAATTCATTTAAACGAATGTAGCCAATCCGCTTCTGGCCTTCTTGCCGCAAGCTATAACGTACGGTCGGCAGTTCAATCCGAGCCCGCTGTAAAGGTATATCAAAGGCAGACTTTGTATCTCGGTCAATTCGTAGAGTGACTTTAGTACCAACATCGCCTCGAATCAGATTAGAGGCATCTTCTACGCTCATGCCTTTCGTCAGCTTGCCATTGATCGCCAAAATGCGATCGCCCGCTTGAATTCCTGCTTTTAGAGCTGGAGAGTTTTCAATCGGTTCTACTACGGTCAGAATTTTAGTTTTCTCGTTGAGTTCCAACCGAATCCCAACACCTGAAAGCTCCCCAGAAGTTTGGCTATTTAGCGCTTGGTACTGCTTCGGATCCATGAAGCGGGTGTAAGGATCTTCGAGCTGCTCTAAGGATTTACGTAGAGCTGTATAAGCTTCTTCCCGGGAATTATAGTTCTTACCTAGCAAGCTCTGGCGGACGGCCTGCCAATCTTTTTGGTTAAAAGTGCCATCCACATACTCGCTATTCACAATCTGCCAAGCTTCATCCAAAATCGTTTTGGGGCTATCTTGCAGAGCCGCCCGCACGGAGCGACTAAGACCAGGACCAAACAAAGTGAGGGTAGCGGCAGTAGCGATCGCCCCGCCACAAAGAGCAACTTGGAGCAGATGGAAATGTCTGGGGGACTGATTCATTGGAAGTTGGCTCAAATCGTTTAACTATCAGTGGCTCAGCAGTAAGGCTCTATATTCAGTAGCCCTAAGAAACAGAAGCGAAAATGCACCACAGTAAATGAGTTTCAAGGGGCTTGCGACGTCCCTAGCTCCAGCAACAACTCCTCATGCGCGAAACTGTCAAAAGGTCGGATTACCCCTAAGACAATTAGCTTCAACATACCCAAACTACCGAGTTAAACTACGCTGAACATGTGACAGTTTAACCAGTGTCCACGCTCATCAAGGGGTCATTAAACTAAGCTGACTAGGGGATGAAGCAATCGTAACGCATAGCAACTAAATCAAGTAGAAGAAGCAGAATACCTAAGAATCATAATAGTGTTGCCCGCCAGGATAGCATGAGGTGCAAGTTTTAAGAGTCAGTAAAGTTGCGGTGAATTGTTCGACTATAAAGGTGCAACTTTAAGGCATGAGATGCAAATTTGGTTCATTAAGGTTTTTTGCTAAACATGAAGCCGAAAAGCAAGCGTCATAAAACTTCATATCACCAAGCTTGGCCCTACAAGCTCTGGAATCACCCCCTTAAAATTGGAATTTGGAGCCTCGGCTTACTGCTTGGCAGTTGGCTGTTAATTAACACGGTAGTGTTGCGATCGGCAGCCTTGGGACCAGTTAATGCTTTTTTCGTTTTAGGGGGTAGTATCCGTCGGGAAATTTATGTGACTGAACTTGCCAAACAACATCCTGAAACTCCTATCCTGATTTCTCAGGGTTCACAAGATCCTTGTATCTGGCTCATTTTTCAACGCTCCGAGGCTCCCATCAGGCAAGTTTGGTTAGAAAAGTGCGCTGATTCCACTTTCGATAACTTCTACTTCAATATTCCGTTGTTGCGGCAATGGCAAGTCCATAAAGTGAAGCTGATCACCTCGGGGACTCATCTCCCTAGAGCTAAGTGGATGGCACAGATTTTGCTGGGAGCACATGGTATCTGGGTAGAGCCAGATATCGTTAAAGAAGAAGGCGTGCCTGGCAATCGTGAGTCCTGGCTCAAAACTGGGTTAGATGTAGCGCGGAGTTTAGTCTGGGCCATAGTCAGCCAAGTTTATACGCCTAAGTGCGCTGATGTGATTCCGCTGAGCGATGTCAACATTCAGGAGTGGCAACAGCAAGGATTTAAGTGTGAATATCAAGGTAAGGTCCAGTAGAACTTTTAGCCAGATTTCAGGACACAAAGGCTAAAGCATAGAACTACTCAGTTAGCTGTAGTTGAGGTGAGCGATGAGTTTGCAGCAAGATCGTTTGATGAGCTACTGCTTGTAGCGTTGAGAGTGGCACCTGATAGAAGTATTGGCGGCGAAACTGTTCTTCTTGAACCACTCCTAGAAATTGCTGGACTACTTCTGTTAATTGCATCTCGACAGAGGTAAGGTCCACTTTCGCTTGATACTCCACTCGAAATCCTCGATCTGCATGAGTGATAGCAAAGCCTAAAAGGTGCAAGGCTTGAAAGCCTAGTTGTAATGGGCGATCGCCGATCCCCAACTTTTCATGGAACTGGCTTAGAGTGGCAGAATCACCCGTACGGCCGAGATATTTAGCAATGCCGATTAACTGCTGCCAAATCTGAGTCGGGGCAACTAGGCTAGGGGATGGATAAGCGATCGCCAACCGTTGCCCTTCTTGCACTGCTCGACGAAACCAAACTTGCAATTCTGCCCAACTAGTTGGGCATTGAGTCATGAGCAACACATCTGTATCTGGTGTAGTGGATTTGAGATCCTCTCGCCAGTCCACCAGCCAATCTGCGGGCTGTGGAATTTCGCTCAGTAACACTGCGTTGCTGGCAGGTAACACCTCTAAAAGACGAACTTCATAGTGCGGTGCCTGTCCACGTCGTCGGTTTTCGTAGGTATTGAAGTCTAGCTCTACAACAACGTCACAGCGCCCGGAAGAAAGTTCTTCTTTGTAGTGCCCCCACCAAACTCCTGGGAAACCAATGGAGGAAGAGTCATCGCGTAGCACAAACTCTGTTTTAATGTACTGGACTTTCCTACCTTGCCAGTCTTGGCTGTTGCGGTGCCAAGCCCGCTCAAACCAACAATTTCGCATCATGAGTTTGGGGACAGGATTACCCATCCCACAAGGTTCCAGCAGCTTAAGTTCGCGGAATAAAGTTTTGCCCAACTCTGCTACTGTAACCACGAGGTCTGCTTGATTGGCAGAAGCGGGAGAAGTAATGCCACAGTTTTGCTGGCGTAGTTGACGATTGACAGCTTCAGTAAACAGAGGCAGGTTAGCCACTGGCAGGCTCAACCCTGCCGCAAAGGGATGCCCCCCAAAGCTATGGAGTAAGTGAGCTTGATCTTGTACTAGCTGGTAGAGGTCAATTTGATTTACCGACCGAGCCGAGCCTCTAGCCAAAGCTGAAGCCTGCGATTGCCCCTCCGTAATTGAGCTGGGTGTCACCAAATCAAGATCTGGCGAATCAGCATTGAGCAGAATTGTAGGACGACCGTATTCTTGAGCGATTTGCCCAGCGACTAGGCCCAAAATTCCAACGGGCCATTGAGTATCGACCAAGACAATCACGCTCGTCGTTGACAAGTCCAACTGAGATAATCTGTCTTTGACTTGGTAAGTAACTTCCCGCTGTAGAGCTTTACGCCGCATATTGGCTAGCTCGGTTTCCTCAGCCAACTGCTGACAACGCTGCTCATCCCGACTGGTGAGTAGTTCCACACAGAAATGGGCATCTCCTTGAATCCGGCTGACGGCATTGATGCGAGGACCAAGCCCAAAGGAGATATCAGTGGGGCGATCGCCACTTTTCTTACATAGCTCTAGTAAACGCGCGATCCCAGGCCGAGCAGGTTCCACTCCAGCCTCATGGTTGATCAGGTGCTGCTGTAGCTGCTCAATGCCTTGCTGAGCGAGGTAACGGCAATCTCCGGTGAGTTGAACTAAATCAGCAATTAAGCCAATCGCCACCAAATCTAGTAGATGCGTCAGTGGTTGCTGCGGCACCTCTGGCCAGGTTTGGTAGAGGGCTTCCACCAACTTATAGGCGACAGCCACACCGGAGAGATGGGCCAAAGGATGAGTTGGCAGCAAATAGCGCGGATTGATGAGCGCTGTGACGGTGGGGCGCTCAGATGGCAAGGTGTGATGATCGGTAATGACCACATCCATACCTAAGCTTTGGGCATACCGAATTTCTGCCAGATTGGTGCTGCCCGTATCGCAGGTGACAACCAACTGACATCCTTGTGCTGCTAAGCGATCGAGCCCTGAGTAAGAGAGACCGTGAGACTCAATCAGGCGGTTGGGGATGTAGTAAATCAGGCGATCGCCCTGACTAAAAAATTGACCTAAGCCATCCCAAAGTACTGCTGTCGCTGTAATGCCATCGGCGTCAAAGTCACCCCAAATAGCAACAACTTCATCTTGATTGCGAGCTTGCTGTAAGCGCTCGACTGCCCATTGCATCTCCTGCCCAAACTCAAACGGACTCGTCGGTTGGTAAAACTGTGGGTGCAAAAAGCCAGCAAGTTGCTCTGGATCTCGAATTCCTCGTTGCCACAATAACTGAGCTGCATAGTGCCCAGGCAATCCTACAGCCTGCTGTTGTACAGCCTGCACAAACCAAGCAGGTGTCTCAGCCATAGCTTGACTAGCACCTACTGAGGATATTTGCATGGGCTGTGCTTGCTGCTCCAGCATTTAAGTAATTAAGCAGTTGAGTCAATTGCGCAGAGTGACTGCCACAACAGATTATCTGATCGCTTTCATACCATCCAACTGCTTAGCAAATAAGTCAACAAAGATACTCATCACTGTGCGTTGGCGGATCTTGATATTAGTGCTGACAGACATACCTGACTGTAATGCCACTTCTCGCCCTCGGACTCGCAGCGTTTGCTCATCTAGAGTGATCTTGGCGGGGAAGCTATAGTACTGCCGAATTTCGTCGGGAGGTAGGGCATCAGAGCCAACCGAGGTTAGCTTACCTTTAATATCCCCAAATTCACTAAAGGGGAAAGAATCAATTCTGACATCTACATCCATGCCTTCTCTAATAAAGCCAATATCACGGTTCGTGATATACACTTTGGCTACTAGATGGTCAGTAGGGACAATCTTGAGGACAGGTTCGCTAGGGTTAGCTACAAAGCCAGGACCACCCGCTTTAACATCAAAAACGAGGCCGTCCGTCGGAGCCTTAATGTCCTGATACTTCAACGTTAGTTGGGCTTGACTGAGTTGGCTATTGATTTCATCAATCCGTTTTTCATTCTCAACGATTGCCTTGGTCAATTGGCTGTCAATTTCCGCAATGCGTTGTTCGTTATTCGCCATCAAAGTCAAAACATCTTTTTGCGTCTGAGAGACAGTGTTTTGCAGTTGTTGTTGAGCTTGAGCGATCGCAAACTGTAACCGTTGTTGTTCTTGGCCCAAACGCTCAACTTCAGCTTGACCTGAGCGAACTTCTTGTTCTTGCTTCAGGTATTGAATTTTGGCAATCCCGCCTTCTTCATATAACGGTCGAATGCCATCTAGAATTCGCTGGTTCACCCCCAAACTATCTCTGGCGTTGGCTAAAGACACTTGGTTTTGACTGTACTGCCGCTCTAACTGTTTAGTTTCTAACTGGGCGGCGGCAGCGCGTGAGTTAAATTCATCTCGACTGGACTGCAAGCGAGCCAATTGCTCAACTGAGAAGTTGCCTCCTTGGGCAGCCCCCGGAAGCTGAGCGCGATACAGTTGATTTTCTGCCAAGAGATTGACGCGACTCTTAGTCAGAGAGGCAATCTCTGCGGGTAGCTTCAGCGCGATCGCGGCTTGATCTGTAGTAGCGGGAGACGCTAAGCCAGCAAGCTGAGACCGATAAAACTGATTTTCCTGCATCAAGGCCATGCGAATATTCAGCAGTGATTTCTCTTGGGCCTTCGCTGCGGTGGGGTCAAAACTGAGAAGCGTTTGCCCTTGCTTAACGCGATCGCCTTCCTTGACATAAATTTCTTTCACGACCCCTGCAACTGGAGCTTGTACTTCTTTTACAGCACCTTGCGGCTCTAGCTTGCCCTGAGAGCTTACCGCCTCCTCAATCTTGGCTACACAAGCCCAAATGATTGAAGCTGTGGTGACAGCGACGATGCTCCAAACAATGGCTCGTGACCAAGTGGCAGGTTGCTGAAGCACAACGGGTTGGTCAAAAGTCGTTGATTTCGCTGAATAAGAAGCTACTTCTGGGGTGGGAGGTAGCTGTTGATTCAACTTGGCTCCATTTTGCTGGTTAATCGTCATAAACCTAGTGAGTGATAGGGAAGGTGGCGCAATTCAAGGGCGGTAGCAAAGGGGGATTTGCCAGCACCAGCAACGTAGCAATCAGACTTCGCTTAAAACTTTTAGAACTTAGTCCTGTTGTTAGCGTGCCCTTTAGCCTGCCAAGATTTGCAAAAACTGAAAATCAATTGCTGCAATATTGACCTTTAGAGGGTAGTCTTCTCTTCTCTTTTAGCAATTTCGCTTCACTTCAGGAAATAGCCTACTGAGAAAGTTTGATGAAACTTTACGGCTACACCTTAACCCTTACGTGATTAAAAAAAGAGAGCTGGCGATCGCCACCCCTCCGACTCTTTAGCTTCAAGCTCTCTCCTAAAAACAACTGCACTACATTTGCGACTCTTGTTGTTGATAGAGACAGTAGTAACGGCCTTTGATGTCCATGAGTTCTTCGTGAGTTCCTGTCTCGACAACCGAACCCCGATCCATCATCAAAATCATGTCCGCATTCTTAATTGTGCTGAGGCGGTGCGTGATGAAGAAAACAGTGCGATCGTGGAATGCATCGGCTAGGTTCAAGCAGACTTGCCGTTCCGTGTCATAGTCCAAGGCACTGGTCGCTTCATCCAAAATCAGGAGCCGAGGATTTTGCAGCACTGTCCGAGCGATCGCCACCCGCTGCCGTTGGCCACCCGAAAGTGCTGATCCCCGCTCACCTACACGAGTGTTATAGCCATTCGGTAAAGTCATGATAAAGTCATGAGCCGCTGCCACTTTAGCCGCAGCGATAATCTCTTCAGAAGTGGCATCTGGCTGAGTTAGAGCAATGTTTTCCTGCACAGTGCCATCAAACAGTAGTGGCTCCTGTGGCACAATCCCCACCTGTCGCCGCAGGGAATATAGCTCCACCTTGTTGATATCGTAATTATCAATCAAGATACGCCCAGAATCGGGTTCATAGAGACGCGGCAGCAACTTCATTAAAGTACTCTTACCCGAACCACTCTGCCCCACCACACCCACAAAAATCCCCGCAGGAAATTCGATGCTGATGTGGTTGAGTTGAGGCGGACTATTCTTGTTAAAACTGAAGACAATATCGTCGTAAGTGACGGCCCCCTGAATCGTAGGCATTGGAATGTTCTGCCGATCCAGCTCATCTGCCTCTTGCGGCGTGTCAATAATATCGCTCAGACGCTCCAGCGAGAGAGCCGTTTCCTGAAAGTTCTGCCACAGTTGGGTTAAGCGCAGCAAAGGTGTGGTGACGTAGCCTGCAATAATGCGGAAAGCAAACAACTGCCCCAAGGTTAATTGGCCCGCAATCACGAGGTAAGCCCCTACCCAGAGAACCAACAGACCAGAAATTTTGTTGAGTAGGTTACTGGTCGCTCCAGCCGTTGTAGAAGTCAAGACCGTTTGAAACCCAGCACTTACATAGCGAGCATAGCGTTCTTGCCATTGCCAG
The DNA here is from genome assembly GCF_014696035.1 of Trichocoleus sp. FACHB-262. Classification (NCBI taxonomy): domain Bacteria; kingdom Bacillati; phylum Cyanobacteriota; class Cyanophyceae; order Leptolyngbyales; family Trichocoleusaceae; genus Trichocoleus; species Trichocoleus sp. FACHB-262. The sequence goes on along the minus strand of NZ_JACJPK010000064.1, from coordinate 4,245 downwards.
CGCGATCGCAACTCAATGTTCTGAGCCTTGACCGTCTGAATTCCAGACATCACTTCCACTAAGTAGGACTGAGTTTCAGCGTTACGCTCTGCTTTAGCCCGCAACTGTCGCCGAATAATTGGAGAAACTAAAGCCGTAAGAATGGCAAATAGAGGAATTGTAGCTAGCGCGACGATTGTCAGCAGCCAACTATAGATAAACATAACCACGATATAGATGACCGAAAATACGGCATCCAGCACCACAGTCAGCGCCGTTCCAGTTAAAAATTGACGAATATTTTCTAGCTCATTGATACGGCTAGAGAGTTCCCCCACGGGACGCTTCTCAAAATACTTCAGCGGCAACCGAAGCAGGTGGTCAATAATCTCTGAACCCAAAGCCATGTCGATCCGGTTGGTGGTATCGACAAACAAATAGGTTCGCAAGCTCATTAACAGCGACTCAAAGAACGCCATCAGAATCAAGAAGATGCCGAGGACGTTTAAGGTATCCAAACTATTTTGGACCAACACCCGGTCAATGATGATTTGCAGCATCAAGGGGTTGGCTAAGCTGAATAGCTGAACGAAGAAGGAAGCAATCAGAACTTCGATTAAAACCTTGCGATACCGAATCAGCGATGGCAAAAACCAACCGAGACCAAACCGCTGCTTGGGCGTTTGTTTGGTAGGCTTTAGCAGTAAAACCTGACCTTCTTGTCCCCAGACCTCTGCAAAGTCCGCTGGTTTCAGTCGCCGAATTCCTGTTTCTGGAACCGCCAGCACGATCGCTTTATCACTAATTTCATACAGCACCGCGCAGCTATCTTGCCAACGAATCAAGGCGGGGGCTGGCAGACGGCTCACAGTCGCAGCCGGGACATTAACCAGTTGAGCATTTAATCCCATTAGTTCTGCGATCGCGCCACAGACCTGTAGAGACATACTGCCCGAGCGATCCATTTGGTTCGTCAGAACTCGTTGCACCACGTCTCGACGGAAGGGTAATCCCAGATGCTGCGCCAACATCTGAAAACAAGCCAGAGTTGCATTGAGCGGTCCTCGCGCTCGAATGTAGGGATACTTCTGTTTTCCCTTAGCCTGTTGTGTAAGGGCGGCAGTCGAATCTCCCGGCACCCTTTCCGGTGCATATGGAATATCTACCTCTCCCGTATCCAGTTCAACCTCACCCTCTGAGAGGGGTAGTAGTTCAGCTGCATCAGCGAGTACCAAGGCTGAGCCATTGGTTTCTGGGTTCACCTCTCCCAGAACCGCAGCAGGAAACCCAACTAAGCGAGCCGCAGTCGGTCCCTCAACACTAATAAATGATTGAGCACCAGATCCATTTAGGCGGCTAGCCACCGGATAGTTAGTCACGGTGCCGCCGCCACTGACCAACCAAATGAAGCTAGAGTCGAGTTGGCTGAGCTGCGTCCTACCTTTAGGCAAGTTCATGACTACAGCGTCTGGCCACACCTGCTGAGTAAAATCTTTGAGATTAGTAATTTTATTAATAGGTTGACGCTGTAGCTCTGCTCCGAGCAAGTCGAAGCCTTCTACCAACGCACAACGTTGACGAAACGCAGCCGCAAACCCTGCTTCTTGCTCAAGCAGTTCCAGGAAGTCAGTGGTTGCAAGCGTAATACAAATCACTTCATTAGAAGCGATCGCCGTCTCACAAGGCATTCCGCGCAGGAGCCCTGCCCAACCTAAGACTTCCCCTGAATCTAACAACTTCAATGTACTGGGAAGTTGGGTGCGTGGGTCGTACCCCAAGTAACGAGCTTGCCCTTCATACAGAATCGAAATCTGAATGGGCATTTTCTCTCGCACTAGGATAGCTTGCCCCATCCGATAACGCAGCAACTGAAATCGTGGCAGCAACCTCGTAATCGTAGCGGGAGGTAGTTGACTAAAGCCAGGTACAGTAGCTAAAAAATCTTGAATTGTGTTTGTAGTGTAAGTCATTAGGAAGCAGAAGTAGCAACAGTGCCCAAGGTGTTAGCAGAGTTAATTTGGTTGAGCTGCTCTTGCAGCCAATTATTAAAAAGTTCGTTTAGTAGTCGTTGGCGCATGGGTTCATCTAGCTGCGCCGGAATAAATTTTTCTAACCGCACAATGACTACCCATTCTCCAAGCTGAGTGGGTGGCCACAACTGTCCAGGCTGACTCATTGCTAGCACTTTTGCTAACTGGGGGTGAGGAGTACTCAACTCCACTGGACCAATCAACCCCCCTGTCTGAGCTTCAGGGCCCTGAGAATATTCTCTAGCTAAATCTGCGAAAGATTGCTCACCCTCTTGAACGCGAAAGTAAAGTTCTTGGGCGATACCAACATCTTGGGTGCGAATAAGGGAGTAGATCACTTTGTCCATCTGCCCTTTTCTCTGGAGGAAGTAAGATTCTAGCTTGATTCCCCAAGTTGCCTGCTTAAATTTTTCAATTCTCAACCCGCGCTCAGTTCTGGCATCAAACTCTTCTGAAGTCATTTGGCGCTGCGACAGCCAAGCTTGCTGAGCCGCTTCGGAGCCCAGCTGATTTTGAGCATAAAACTGCTGACAAGCCTGAGCTGTTTCCTCGGAAGTACAAGTATACGGAGTAATGACCTGATCGAGCAGCAACTCCCGTAGTAGTTGAGGTAATAGCTGGTACCGAGCCAGCAAAGGCAGTATTTCTGCGGCCGTAATGGCACGCTCCCCAACTTGTAGAATTACGGTCATATCGGCTTTCAGAGGGCTTTCCAAAACAAAATTTCTTTGTAAAGACATTAAGTAGCGGGGGCTAGAAAGCAATAATCAGTCATCACTCGCAACTAGGGAATATCAGTGAGGAGACATCATAGCTTTACTAAACAAGATACCCAGTGCAGTAGCAGTTCTCCCTAAGATACCCCCAGCGATCAACCGATTCCCAAAACTACTAACCGAAATTAATCAGCGATCGCGGTTAATCACCCTAACAGCTTCACAAGTAGATTTACGTACTCAGATTACCTAAATTTCAGTCTGGAACAACCTATACAGAACGAAATTTGCATATTTTTTACAAATCGGCGTTAGTAGTGGCTCATTCAGGCTCTCTGTCGGTTACCAAACTGTCTTTGAGTGCGATCGCTACAACAATCTATTTTGCTTAAAAAAATAGGAGAAGCAGTTAGCTAAAATGCCACTCCTCCTCCTACATTCAGGTTACAGAATTCAAGAATTTTAGGGTCTCTGTCTAACTAATCCCGAAAAATGAAACGTCAGGCAGATTAATGATTTGAAGGGATGGACTGTTTATCAAAGTTGCCAGCAACTCGTTTGTAGCTGCAACCCGAATCAAAGTGTCGCTCCCTAACTGAGTCACAGCGACTCCTTCAGAAGTCAAACCACCACCAAACTGAATTAAGTCAACCCCCTCCACAAAGTCAGCGATCGTATCTGAACCCTCGCCAGGAGTCAGCACAAAAGTATCTTTGCCTTCTCCACCATAGAGAGTGTCTTCACCGCTGCCGCCATTGAGTACATCATCCCCCGCTCCGCCTAAAAGCTGATCATTACCAGCACCACCAAATAACTCGTTATTACTAGTACTACCTATCAGTTGGTCGTTTTCGGCACCGCCACTAATCATACCGACGGCAAGGCTGGCTTGAGCATCACGCACTGTATAGATAAAACTACTAGTATCTAAAAAGTTGGGTTCAGCAGGGTACGCCAACGTTCCACGGTCGTTGTTTGAGGGCATGCTATGGTTTCCAGGACTCAAGTCAGCGATCACCACAGGCAAGTAATCAACGTCACTCGCTAATGAGTTGGCGGGAACAGGAGCATCTTCATGCAGAGTCGGAATATTAGTATTTTTGATCGACATACGAGTTATCGGCGCAGAATAAAACGTATAGGTACTGTATCCAGTTTTCGCTCAATATGTATCTCTATTTTGTTCTAACTAACTTAGCTGATGGTTTGCGAACAACTCTAAGAACCGCAAACTCTAACAATGATTAAAACTACCCCTAAGAATCAGATTAGCACCCTAATATAGGTACAAAATACTCTTTACATAACTATGAACAGTACTGGCTTACGGCAAGAGTAAGCTTATAGAAATCAGCCAGCATACCAGAACAGCAAACTTAATTAAGATATTTGCCAGAATTGTTCGCTATAAACAAAGCTCCTCTTTGTATATACAAAAAGGAGCCTTCTCTTAAATATTATCCTGGCATCGAGCTATTGTCCCGTGGGGCTGCCCCCAAAGTATCGTCGCCGCTACAGCG